>NZ_SLYP02000001.1:0-147500 GCF_004341505.2 Sphingomonas sp. JUb134
TGCCCGGCCCAGCGGGCTAGCCGTGCCGGTGGCCCTCGCGATCATGCCGTCGAGTCCGTCCGCGATCAGCCAAGTGACCGACAGCACCGATCCCGCCACGACGAACGGCCAATGTTCCCAGCGGCCGAAGGCAAGAGCGGCCAAGACGCCGAGCGTCAGCCCCCCGACCGACACGGCGTTCGCCGAGATTCCCCGTGCGATGAACCAGGGCAGCAGCATCCGCCCCGCCGGGTGTATGACCCACAGGTTGGTAGGATCCTCGATCCGGCGATCGCGTGACTGGTCCGGTGGAGGGGGGGTCATCGAAATGTCACGTACAGGTGCATCGGCCTTTCCAGCAAGCAGTTTGCGACGAGGCATCAAGCACTCAAGCCTTGAAGTGGGCGCGGCCACGCAGCTGGGCATGAATACTGGAGGGTTTTGCAGGCCGCTTTCGACATCGCTGCCGGATCCGCACCATTCGCATGCGAGACTCTGCGGGAGATTGGTCTAAAGGGCTCCCTCTCCGGTCGCGACGGTCGCGACCCAAGACGGACTAGACATGGCAGGGTACAAGACTCCCAATTTCTCCGAACGTGCAGCCGCATCGCGTGCCGCCAAGCAGACGGCGCTCGAAAAGCTCCGCAACAAGCCCGCCGCGGATCCGGCGACCATCGCGGCGCGCGAGGCGACCCAGGCAGCCCGCAAGGCTGCCGCGGCCGAGCGTCGTGCCGAGCGCCTGAAGGCCGCCGAGGCCGAGAGGGCAGCCAAGCTGGCCGAGGCGGAGGCAGCCCGTGCCGCCCAGGCACCTGCTGCGCCCAAGCCCCAGAAGACGGCGGAAGAGCTGAAAGCCGCTCGCGACGCCCGCTACGCTGCGCGCAAAGCCCGCAAACGGTGACTCCGCGCGAGCTGATCGGAGTCGCCGAGGTCCCGGGAGGGCCGCCGCTGCGGCTAGTCCGCCGCGGCAGCGACTTCATGATCCTGCTCGAACGCAATGAGTTGATGAGCAGCCGCATGCGCGGATCCGAGGTGGCGCTGGGCACGATGACCTGCGATCGACTCGGGACGCGCCCGGCACCGCGGCTGCTGATCGGCGGCTATGGCATGGGCTTCACGCTGCGTGCAGTGCTCGGCCTGGTGGGTCCCGAGGCCCAAGTGACCGTTGCCGAACTGGTGCCCGGCATCATCGAATGGGCGCGCGGCCCGATGGCGGAACTCGCCCAGGGATGTCTGGACGATCCGCGCGTCACCATCCGGATAGGCGACGTAGGCTCGGCAATCGGCGAGGCTGCAGCAGGCCCCGAGCGCTATGACGCGATCCTGCTGGACGTCGACAATGGTCCGGACGGTCTTACCCGGCAAGAGAATGACGGCCTGTACACGGCGCGCGGGCTGGCGCGGGCGCGGGCAGCGCTACGACCGGGCGGCATCCTCGCCGTGTGGTCGGCCGCGCCCGATCCGGCATTCGCACGGCGACTTGCCCAGGCGGGCTTTGCCGTCGACGAGGTCCGCGTCCGCGCCCGGGAGAATGGCAAGGGACCGATGCACGTCATCTGGTTCGCACGGGTCTGAGGCTCCGGCACGGCCAATTGCCTTTCGCCCCGGCTTCGGCTATGCGCGCGCCTTCCAACGTCATGCGTGGAAAACTTGCGGGAGGCGTCTGTCCATCGGACGGCCGATCGAACCGCTAAACTTGAAACGGGCGAGGTCGCCAGACCCTGCCCCGCTACAGAGTGAGAAACATGGCAAAGAAGATCACCGGCTATATCAAGCTGCAGGTTGCAGCTGGTGCCGCCAACCCGTCGCCGCCGATCGGCCCGGCGCTGGGTCAGCGCGGCGTGAACATCATGGAATTCTGCAAGGCGTTCAACGCGCAGACCGGCGACGTAGAGAAGGGTACCCCCCTCCCCACCGTCATCACCGTCTATGCCGACCGCTCCTTCTCGTTCGAGACTAAAACGCCGCCGGCGACCTACCTTCTCAAGAAGGCAGCGAACCTGAAGTCGGGCTCCAAGGAGCCGGGCAAGGTGACCGCGGGTTCGATCAAGCGTTCGCAGGTGGCCGACATCGCCACCGCGAAGATGAAGGACCTGAACGCCAACGACATCGAGGCAGCGACCAAGATCATCGAAGGCTCCGCCCGCGCGATGGGCCTCGAAGTGGTGGAGGGCTGAGATCATGGCCAAGCTGACCAAGAAGCAGAAGACCTGGACGATCGACAGCGAGAAGCTGCACGGCGTTGACGAAGCGATCGCGCTGGTGAAGTCCAACGCGACCTCCAAGTTCGACGAGACCGTCGAAGTCGCGCTGAACCTGGGCGTCGATCCGCGCCACGCCGACCAGATGGTCCGCGGCGTCGTGACCCTGCCCAAGGGCACCGGCAAGACGGTGCGCGTGGGCGTGTTCGCCCGCGGCGCCAAGGCTGACGAAGCCACGGCAGCCGGTGCGGACGTCGTCGGCGCCGAGGACCTGATGGAAGCGATCCAGGGCGGCAAGATCGACTTCGATCGCTGCATCGCCACCCCGGACATGATGGGCCTGGTCGGCCGCCTCGGTAAGGTGCTGGGTCCCAAGGGCCTGATGCCGAACCCGAAGCTCGGCACCGTGACCATGAACGTCGCAGCCGCCGTGGAAGCCGCCAAGGGCGGTCAGGTCGAGTATCGCGTCGAGAAGGCCGGCATCATCCATTCCGGCATCGGCAAGGCGAGCTTCTCGGCCGAGGACCTGCGCGAGAACTTCGACGCGCTGGTCGATGCGGTCGTCAAGGCTAAGCCGTCGGGCGCCAAGGGCAAGTACCTCAAGAAGGTCGCGCTCTCGTCGTCGATGGGCCCGGGCGTGCGGGTGGACGTGGCGGAAGTCGCCACCGCCTGATCCCTTCGGGACTCGAGACAAACGGAAAGGGGCCGGGAGCGATCCCAGCCCTTTTTGTTTGTGCGGCCGGGAGGATCTGCGGGACGGCACTATTTACCTTTGTTTACATAGTGTTGCCCGTAGACAACACCCTGCATGTTTTTGCAGCAATGCTGCGCAGCATGTTGTTCTTCGTGCGGGAGGGGTGTCTCACGTCTAGCTGGCGCAGCCGAGTAACGGGCAGCCGTGTAGACAGAGGGTTTCACATGACACGCGTATTTGTACGGAAGGCAGTCCTCGGGCTGACGGCCTCCACCATCGCATTGGCTCTCGCTGGCAGCGCTGCTGCGCAGACCACCACCCCGGCCGACGCGGAGTCGGCCTCCACCGACCAGAACCAGATCGGCGCTCCCCAGACCGAGGTTCCGGCTCCCGCGCTCGAGGATACGGGCGGCGAAGTCATCGTTACCGGCTCGCGCATTTCCCGCCCGACGCTCAACTCGCCGATTCCGGTAACCAGCGTGACTGCGGCGGACCTGACTCGCACGGGCGCAGTCGTCGTCGGCGACGTTCTGAACGACCTGCCGTCGCTGCGCTCGACCTACAGTCAGGCGAACTCGACTCAGTACATCGGCACTTCGGGCGTCAACTTCCTCGACCTTCGGGGCCTCGGCGTCACCCGCACGCTGGTGCTGGTCAACGGCCGCCGTCACATTACCGGATCGGAAGGCGACTTCCTAGTCGACACCAACACCATTCCAACCGACCTGCTCGACCGGGTGGACGTAGTCACGGGTGGCAGCTCGGCCGTGTACGGTTCCGACGCGATGGCCGGCGTGGTCAACTTCGTGCTCAAGCGGAACTTCGACGGCATCACGCTAAACGCACAGGGCGGCCTCAGTGATGAGGGGGACCGCGGCACCTATCGCGTATCGGGCACGTTCGGAAAGAACTTCGCCGAGGGTCGCGGCAACATCGCGCTTGCACTTGAGTATAACCGTCAGAACCTGCTGACCTACAGCGACCGTCCGGATCTCACCGGCGCCTTCACGGGCCGCCGCCAGTTCCAGCTGGTCGACAGCCCGGCTGCCGACAACGACACCCCCAACCGCACCTATCTGAACCGTGTTCGCAGCTTCGGCTATGACAACGGCGGCAACTTCATTGCGTACAGCGGCGCGGGCATCGGGACGTGCGGCAACGGCGTGACCATGGCGTGCCTGCCGAACGGCTATCCGCGCGTGTTCGGCTTCAACACCGACGGTTCGCTGCGCGAGTACAACTACGGCCAGGACTTCCGTCCTGCCGGCTCGAACAACAACAATGGCGGCGACGGCGCGATCCTCAACGACCGCGGCACACTCAACCCGTCGTTGAAGCGCTATGTCGCGAACCTGCTTGGTCACTACGACGTGTCGGAGGGATTTAAGCCGTTCTTCGAAGCCAAGTTCGTCCGAGTGGAGAGCTTCAACCAGGGCACGCCGACCTTCGCCCAGGGTGGCGAGCAGGGCCTGGTTGCAGATACCGATGATGACGGGAACGATATTCTCCGCCCCGCAAATTCGGGCTTCGCGCGCCAGTCGATCGGCATCCCGATCTCGCTCGACAACCCGTATCTGCAGCCCGGCGCAGCGGCGACGATCCGCTCGATGCTGCCGGCAGGTGCGACCTTCTTCCGTCTGAACCGGAACAACAACGACTTCGGCACGCGCGACGAATATGACCGCCGCGACACCTATCGCATCGTCGTCGGCGCCGAAGGTACGTTCAACGAGGACTGGAAGTACGATTTCTCGGTCAACTATGGCGAGTTCCGTAGTCGTTCGACCTTCTATAACAACCGCATCAATCAGAACTTCTACAACGCGGTCGACGCGGTGCGGAACGGTGCGGGCGAGATCGTCTGCCGGATCAACCAGGCGTCGGTCACCGACCCGAACTGCGTGCCGCTCAACGTCCTTGGCGAAGGTGCGCCGAGCCAGGCGGCGCTGAACTACATCAACACCAACTCGACTCGCACGGGCAAGGCCACCGAATTCGACATCAATGCGAACGTCGTCGGCGACAGCTCGCAGCTGTTCGAACTGCCGGGTGGTCCAGTTCGCTTCGCCTTGGGCGCAGAATATCGGCGCGAAACCGCGTCCTATGCCTATGACGAGCTCGTGAGCAGCGGCGCGACTTTCCTGAACGCCATCCCGCCGTTCAACCCGCCGTCCTTCGAAGTGAAGGAAGCCTATGGCGAGATTGAACTGCCGGTTCTACGCGACATGGCATTTGCAGAGGAACTGACCGCAACCGGCGCCGTGCGCGTCGCCGACTACAAGGGCTCGACGGGGACCGTCTGGGCCTACAACGTGGGCGGCATCTACGCACCAGTCCGCGACATCAAATTCCGCGTGAACTATTCGAAGGCGGTACGCGCACCGACCCTGTCGGACCTCTACTCCTCGCCCACGCAGAACTTCGCGCAGCTCAACGATCCGTGCGATGTGAACTTCATCAACACGGGTCGACCAAACCGCGTCGCCAACTGCGCCGCAGCGGGCGTTCCGACGGGCTTCGTCAACAATGCGGCACGCGCGGGCAGCACGGAGATCCTGTCTGGCGGCAATCCGAACCTGGAAGCCGAGCGCTCGCGCAGCTGGACCTATGGCGTCATCGTTCAGCCGTCGTTCCTGCCGGGACTCGCGATCACCGCTGACTACTACGACATCAAGATCAGCAACGTGATCGCTTCGGTCGACGCGCAGACCATCCTCGACGCGTGCTATGACGCGGCTTCGCTGGAGAACCAGTTCTGCGGTCTGATCAATCCGCGCCAGGCGAATGGCGAGTTCGCACCAACCGCGCTGCTGCAGAGCACGGTGAACTTCGCGGCGCTCCAGGCACGCGGTATCGACATGGATATCGCCTACAACCACAGCTTCGACGCGGACAACCGCCTCGCGCTGCGGGCAGTCGGCACCTGGGTGCGCACGCGGGACGACTATCCGTACCTCGACAATCCGGAGCAGCGCGAGCGGATCAAGGGCGAGCTTGGTGATCCGATCTGGAACATCAACTTGTCGGCGGATTACACCCACAAGAACGTCACGCTGGGCTATCAGCTGCGCTACATCGGCCGTCAGTCGATCACCGACTGGGAGGCCCAGCACGACACCTATGGCGTGCCCGCGCTTGATCCAAACTATGCGGACGTCGTCTACTATCCGCGTGTGTTCTACCATGCGATTCGTGCGTCGGCGGAGGTGAACGACCAGTTCCGTCTCTATGGCGGCATCGACAACCTCACCGACAAGCGGCCGCCCTATGGCCTGCTGGGCAACGGCGAGGACGCGATCTACGACAACGTCGGTCGCTTCATGTACGTGGGCGTCTCGGTGAAGATGTAAGCCAAGCGCTTTTGAATAAGAGACAGCCGGTCGGACCCATGGTCCGGCCGGCTTTTTTTTGCGTTCGGCTCCGCGAGCACCTCGCTAGTCTGCGGAGGCCACCTGCACCCCTTCGGCACCATACACCTCCGGCATCCAGTCGCGCGTCACTAGGACGGTGTCGCCCTTCCTGGCCTGCGCATAGAGCAGCGCTGCGAACTCGTCGGGGACGCCGATGCAGCCGTGGGTCGCGTAGCGGCTGTCGACGTCTTCGCCCGACCCGTGGATCGCGACCCCGCCCCAGGTGAGCCGCAGCATGTACGGCATCGGCGCATTGTAGAGGTTCGAGACATGGTCGCGATCCTTTTCCAGGATCGGGAAGCTCCCCGTCGGCGTCGGCTTGTGGTCCGCACCATAGATGATCAGCGTCCGCCCGATTTCCACGCCGCCGCGATAGACGTAGAGCCGCTCGCGCCGGAGATCGACCACGATGGCGAGCTTGCCCGGCGGCACGCCTTCCGGCGCCCAGAGATACTCGCCGGGTTGCAGCACGCCGCCGGTCTCCATCACGCTCACCACCTTCGGCTGCGGTGGCGCAGCTAGAACCGGCGCGGCCGCGAGCACCGTGCCCGCGAGCGCAGTTGCAAGGAAAAGGGAACGGGCGAAACGCATTGAACGGCCTCCGGGCCCTGGCACCGTGCCACGAGCCGAGTCTTAACGTTTCGTTTACCAGCTTGGCTCCCGATGTTTACCAGCAGCAGCTAAGTTGCTGGGACCGGCTTGTTTCGTTCCGGGACCCCGATCGGTTTCGCTTGCTTCGCCGCGCCGGTCTGCTATGGGCGCCACCTGATCCGGCGCGCGTGCGCGTCCGGCTCGCCGTCCGAGACAGCAGGTGCCGGCTTCCGGCTTAATGCCCTGCCTAGACGGGGAAGGTGATTCTATCCCTGGCGACCTGCATCCGCAGCGCCGGGTCCGCCATCGGGTTGATCCGCTGGCACCAGAGCCCATGCCCCTCGGACACGTCGCCCCCGGTGGTTCGCCATCGGGACATGTACCGGGCTGTGCCTAGCGCACCGCCCATTTGTGAGGAGAACGGCATGGATCGCGCTCAAAAGAGTGAGCTGGTATCCGAGCTGAACCGCACCTTCAACGAGGTCGGCGTGGTGGTCATCACCCGCAACCTCGGGATGACCGTCGCCCAGTCGACGGCACTCCGTACGAAGATGCGTGAAGCCGGCGCCAGCTACAAGGTCGCGAAGAACCGCCTTGCCAAGATCGCAGCGGAAGGCACCGACTATTCGGTCATCGCCGACCTGCTGACCGGGCCGACCGCGCTTGCGACGTCTGCCGATCCCGTGGCTGCTGCCCGGGTCGTCAACGACTTCGCCAAGACCACGGACAAGCTCGAGATCGTCGGCGGGGCGATGGGCGGCCAGCTTCTCGACGCGGAAGGTATCAAGGCACTTGCCGGCCTGCCGTCGCTCGACGAGCTGCGCGCAAAGATCGTGGGGCTCATCGTGGCACCTGCGACCAAGCTCGCGACCATCACCCAGGCACCGGCGGCGCAGATCGCTCGCGTGCTTGCGGCGCATGCGGACAAGGAACAGGAGGCCGCCTGATCGGCGCCCCTGCCCTGACTATCAACCCGAACTATCTGATTTTGGAGATTACACATGGCTGACCTGAACGCGATCGTCGACCAGCTGAGCGAACTGACTGTCCTCGAGGCCGCTGAGCTCTCGAAGCTGCTCGAAGAGAAGTGGGGCGTTTCGGCCGCTGCTGCGGTTGCGGCTGCTCCGGCTGCTGGCGGCGCTGCTGGCGGCGCTGCTGCTGTCGAAGAGAAGACCGAGTTCGACGTGATCCTCACCGGCGACGGTGGCAAGAAGATCAACGTCATCAAGGAAGTCCGCGCGATCACCGGCCTGGGCCTGACCGAAGCGAAGGCTCTCGTCGAGGGCGCGCCGAAGCCGGTCAAGGAAGGCATCGCCAAGGACGAAGCCGACAAGATCAAGGCGCAGCTGGAAGGCGCCGGCGCGACCGTCGAGGTCAAGTAAGCGGCGCCCGGCTTCGGCCGGGCGGCACTTGCCGACAAGAAGAGGGGCGGCTCCGACCAGGAGCCGCCCCTTTTTCGTGCTTGAAGACGCCGGATGCGGGTCGCCGCGCCGACCGAAGCAGACACGGCCCTGCGCCTTGCCGTGCAAACGCGCCTTAGAAGCCCGACACCGGAGCTCACGCGCTTTTCTGTAAGGCCGGTCGAGTACAGCGGCTTAGGCCCTGGGCCCCTGCCTGCGCAGGAGCCCGATGCTCTCGGAAGCCCCAGCTTCCGCCGGCAATGTCACGGCCCCGCCCGCCTCCTGGAAGAGGCTAGGCGAGGCTGTGCCTCCCTCAGTCCCGACGAACCTCGCCGTGGAGCCGCGCCTCGAGCCGATCGACCATCCGGTCGCCACGGTCGAGGAACACCGGTGCCAGCTTGTCGCTGCCCTGGATCTGACGACCGACCACGAAGGCGACGCGCGTCCGGGCCTCGCGCCCGTCGGCCCAGCGATACCGCGCGTCGATCGCCATCACGGGCACGAAGAAGCGGCGATCACCCGCGCTCAGCACCGGCAGGTTGTCGAGCGGGAGCGACACGGTCGCCTCGACCTTGCGCGCCTCGCCCGCCTCAACCGGGAACGGCTGGAGCTGCGCGTGGAGCGGCATCTCCGCAAAGAAGCGTTCGATCTCCGCGTCCTGCTGGGGGCTGGCTCCGAACAGGCCGGCGGCGAAGCGCAGCTCGGGCACAGCCATGTCGGTCGAATTGCCGGCCCCGAGTTCGAAGCGGATCACCGCATTGTTGCCGTCCGTGCCCATCGCCATCGGCAGGAAGGTGAAGTCGAGCGGCGCCCGCTCCGTCGCCGGCGCTGGAGCCGGGGCCGGTAAGACGGGCGGCGTGCGGAAAGCGGTCGACACGACCAGGCCCTCTGGTTCCGGCATCGGGCGCGTGAGGAAGCTCGGGCCTTCCGGCTCGGATGCTTGGACCGGAGCCGCAGGCGCTGGTGCCGGCACAGGGCCGGGCACCGCGCGGGTCAGGAAGCGCGGCTGCGCAGGCGTTGCGGGTTCCACCGGAGCGGCAGGCTCCGGTGCGGCCATCACGCGCGGCGGGGCGACCGGCGCAGGATCCGCCGTCACTTCGGCAACCTCGTCTGAGGTTTCTTCGGGCTTGCGGCGGCGCCAGAACAGCAGCGCGGCCAGTGCGGCGACCAGCCCTGCCGCGAGCAGGATCCACAACAGCGAACTCCGCGACTCCCCTGCGGGCTCTGGCCTCGCCGGCGGCAGGTCGGTTGGGACCGATGGCTCCGGCGCGAGTTCGGCCTCGGGCTCGGCCTGGATCACCGGCGTCGGCTCAGCAGTCGGCGCGGCTTCCGGGATTGTTTCAGCCGTCGGTAACGCTTCGGGAGTCGGCGAAGGAGTTGGCCGCGGTCGTGGCGCCGCGACCGGTGCTGGCGCAGGCGTCGCGGTCGGCTGCGGGCGCGCCGTCCGGCGCGGGGTTGGCGTCGGTCGGGGCTCAGCTTCCGGACCGGGCGGCGTCGCTGCCGGCGGCTCGACCGCTGGCGGTGTCACACTGTTGCCGGGCGGCAGCGTCCAGGGAAGCGGAACCGGTCCTGGCGCCGCATCCTGCGCGGCGGCTGCCAGAGGCAGGAGAAGAACGGTGGTTGCAGCAATGGCGCGAATGGTCATGCGTTCCGCCAACGCCGATCCGCGTCTGCGCCGCCAGCACCCATCACGCCCCGGCGCGCCGAACCGTGGCAATGCTGCGCCAGGCCGAACCATACCCCGGATCGGGATCAAGCCGCGCCCTCGCCCGACGTTCGCGTTTCCTTGACTGTTTCCGGCCCCTGCCCTATATCCCGGCTCTGCCTCACGATCGGGAAATGATGCGTCGTCGCGCAACGCATTGGACGAATGGATCGGCCGAGGTCTTTCGAGACGCCCCGAAGCTGCGATCCCATCAGGGATGACGCGGCTTTTTGCGTCTCGTTCGCGCACCTGCCCGGGCCAGCCCGGGCGCGAAATTTGACCAAGCGAGGCGACCTACTCCCATGGCGACCAAGGCAATCGAGAACGGCACCGCGAAGCGCCGTATCCGCAAGGTGTTCGGCGACATCCACGAAGTGGTGCAGATGCCGAACCTGATCGAGGTTCAGCGCGAATCCTACGAACAGTTCCTGCGGAGCGATCCGTCGACGGGCTATGTCTCGGGCCTCGAGAAGACGCTGCGCAGCGTGTTCCCGATCCGCGACTTCGCCGGCACTGCCGAGCTCGACTTCGTGACCTACGAACTCGAGGATCCCAAGTTCGACGTCGAAGAGTGCCGCCAGCGCGGCATCACCTATGCGGCGCCGATGCGCGTGACGCTTCGCCTCATCGTGTTCGAGGTCGATCCCGATACGGAAGCTCGCTCGGTCCTCGATATCAAGGAGCAGGACGTTTACATGGGCGACATGCCGCTCATGACCGAGAACGGCACCTTCTTCATCAACGGCACCGAGCGCGTCATCGTCTCGCAGATGCACCGTTCGCCGGGCGTCCTGTTCGACCATGATCGTGGCAAGACCCACGCGTCGGGCAAGTATCTGTTCGCGGCGCGCGTGATCCCGTATCGCGGCTCGTGGCTCGACTTCGAATTCGACGCCAAGGACATCGTCAACGTCCGCATCGACCGTAAGCGCAAGCTGCCGGTGACGTCGCTGCTGTACGCGCTCGGCCTGAACTCGGAAGAGATCCTCAACCACTTCTACAACACCGTCACCTTCGTGCGCGGTCAGGGTGGCTGGCAGATCCCGTACGCGGCCGAGAACTGGCGCGGCCAGAAGCCGGCGTTCGACATCGTCGACGCGAAGTCTGGCGAGGTCATCTTCCCGGCCGGCCAGAAGATCAGCCCGCGTGCGGCCAACAAGGCCGGCAAGGACGGCCTGACCGACCTGCTGATCCCGACCGAAGAGATCTACGGCCGCTACAGCGCCTATGACCTGATCGACGAGACGACGGGCCGCATCTACATCGAGGCGGGCGACGAAGTGTCGGCCGAGAACCTCGAGCTGCTGGACAAGGCCGGCATCGATCGCATCGAGCTGCTCGACATCGATCACGTGACCACCGGCCCTTGGATCCGCAACACGCTGAAGGCCGACAAGGCCGAGGAGCGCGAGCAGGCGCTGTCCGACATCTATCGCGTCATGCGCCCGGGCGAGCCGCCGACGCTGGAAACCGCGGAGTCGCTGTTCGGCGGCCTGTTCTTCGATCCCGAGCGCTATGACCTCTCGGCCGTCGGCCGCGTGAAGCTCAACATGCGCCTGGACCTCGACGCCGAGGACACGGTCACGACGCTGCGCACCGAGGACATCCTCGCGGTCGTGAAGACCTTGGTCGACCTGAAGGACGGCAAGGGCGAAGTCGACGACATCGACAACCTGGGCAACCGTCGCGTGCGTTCGGTGGGCGAGCTGCTGGAGAACCAGTATCGCGTCGGCCTGCTGCGCATGGAGCGTGCGGTCAAGGAGCGTATGTCGTCGGTCGACGTCTCGACCGTGATGCCGAACGACCTGATCAACGCGAAGCCCGCGGTCGCCGCGGTGCGCGAGTTCTTCGGTTCGTCGCAGCTGTCGCAGTTCATGGACCAGACCAACCCGCTGTCCGAAGTGACGCACAAGCGTCGCGTCTCGGCGCTCGGGCCGGGCGGCCTGACGCGTGAGCGTGCGGGCTTCGAAGTCCGCGACGTTCACCCGACCCACTATGGCCGTATCTGCCCGATCGAAACGCCGGAAGGCCCGAACATCGGCCTGATCAACTCGCTGGCGTCGTTCTCGCGCGTCAACAAGTACGGCTTCATCGAGACGCCGTACCGCAAGGTCATCGACGGCAAGGTCAGCGACGAGGTCGTCTACCTGTCGGCGATGGAAGAGCAGAAGCACACCGTCGCGCAGGCGAACGCCGAGCTCGATGCCGAGGGTCGCTTCGTCGAGGACCTGATCTCCGCGCGTCAGGCAGGCGAGTTCCTGATGGCGATGCGCGATCAGATCACCCTGATGGACGTCAGCCCCAAGCAGCTGGTGTCGGTCGCGGCCTCGCTCATTCCGTTCCTGGAGAACGATGACGCGAACCGCGCGCTGATGGGCTCGAACATGCAGCGCCAGGCGGTGCCGCTGGTCCAGGCCGAGGCTCCGTTCGTGGGCACCGGCATGGAAGAGACCGTTGCCCGGGATTCCGGCGCCGCGATCTCGGCCAAGCGTGCCGGCGTGGTCGACCAGGTCGACGCGACCCGCATCGTGATCCGTGCAACCGGCGATGTCGATGCGAACGAAAGCGGCGTGGACATCTACACGCTGATGAAGTTCCAGCGCTCGAACCAGTCAACCTGCATCAACCAGCGCCCGCTGGTGAAGGTGGGCGACGTGGTGAAGGCGGGCGACGTGCTGGCCGACGGTCCGTCGACCGAGTTCGGCGAGCTGGCGCTGGGCCGCAACGCCCTCGTCGCGTTCATGCCCTGGAACGGCTATAACTACGAGGACTCGATCCTCATCTCCGAGCGGATCGTGAAGGACGACGTGTTCACGTCGATCCACATCGACGAGTTCGAGGTGATGGCGCGCGACACCAAGCTCGGGCCGGAGGACATCACTCGCGATATCCCGAACGTCGGCGAGGAAGCGCTGCGCAACCTCGACGAGGCGGGCATCGTGTACGTGGGTGCCGAGGTCGAGCCGGGCGACATCCTGGTCGGCAAGATCACGCCGAAGGGCGAAAGCCCGATGACACCGGAGGAAAAGCTCCTGCGCGCCATCTTCGGTGAAAAGGCCTCCGACGTCCGCGACACCTCGCTGCGTCTGCCGCCGGGTGTTGCCGGCACGATCGTCGACGTCCGCGTCTTCAATCGTCACGGCATCGACAAGGACGAGCGCGCGATGGCGATCGAGCGCGAGGAGATCGAGCGCCTGAAGAAGGACTCGGACGACGAGCGCACGATCCTCAACCGGGCGACCTGGAGCCGCCTGCGCGAGATGCTGCTCGACCAGACCGCCGCCGCGGCGCCCAAGGGCGTCAAGAAGGGCGTCGTGATCGACAGCGACGTGCTCGACAGCGTCGACCGCCACGAATGGTGGAAGTTCGCGGTCGCCGACGACACGGTCCAGTCGAACCTGGAAGCCGTGAAGGCGCAGTACGACGAGGCTGCCCGCAAGATCCGCGAGAAGTTCGAGGATCGCCGCGAGAAGCTGGAGCGTGGCGACGAGCTGCCGCCGGGCGTGCTCAAGATGGTCAAGGTCTTCGTCGCGGTGAAGCGCAAGCTGCAGCCGGGCGACAAGATGGCCGGCCGTCACGGCAACAAGGGCGTCATCAGCCGCATCCTGCCGCAGGAGGACATGCCGTTCCTGGAAGACGGCACTCCCGTCGACCTGGTGCTCAACCCGCTGGGCGTGCCGTCGCGCATGAACGTCGGGCAGATCTTCGAGACCCACCTGGGCATGGCCGCGCGCGGTCTTGGCCGGCAGGTCACCGAAGCGCTGGAGCAGTGGCGTGAGGCCAATCCGAACCCGTCGATCGGCGCCATGCCGGACGCGGTCAAGGATCGCCTCAAGACCATCTACGGCGAGCAGTACCATGCGGAGATCGACGCCCGTGACGGCGAGGAGATCGTCGAGCTGGCGCAGAACCTGAAGAACGGCGTGCCGATGGCGACGCCGGTGTTCGACGGCGCCCGCGAAGCGGACGTGTCGCGGATGCTGGAGATGGCAGGGCTCGATCCGTCGGGTCAGGTGACGCTCTACGACGGGCGCACCGGCGACGCGTTCGACCGCAAGGTGACCGTGGGCTACATCTACATGCTGAAGCTCCACCACCTGGTCGACGACAAGATCCACGCGCGTTCCATCGGGCCGTACAGCCTCGTCACCCAGCAGCCGCTGGGCGGTAAGGCGCAGTTCGGCGGTCAGCGCTTCGGCGAAATGGAGGTCTGGGCACTGCAGGCGTATGGCGCGGCCTATACCCTGCAGGAGATGCTGACGGTGAAGTCGGACGACGTGGTCGGCCGCACCAAGGTCTACGAAGCGATCGTCAAGGGCGACGACACCTTCGAGGCCGGCATCCCGGAGAGCTTCAACGTGCTCGTCAAGGAAATGCGTTCGCTGGGCCTCAACGTCGAGCTCAAGGCACTCGAGGAAGACGACGGTCTGGCCGAGGCGGCGGAATAAGGGAGCGGGGGCGCCGCGCAGGCGGTGCCCCTCCCCGTTTCGCCCGGAGTTTTGCCCCTAGAGGGAATACGACATGAACGAACTGACCAACTTCGCGAATCCGGTCCAGAAGCCGGAGACCTTCGACCAGATCCAGATCGGCATCGCCTCCCCCGAGCGCATCCGTTCCTGGTCGTTCGGCGAGATCAAGAAGCCCGAGACGATCAACTATCGCACGTTCAAGCCCGAGCGTGACGGCCTGTTCTGCGCGCGCATCTTCGGTCCGATCAAGGACTACGAATGCCTGTGCGGCAAGTACAAGCGCATGAAGTACAAGGGCATCGTCTGCGAGAAGTGCGGCGTCGAGGTGACCGTCTCGAAGGTCCGCCGCGAGCGCATGGGCCACATCGAGCTGGCCGCACCGGTCGCGCACATCTGGTTCCTGAAGTCGCTGCCGTCGCGCATCGGCCTGCTGCTCGACATGCAGCTCAAGCAGCTCGAGCGCGTGCTCTACTTCGAGAGCTACATCGTGATCGAGCCGGGCCTCACCAGCCTGGAGAAGTATCAGCTCCTCACCGAGGACGAGCTGCTCGAGGCGCAGGACCAGTTCGGCGAGGACGCCTTCTCCGCCGGCATCGGCGCCGAAGCGGTCAAGACGATGCTGATGGAGCTCGACCTCGAAGGTGAGCGCAAGGAGCTTCTCGAAGAGCTCGCCGTCACCAAGTCCGAGCTGAAGCCCAAGAAGATCATCAAGCGCCTGAAGGTCGTCGAGAGCTTCATCGACTCGGGCAACCGCCCCGAGTGGATGATCCTGGACGTCGTTCCGGTCATTCCGCCCGAGCTGCGCCCGCTGGTGCCGCTGGACGGTGGCCGCTTCGCGACCTCGGATCTCAACGATCTGTATCGCCGCGTGATCAACCGTAACAACCGCCTCAAGCGGCTGATGGAGCTGCGTGCGCCGGACATCATCGTCCGCAACGAAAAGCGCATGCTGCAGGAAGCCGTCGATGCGCTGTTCGACAACGGCCGCCGCGGTCGCACGATCACGGGTGCCAACAAGCGTCCGCTCAAGTCGCTGTCCGACATGCTCAAGGGCAAGCAGGGCCGTTTCCGCCAGAACCTGCTCGGCAAGCGCGTCGACTATTCGGGTCGTTCGGTCATCGTGACCGGCCCGGAGCTCAAGCTGCACCAGTGCGGCCTGCCCAAGAAGATGGCGCTCGAGTTGTTCAAGCCATTCATCTACGCGCGCCTCGATGCCAAGGGTCTGTCCATGACCCTGAAGCAGGCCAAGAAGTGGGTCGAGAAGGAGCGCAAGGAAGTCTGGGACATCCTGGACGAGGTGATCCGCGAGCACCCCGTGATGCTCAACCGCGCACCGACGCTCCACCGTCTCGGCATTCAGGCGTTCGAGCCGGTGCTGATCGAGGGCAAGGCGATCCAGCTTCACCCGCTGGTCTGCTCGGCGTTCAACGCCGACTTCGACGGTGACCAGATGGCCGTGCACGTTCCCCTGAGCCTCGAGGCTCAGCTGGAAGCGCGCGTCCTGATGATGTCGACCAACAACATCCTGAGCCCTGCAAACGGCAAGCCGATCATCGTGCCGTCGCAGGACATGGTCCTGGGCCTCTACTACATCTCCATGGAGAAGCAGAACGAGCCCGGCGAAGGCATGATGCTGTCGGACATGGCGGAGGTGCACCAGGCACTGCATGCCGGCGCCGTCACGCTGCACACCAAGATCATCAGCCGCGTTCCGCAGACGGACGAGGACGGCAACACCTACATGAAGCGCGTCGAGACGACGCCGGGCCGCATGCTGCTCGGCGAGACGCTGCCGAAGAGCCACAAGGTGCCGTTCGAGACCGTCAACCGCCTTCTCACCAAGAAGGACGTGGGCGACGTGATCGACGAGGTCTATCGCCACACCGGCCAGAAGGAGACGGTGCTGTTCGCCGACGCCATCATGGCGCTGGGCTTCCGCAATGCGTTCAAGGCCGGCATCTCCTTCGGCAAGGATGACATGATCATCCCGGCCGCCAAGGAAGGCATGGTCGACGAGACCCGCGCGCTCGTGAAGGACTATGAGCAGCAGTATCAGGACGGCCTGATCACGCAGCAGGAGAAGTACAACAAGGTGATCGACGCCTGGAGCCGTTGCGGCGACCAGGTGGCGGCAGCCATGATGGACGAGATCCGTGCGGTGAAGCACGAAGACAATGGTCGCGAGAAGCCGGTCAACGCCATCTACATGATGGCGCACTCGGGTGCTCGTGGTTCGGCAGCGCAGATCAAGCAGCTGGCGGGCATGCGCGGCCTGATGGCCAAGCCGTCGGGCGAGATCATCGAGACGCCGATTATCTCGAACTTCAAGGAAGGCCTGACCGTCCTTGAGTACTTCAACTCGACCCACGGCGCCCGCAAGGGCCTCGCGGATACCGCGCTGAAGACCGCGAACTCGGGTTACCTGACCCGCCGCCTCGTCGATGTGTCGCAGGATTGCGTCATCATGGAAGAGGACTGCGGTACCGAGCGTGCGCTCGAGATGAAGGCAATCGTCCAGGGCGGTTCGACCATCGCGTCGCTCGGCGAGCGCATCCTGGGCCGCACCACGGCCGAGGACGTGATCGACACCAAGACCGGCGAGGTCGTCATCCCTTCGGGCACGCTGCTCGACGAGGCGATGATCACGCAGATCGAGGCGCTGAACGTACCGGGCATGAAGATCCGCAGCCCGCTCGTCTGCGAGGCCAAGATCGGCGTGTGCGGCAAGTGCTACGGGCGTGACCTCGCTCGCGGTACGCCGGTGAACATCGGTGAAGCCGTTGGCGTCATCGCGGCGCAGTCGATCGGCGAGCCGGGCACGCAGCTGACGATGCGTACCTTCCACATCGGTGGTGCGGCACAGCTCAACGAGCAGTCGAACCTCGAGGCGCCGGTCGACGGCAAGGTCGAATACCGCGACCTGCGCGTCATCATGGACCAGCGTGGCCGCCGCGTGGTGCTCAGCCGCTCGGGCGAAATGGCGATCGTCGACATGGACGGTCGTGAGCTCTCGGTGGATCGCATCCCGTACGGTGCCTATGTGCTGTGCGACGATGGCCACATCATCAGCGCGGGCGACCGCATGGCGGAGTGGGATCCGTTCACCATGCCGGTGATCACCGAGAATCCGGGTACCGTGAAGTACCAGGACCTCATCGACGGCAAGACCCTGACCGAACAGGCCGACGAAGCGACGGGCATCACCCAGCGCGTCGTCACCGAATATCGCGGCAAGTCGAAGGAGGATCTGCGTCCTCGCCTGACCCTGCTCGACGAGAATTCGGGCGAGGCCGGCCGCTACATGCTGGCGCCGGGCGCGACGCTCTCGGTCGAGGATGGTGCGCAGGTCCAGGGCGGCGACGTTCTGGCTCGTGTCAGCCGCGAGGCTGCCAAGACCCGCGACATCACCGGCGGTCTGCCGCGCGTCGCCGAGCTGTTCGAGGCACGCAAGCCGAAGGAGAATGCGATCATCGCAAAGGTCTCCGGCCGCGTCGTGTTCGGCAAGGACTATAAGGCGAAGCGCAAGATCGGCATCCAGCCGGAGGACGGCGGCGAGGTCGTCGAGTATCTGGTGCCGAAGTCGAAGGTGATCGACGTTCAGGAAGGCGACTACGTCAAGCGTGGCGACAACCTGATCGGCGGCAGCCCGGATCCGCACGACATTCTGGAAGTGCTCGGCATCGAGCCGCTTGCGGAATATCTCGTGTCGGAAATCCAGGAAGTCTATCGACTGCAGGGCGTGAAGATCAACGACAAGCACATCGAGGTGATCGTTCGCCAGATGCTGCAGAAGGTCGAGATCACCGACGGTGGCGACACCACCCTGCTGGCGGGCGAGCAGCTCGACCGCGACGAGATGGACGAAGCCAATGCCAAGCTGGCCCCGGGCCAGCAGCCGGCACAGGGCAAGCCCATCCTGCTGGGCATCACCAAGGCGTCGCTGCAGACCCGCAGCTTCATCTCGGCCGCCTCGTTCCAGGAGACGACCCGTGTGCTCACCGAAGCTTCGGTTCAGGGCAAGATCGACTCGCTGAACGGCCTGAAGGAGAACGTGATCGTCGGCCGGCTCATCCCGGCGGGTACCGGTGCGGGCATGAACCGCCTGCGCGTGGCGGCAACCAGCCGCGACGTGGCGCTCCGCGCACAGCAGCGGGCGCTCCAGGCCGCTCTCATCGCGCCGAACAGCGCCGAGGAAGAGCATGAGGCCGAGCATGCGCGTTCTGTCCGCGACGACCAGGGCACGAGCGACGCCCTTGCGTCGGTCACCCCGAGCGGTCACGGCACTGACGAGGACGCCGGCGAGTATCTGAACGACTGATCGCCGCGATCAGCCTGAACAACGAAGCCGCCGTCCGGGAAACCGGGCGGCGGTTTTGTTTTGCGGATGATCCGGCGCCCCGCGCCGACAGGTGTGTCGCAGCCGATGAGGATCACCGCTCGGGGTGGCGCGACGCAGAGCGCATCGCTATCGCAGCCACGTCGAGGCAGGCCTGCCGAGCCTCCACACCCAGCTGGTCGCGTTTGCCGAACGCGATCGCACCACCCAATCTTCGGAGATCTTCGATGCGCACGCGCTGTTCCGCCCCGGGAGCCAAGTCCCGCCTGTTTCTTCTGGTCGGCAGCGCCCTTCTCTCCGTTGCCGCCGCCCTGCCCGCCCGTGCCCAGAGCGAAACGGAGCGCTCAACCCTCTCCGTGGAACTCACCACCGACGACCGCGAGCGGGGAATCAGCTGGAGCGACGGCGACGTCAGCCTGCGGGGTACGGCGACCATCCCGCTAGGGGGCCAGGGCTTCTCGGTCACGGGTTCGGTCGCGACGCTGAACGACAGCCCGCGCCACGGCGGCGCTGCGGTGGGGATCGATCTCGCCGCCAGCTACGCACAATATCTGGGACCGGTCCGCCTGGACGGTGGGGTCACCGGCCACTTCTTCCCGGGCAGCGACCGCGCGCTCAGCTATCTCGAGCTCGGCGGCGGCGCCGGCTTTGCGCTGGGACCCGTGCAACTCGACGGCTTTGCACGCTATGCGCCGAAGCAGTCGGCGATCGGCGGCGACAATTTCTACATCGGCGCGGAAGGACGCATGGGCATCCCCGTGACGCCGTTCACGGTAATCGCAGGGATCGGCCGCAGCTCCGGGAACGTCGACAACACGCTGCGCGCTGCGCGCCTGCGGCCCGGCGGCAACTACATGGACTGGCGCCTGGGCGTGGAGCATGTCACCGGGCCATCGGTGATCGGCATCGACTATGTCGATACCGACATCTCCGATCGAGCGATCGTCGACTCCCCCTATGCGGATGGCCGCAACGCGGACAGCCGGCTGCTGGCGCGGGTCGGACTCAACTTCTGATGCTATGACCAGGGCGCGGCGCTGCTTGCTTTCGCGGCAGTTCGCGCTTTGGGTACGCGCATGCTGGACAACATCTTCACTGCCATATCGACCCGCATCGCAACTGCTGCCGGACAGCCGCTGACGTTCGTGCTTGCGCTCGTTACGATCCTAGCCTGGGGGGTTAGCGGGCCGATCTTCGGCTATTCCGACACGTGGCAGCTGGTGATCAACACCGCGACCACCATCGTCACCTTCCTGATGGTGTTCCTGATCCAGAACTCCCAGAACCGGGACGCAGCGGCGATGCAGGCGAAGCTCGACGAGCTCATCCGTGCCCTTGGCCCGGCTCGCGGCGAGTTCATCGGCATCGAGCATCTGACCGACCGGCAGATCGAGCAGATCCGGGCTGCGCTGGAGCAGGAGGCCGGCCATGAGCCGGGCAAGATCGGCACCGTCGACGACAGCGTGGAGACGCTGCTCAAGCGTCGCTAAGACGCCACCGCGAGCGAGTATGGCGCTGCCGATCGCGCCCGTTTGCGCGACCGGCAGCTACGGGCTCAGCGATACAGCGCCTGGGCATCCTGCTTGAACGACGCGCCGCTGTCGCTGCGGCTGTAGAACATGTGCCCGCCCGGATAGACACGCAGCTGCACGCGCTCCGCCTGGCCGAACGCCGGCATCTGGTCGACGATCAGGCGCGAGGCGAAGAAGGGGCAGGAGAGGTCGTCCCAGCCATGGACGATCATCACCCGCATCTTGGGATCGTTGGCGATCGCCTTGCGCAGGTCGCTCACCGGCGTGTCGTCCGGCTTGCCGCGATCCCAGGCCTGGTTCACCTCGTACGAAAGCGCATGGTAGCGCGCATCCGTCTTCCAGCCCACTTCGCGGGTGACGAAGTCGACCATCGCGCTGGTGGTGGGCGCGATCAACGCGTCCAGGATCGGGTCGTTCGATTGCTGCTGGGCCGACCAGGGGAAGGGATCGAACGCCGTCACGTTGGAATCATAGATGCTGCCGATCCGTCCTTCGTTGCGATGGATTTCGCGAAGGTAGGTGCGGCTGTCGATCCGGCCGCCCAGCTTCTGCACCATCGCAGGATCGAGTCCGGTCAGTTCCGCCACGCGCTGCGAGATGCGCGCGGTCGCTTCGGGATCGGATCGGCCGCGCAGCAGGTCGCGGGCATAGTCGCCGCGGACATAGGCCTCCACTTCCGCCATCGCGGCGGGCGTCAGGCGTCCCTGCCGCTCCAGGTTGGAGGCCGCCATCGACGGCAGGTCGATCATCCACGGCAGCGGCGACAGCGCGGTCGCGCCGTCCCCGGAGGCGGGATCGAGATAAGGGGACACCAGAATCATCCCGTTGACCCCGACGCCGATCTGCGACTGGAGCTCATAGGCGATCCGCGGCGCGCGATACCCGCCGTAGCTCTCGCCCATCACATATTTGGGCGAGCGCAGCCGGCCTTCCTTGACGAGCCAGTCGTAAACGACCTTCGACAGATACTTGATGTCGGGATCGTTGGCGTAGAACGCCTTCTTGGTCTCCGCCTCGTCGACCAGGCTGCGGCTGAAGCCGGTGCCGACCGGATCGATGAACACCAGGTCGGTGAAGTCGAGCCAGCTATTGGGATTGTCGCTCGCGATCGGGGCGTCGGAGGGCGCATCGCCCTGCGCACCGAACTGGACGCGCTTGGGCCCGATGGCGCCCAGGTTGAGGTAGACCGACGCGGCGCCCGGGCCGCCGTTGAAGGCGAAGGTCACCGGACGCGCCGGATCGCGTCCCGGCACGGTGTAGGCCGTATAGGTGACCTGGCCGATCTCCTTGCCCTTTCCGTCGCGCACGGGAATGGTTCCTACGGTCGCCTTGTACGACAGCGTGCGCCCGCCGATCCGCGCCGACTGGCTGATCGTCTTGTCGCCAGGCAGCGGCGGTGGCTTGGTCTCGTCCTCCGCCTTCTTCTTCTCGACGGTGGTGGTGGTCTCCGCCGACTGGGCATGGGCAAGGCTGCTGGTGCAGGCGAGCAGCAGGGCGGCGGCGGATAGGCGCAGAATCGATCGCAAGTGTTGGGCTCCCCTTCGCAAGGGCGCGAATGTTGCAGCGCGGAGACTGCGAGGCAATGATGAAGCCGGTTCAGAGGGCCTGGTACGCACCCTCGCGCATCATCGGCACGACGTCGGTAACATTTACCTCAAGCGCGACCTCGGTGTCGGCAGCGTATCCCCAACCGGAGAGTTCGCGGCCCGAGCGGCTGTCGCGGAGGATTTCGGCCAGGCGAGGCTTCGCTGCCCGGTACGCTTCGGCTGCCAGGTCGGCCTCTGCATTGCGTGTCCCGCCAAGAGCATCGATGATGGCGCCTGCTCCGAGCCAATCCTCGATGGCGGGTCGCAGCGTTTGATCCGGCCACCGCTCCCCTGCAGCAATCACGACGATCGTTCCATCGCCGGCGAGGCGCCTTGCCGCCGCACCGACTGCTCGGGCGTTGCGGAAGCAGCCGCAGATCGTCGGAGTGTCACCAGTGGCCAGCGACAGCCGGGAGCCATTCGGCGAAGGCAGCAGGAGGCGGCCCCCCGGCGCGACATGCTTCAGGCTGGCCGGCGAAAGACTGAGCTGCCCTCCTCCTGCACTACGCGGTGAAGCTGCAACCGCTCCACGCCGAGCAGCTTCGGCCGCTGCCGCGGCGGCGTCCCCGTACGGGAAGGGGAACACGATCGCACCGTTTCCGACGGCTACGCTCACCGCTGTCGAGAAGGACAACACGTCGACGATGATGAAGAGGTCCGCACAGGCCTTCCAAGCCTCAGTTCCGGACAGGCCCCATTCACAGGCTATTTTCGGCATCATCGGACTGATGCCAGAGGGAAGCAGGCCTGCCAACCAGCCGGCCCCCACCGCGCCGACCAGTGTGGCCGCTACGCCGCTGCGCCCTCCAACGCCTCGCTGATCTCCATCCAGCGCGTCTCCGCGGCCTCGATCCGCTCGGACAGATCCGCTCGGCGCTTCATCAACTCGGTCATGGTGAGCTTCGCAAGCGCCGGCGCCGCCTCCGCAGGGGCGAACATCGCCTGGTCGATCGCCGTACGCTCGGCGGTGAGCTTCACCACCTCGCGCTCGGCAGCCTGCGCCTCCTTGCGCAGCCCCTGGGCACGCTCGCGTGCTTCGGCCGCGACCCGGCGGTCCTCCTTCTTGTTGGCTTTTTTCTCGGCCTTGTCCGCCTTGCTGCCGCCGCCCAGCACCAGCGCGATATAGTCGTCCAGGCTGCCGTCGAAGTCGCTGGCGGTGCCGCCGTCGACCAGCACCAGACGGTCCGCGGTGGTCTCGAGCATGTGGCGGTCGTGGCTGACCACCACCACCGCACCGGTGTAGGCGTTCAATGCCTGGATCAGCGCCTCGCGCGCGTCGACGTCGAGGTGGTTGGTCGGCTCGTCGAGGATCAGCATGTGCGGCGCGTCGCGGGTGATGAGCGCAAGCGCGAGCCGCGCGCGCTCGCCGCCGGAAAGCTTGCCGACCAGCGTCGTCGCCTTGTCGCCCGAAAAGCCGAAACGCCCGAGTTGCGCGCGCACCGCGCCCGGCGTCTTGCCCTTCATCAGCCGGGTCATGTGCTCGAGCGGCGTGTCGCGCGCGTCGAGTTCCTCGACCTGATACTGGGTGAAGTAGCCGACCCGCATCTTGGACGAGGATGCCATCTCGCCTTCCATCGGCGTCAGCTGTGCGGCGAGCAGTCGGGCGAGCGTGGTCTTGCCGTTGCCGTTGCGGCCAAGCAGACCGATGCGATCGTCGGGGTCGAGCCGCAAGTTCAGCCGCTTGAGGATCGGTTTTTCACCATAGCCGACGCTCGCCATGTCGAGCGTCACCAGCGGGGGGCGCAGTTCGTCGGGATCGGGGAAATCAAACGACAGCGACGGATCCTCTGCCATCGCGGCGATCGGCGCCATCTTGGCAAGCGCCTTGATGCGTGACTGCGCCTGCTTGGCGGTCGAAGCGCGCGCAGAGTTGCGGGCGATGTAATCCTGCAGCTTTGCGCGCTGCGCGACCTGGTTGGCCCGCGCCGCCTCCAGCTGCGCCATCCGCTCGGCGCGTTGCCGCTCGAACGCGTCATAGCCGCCCGGGTAGAGCGTCACCTTGCCGCCTTGCAGGTGAAGGATGTGATCGACGACGTTGTTGAGGAAGTCGCGCTCGTGGCTGACGATCACGATCGTCGCGCGATAGCTTTTGAGGAAGTCCTCCAGCCACAGCACGGCTTCCAGGTCGAGGTGGTTCGAAGGCTCGTCGAGCAGCAGCACGTCGGGCTGGCTGAACAACAAGGCGGCGAGCGCGACGCGCATGCGCCAGCCACCGGAAAAGCCGTCGAGCGGCGACTGCTGCATGCTCTCGTCAAATCCGAGGCCCACCAGAATGCGCGCGGCGCGTGCCGGCGCGGTATGGGCGTCGATTGCGAGCAACCGCTCGTGCACCTCGGCCAGGCGGTCGGGGTCGTGTGACGTCTCGGCCTCTTCCATCAGCGCTGCCCGCTCCGTGTCGGCGGCGAGTACCGTTTCGAACGGCGTGGCGCTGCCAGCGGGCGCTTCCTGCGCGACATAGCCCAGGCGGCTGCCGCGCGGCATCTCCGCGGCGCCCCCATCGGGCTCCAGCTCGCCCGCGATCACGCGCACCAGAGTCGACTTGCCGGCACCGTTGCGGCCGATCAGGCCGACGCGGCTGCCAGGCGGAAGCGCCGCGTTCACGCCGTCGAGAATGAGCCGCCCGCCCAGGCGCACCGTGATTCCATTGAGGTTCAGCATCGCCGCCGCCTAGCAGCCCGAACGCCGCCACGCGAGGGCTGGCGGAACCACTGATGCTGCCCAGACTTCAGCATCCGCACAGGCAGGGAACGGTTCATGGCGAAGGACGGCGCGGGCGCGCACATCAAGAACAACCTCGTTCTCTATGGCGCGCTCGCGGCGAATCTCGGGATCGGTGTCGCGAAGTTCATCGCCGCCGGTATCACCGGCTCGTCCTCGATGCTGACGGAGGGCGTGCATTCGGTAGTGGACAGCGGCAATCAGGTGCTGCTGCTCTACGGGCAGAGGCGCGCGCGCCGGCCGGCCGATCCGAAGCACCCGTTCGGCTATGGCCGTGAGCTCTACTTCTGGGCATTCGTGGTCGCCCTGCTGATCTTCGCGGTCGGCGCCGGCGTATCGATCTACGAAGGCTACCTCCACATCCTGGACCCGGAGCCACTCAGCGATCCCGTCGTCAACTACGTCGTGCTGGGCGTCGCCGTCCTGCTGGAGGGTTCGTCCTGGACGATCGCCGTACGCGAGTTCAACGCCAAGCGCGGGGACACCGGCTGGTGGCGCGCGATCCACGAGTCCAAGGATCCCGCCGGCTTCATCGTTCTGTTCGAGGATTCGGCGGCGCTGATCGGCCTTGCCGTCGCCGGCGCTGGCGTGTGGGCCAGCCATTATTTTGGGGATCCCCGCATCGATGGCGTCGCATCGATCCTCATCGGCCTGATCCTGGCGACCGTCTCCGCACTGCTGGCGCGGGAGGCCAAGGGGCTGCTGATCGGCGAGCGCGCGGACCCGGTGCTGATCGAGCGGGTGCGGTCCGTGGTGGGCGCGAAGCCCGGCATCTCGGCGGTGAACCACGTGCGCACCATCCACACCGCACCCGATGCGGTCTTCGTTGCGATCAGCGCCGATTTCGACGATGCGCTGACCATGGGCGCAGGCGAAACACTGATCGAGGAACTGGAGGCCGAACTGAAGGCCGCGATCCCCACCCTCACCTCCATCTACATCCGTCCGGAGAAGCACGAGGAGGCCATCCTCAGCTTCGCGCCTGCCGCCGGCTGATCGATGGAGAGCTTCGATGCGATCGTGCTCGGCGCGGGTGGCGCCGGGCTGATGGCTTCGGCCGTCGCCGGGCAGCGCGGCAGGCGCGTGGTCGTCGTGGACCATGCGCCGGAGCCGGGCCGCAAGATCCTGATTTCGGGCGGCGGTCGCTGCAACTTCACCAACCTGGGCACCGCGCCAGACCGGTACCTGTCCGCCAACCCGCATTTCGCCAAATCGGCGCTCGGCCGCTACACCGCCGGCGACTTCCTGGAGATGGTCGAGCGGCACGGCATCGCCTGGCACGAAAAGACGCTCGGCCAATTGTTCTGCGACGGCTCCGCCCGGCAGATCGTGGCCATGCTGCTGGACGAGTGCGCGGCAGGCGCCGTGGCGATGCGCCTGGGTGCGGCGATCCGGGACGTCTCGCATGCGGACGGACGCTTTACGGTGGTGCATGGGGACGCCACGCTCACGGCGCCGGCATTGGTGATCGCCACCGGCGGTCCCTCCATCCCGAAGCTCGGCGCCACCGGCTTCGCCTATGATCTCGCCCGCAAGTTCGGGCTGAAGGTCGTCGAGCCGCGCCCGGCGCTCGTGCCGCTGACGCTGCCGCCGGAGGAAGCGCTGTTCCGCTCCCTGTCCGGCGTGGCCACCGAAGTGGTCGCGCGCTGCGGCAAGGCGGCGTTTCGCGAGGCGGCGCTGTTCACCCACCGCGGCCTGTCGGGTCCGGCGATCCTCCAGGTGTCCTCCTATTGGCGCCACCGCGATGCGATCGGCATCGATTTCCTGCCCGATCAGGATGCGGGGTGGCTGCTGGAGGCGAAGCGCACCCGCCCCCGTGCGGGTCTGCGCACGGTGCTTTCGACGGCGCTTCCCGACCGACTTGCCGAGGCCCTCGCCGAACGCCTGGCGGTGGTGGGAGAACTCGGCAACCAGCGTGACGCCACGCTTCGCGATGCCGAGCAGCGGCTTGGCGACTGGCGCTTCGTCCCGAACGGCAGCGAAGGCTTTGCCAAGGCGGAGGTGACGGTAGGCGGCATCGCGACCGAGGGGCTCTCGTCGCGCACCATGGCGGCGCGGCACCTGCCGGGGCTGTACGTCGTCGGCGAGGCGATGGACGTGACCGGCTGGCTGGGCGGCTACAACTTCCAATGGGCCTGGGCGAGCGGCTGGGCGGCGGGCCAGGCGCTGTGACCGACACGCTCAAGCGCAGCTTCCCGCCCGTGGTCGACGCCACGACGCGCGTCCTGGTGCTCGGCAGCCTGCCCGGCGAGCGCTCACTCGCCGAGCAGCGTTATTACGCGCACCCGCAGAACCAGTTCTGGCGGCTGATGTCGCCAGTCGCCGGGCGGGACCTGGTGCCGCTCGCCTATGCGGAGCGGCTCGCCGCCTTGCAGGCCTCCGGGATCGGCTTGTGGGACGTCGTCGCCCAGGCGCGGCGGACCGGCAGCAGCGACGCGGCCATCCGTGACCTCGCCGCCAATGACCTCGCCGCGCTGGTCGCGACGCTGCCGCAGTTGCGCGCGATCGGCTTCAACGGCGGCACGGCGCTTCGCCATGGGCGGGCACAGCTGGGCGAGGCGGCGGCGCATTATGCGATCGTTGCCCTGCCCTCCAGCAGCCCGCTGCACACCGTCGGGGTTGCGGCCAAGCAGAAGGCCTGGCTCGCGCTCGCCGACTATCTCTGACCGGTCAGCGGCCGCTCGGCTGCGGCTTGCCCACGTCGCCGGCGGGATCGAAGTCCTTGGCCGGGGACACCTCGTCCGCAGGCTTGTCGAGCGTGTCGCTCGGAAGGGCTGCGTCCCCCGTCTTCTGATGCTCGGTGGACAGATTGTGATCGGGCGTACCCATGTCGCGGTCGACCATGACGCGTCTCCTCTTCTTCCCCCTCAACCGACGAACCGCCCCGCGGTTGCGGCAACGGCTCGGAAGGCTCCTTGCGGGAGCGAAACGGCAGTCCGGACGTTATCTGCCTGCAAAATAACGAGGAGAAGCGGGTGCGCGTCGGTCTTATCGGTTCATCGTTGCTGGCGATGTCGCTCACGCTGTCGGCGTGCAACGTCAACACTTCCCCGTCCAACCAGACCGAAGCCGGCGAGAGCGCCCAGCCCGCGCAGTGGTCGAAGTCCACAGCCGACCAGCTGCGCGACGCCCTCAACAAGCGCGCCGCCCATGGCCTCGACAAGATGAACTTCGAGGTTCCGGCCGGCGAGGACGAAGCGCCTTTGACCAAGGCGGCGCTCGCCTATGCCGGCGCGCTGGCTCGTGGCGCAACCGATCCGACCAAGCTCTATGAGGTCTACACCGTTCCCCGGCCCAACCCCGATCTGAAGCAGGGGCTCGTCCAAGCGCTTCAGCAGGGCAAGGTCGGCGAGTGGCTGGAAAGCCTGGCCCCGCAGGACGCGAACTACCGCAAGCTGTCGCAAGCCTATCTGGCGCTGCGCAAGCAGGGCGAGGGCGCGACGCCGGTGATCCCGGACAAGGGCGAGCCGCTGAAGCCGGGCGCAACCGACGCGCGCATCCCGCTGATCGCCAGCCAGCTGGTCGCTTCGGACTATCTGGATCGTGCGGCGGCAGGCGGCAATCGCTACACGCCCGCCATGGCGGCTGCCGTCAAGCAGATGCAGGCCGACTACGGCATCAAGCCGGACGGCGTGATCGGCAGCGACGCGCTGGCCATCCTCAACCTTTCCGACGCGGATCGTGCGCGCGCGATCGCGGTGAACATGGAGCGGCTGCGCTGGATCGAGCGCACCCCTCCCGGTACCCGCATCGACGTCAATGTGGCGGCGGCACGGCTGAGCTACTGGCGCGACGGCAAGCTCGTGAACAGTCGCAAGGTCGTGGTGGGCGAGCCGGACAACGAGACCCCGCAGCTGGGGTCGCCGATCTTCCGCCTGGTCGCCAACCCGACCTGGACCGTGCCCCGCTCGATCCAGGAAAAGGAGATCGCCGGCAAGGGATCGGACTATCTGCGCCGCAACAACATGGCGTGGGAAGACGGCTGGATCGTCCAGCAGCCTGGCCCGAAGAACTCGCTCGGCCTCGTCAAGTTCGACATGCAGAACGATCACGCCATCTACCTGCACGACACGCCGGCCAAGCCGCTGTTCCAGCAGGTGCAGCGCCAGCGCAGCCACGGCTGCGTTCGCGTCGAGGATGCGCTGGGCTTTGCCGAGATGCTCGCCAAGGACGAGGGCGTGATCGACGAGTGGAACAAGGCGCGCGCGACCGGCAAGGAGACCTTCGTCAAGCTGCCGCGCGAGATCCCGGTGCGGATGCTCTACCAGACCGTGCTGTTCGACGAAGCCGGCGAACCGGTAATCCGCAACGATCCGTATGGCTGGAACGACCGCGTCGCCCAGGCACTCGGCCTCGGCACCACCACCAACTATCGCCTGAAGCCCGACGGCGCGGACGTAGGCCCCTGATGCAACATGAGGGCGGAGCTGACGGCATCAGCTCTGCCCTCGCCGATGCCCCGCCTAAGCCAGCGCTATTCCCGTCCTCGCGCATAGTACCAAAGACATGCCGGCTTGCCCTTCATTGATGACCAGAAGACTCGGCCAGCAGGCAAATAGGCCTGCAACCGGTTCGACTCCGTAACAGATCTGTCATGGCTTTGCCGTAGCCGCTCGGCCCCAGTCGCCTGCCCTTTCCGGGTACTGTTCAGAACTGGGATATCATGCCGAACATCAAGCAGCTCGCCTACGCCGCTCTTCCCGCGCTGTGCTTCGTCGCCGCACCTTCCTGGGCGCAGGAAACGACTTCAGCGGCTGCATCGGCCGAAGCGTCGGACCCGCAGGCAGCAGTCGGCGACGTGCCGCCCGAAGAAATCATCGTCACCGGATCGACCCGCGCGCAGCGGCGGTTCGATGTGTCCTATGCCATCAACACCATCTCCCAGGCGGACGTCGAGAAGATCGCACCGGTCAACTTCGCCGACCTGATCGGCCAGCTGCCCGGCTTCCAGACGGAGATCACCGGCGGTGAGGTGCAGAACATCTACCGTATCCGCGGTCTGCCGAACGACGGCGGCTTCGTCAGCTTCCAGCAGGACGGCCTTCCCCTGTTCCACGAGAACGACGGCGTGTTCTTCCGCGGCGACGCGATCCTCAAGCAGGACCTGATGACGGACCATGCCGAAGTCGTCCGCGGTGGTCCGGCCCCGGTCTACGCCAGCTATTCGGGCGCGATCATCAATGCCATCACCGTCACCGGTGAGGAGACGCCGCGCGGCAAGGCGCAGCTGACGCTGGGTGACACGGGCCTCTACCGCCTGGATGCCTATCAGTCCGGCCCCATTGCCAAAGACACCTACTACGCCGTCGGCGGCTTCCTGCGGTATCACGACGGCTACCGCGACAACGGCTTCCCGAACGACAAGGGCGGCCAGATCCGCGCGAACCTCAAGCACGACCTCGACAATGGTTCGATCAAGCTGAACCTCAACTACGTCAACGACCACAACGTCTTCTATCTGCCGATCCCCATCGCCGACCCGCGCGACCCAAGCGTCTCGCTCGATCCGTACATCGACTATTTCACCGGCACGATGAACTCGCCGGCGCTGCGCAACGTGAACCTGAAGTATCGCGACGGCGCCGGCGTGATCCAGAGCCGCACCAGCGATCTCTCCGACGGTCGCCACATGCAGATGGTGAACTTCGGCGCACAATATGACGCCGATTTCGACGGGTGGCTCGTTTCGGCCAAGGTCGGATACACGCAGGGCAAGCTCGACTTCACCGCCTTCTACTCGACCACCAATCCGGCCGACGCCGACAGCTTCGCCAACGGCTATCTGGCGCGCGCGACCGCTGCGTTCGGGGCGGTGAACCGCTTCGGCTATGTGCTGGCGGGGACCAACACCGTCTATGATCCCGATGCGGCATCGGGCCTGGTGATGCAGGGCCAGTATCGCGACATCCACTCGAAGTTCTATTCGGGCCAGGGCAATTTCACCGTCGCCAAGAAGTTCGAGACCGGCATCGGCAGCCACGACATCAAGCTCGGCCTCTACGCCAGTCTCTATGGCGAGGACAGCCGGACGCTCTACCAGAACTATCTGATCGAGGTCGCGGGTAAGCCGCGCACGCTGGACCTCGTCGCCTATTCGGCCTCGGGTGCAGAACTCGGCCGGGTGACGGACAACGGCGTGCTTAATTACGCCGCCACGCTGAACCAGGGCGACTCTGACGCGAAGATGTTCGCCATCTATGCCAACGACACCTGGGAGATCGTCCCGGGCCTGCGCATCGACGCCGGCATCCGCCACGAGCGCTACAGCTACGAAGGCTGGGCGGCACTGACCGAGCAGGCCGACCTGGGCGATCGCACCACGCTGGCGGACGATGCCACCCGCGCCTTCACCGGAGCGATCATCAACCAGAAGGGCAAGCCGAACGTCACCAACTGGACGGTCGGCGCCAACTATGACTTCAGCGACCATGTCGGCGTCTATGGCCGCGCCTCGCACCTCGAGACGCCGCCCAGCGTCCAGACGGTGATGAGCATCAACCCGACCATCATCACCACGGTCGCCGACCAGTTCGAGGCCGGGCTGAAGCTCGCCGCCGGGCGCTCCTACCTCTACGTCACCGGCTTCTACACCAACTTCGACCCGCTCAACGCCTCGTTCCTGGCGTACGACCCGACCACCGGCCGCAACGACGTGAACGTCCCCTTCATCGGCGAGGCGCAGGTCAAGGGCGTGGAATTCGATGGCGCCTGGTCCGTGACCCCCTGGTTCACCCTGAACGGCGCGCTCACCGTCAGCGACCCGAAGTACAAGAACTTCGAAAGCGCGACCGGCGCCGATCCCGAGCAGGCGGAAGGCAATCAGATTGTGCGCCAGCCCAAGATCTACGGCAACATCCGGCCGAGCTTCGACTTCACCTCGGGCGAGACGGACATTTCGGTCTATGGCCGCTACACCTACATGGGGAAGCGCTACGTTGACCTCTACAACAACACCGCGCTGCCCTCCTACGGCACGATCGGCGCGGGCGTGACGCTGCGCCGGGCGAGCTGGCAGGTGCAGGTGGTCGGCGACAATCTGTTCAACGCGCATGGCCTGACCGAAGGCAATACCCGCACCGACTCGCTGAGCGGCCAGGGCAGCAGCGAGGCCATCTACGGTCGCCCGATCTTCGGCCGGAACTTCCGTCTGGTCGTCTCCAAGTCGTGGTGAGGCACCGGGCGCTTCGCATCACCCTCGCCGCCGTGATGTGCGCGGCGGCGGTTCAGCCTGCTGTGGCAGCCGAGGTTCGCGACCGCGCGACCGAGGTTCTGGCGCAGCGGCTGTTCCCGATGCTCGATGCGATGGGTCGGTCGCCGGAGACGATCACCCGGCTCCGCGCCGATCGCAGCCTCGCCACCACACTTGCGACGCGTGCGAAACGCACCGCCGCCTGCGCAGAGGCGGCCCCGTGCGTGGCGGAGGCCGCGCTGTGGGATGAGCAGGAATTGGCAGCGCTTGCGCATGCGGTGGAGCGGAATGCCGCCCCGCTGCTGCGCGATCGGCGGCTGGTTCCCGACGACGGCCTCGCCTCCGGCCTTGCCCGGGAGATCCGCGGGCTGAACGCGATCGTCCGAGTCTATGCATTGGGAATGCCCGCGCGCTACCCTTCCATCGACGGGCCATCGGCGGCGTTCGGCAGCACGGAGGCGCAGACGCGCCTGGCGGCTGCGGTCCGCCTGCGCAACACGCCGCGTGCCGGCTCCTTGCAGACGCTCGATCCGAGCATGGAACTGGGCCTGGCGCTGCTCGACGTGAACGACCGCACCGATGCCAGCGGATTCGAGCCGATCGACGGCGGTGACAACGCCGCGGCGATGGCGCGGGCCCGCGGCCTCGACTGGTCCCGCTACCGCTATACGGCCGTCGTGCTGACAGGAATCGGCCCCGAGGTTCCCGACATGCCGCTCAGCCCCGGCGGAAAATACCACGTCCGGCTCGCCGCGAACCGCTTTGCGGACGGAGACGCCCCCTTCATCATCGTGAGCGGTGGCCGCGCACACCCGCACGGCACGCCCCATAACGAGGCCGCCGAGATGCGCCGCGCGCTGATCGAGCGCTATGGCGTGCCTGCCGAGGCGATCGTCATCGAGCCCTATGCTCGACACACCACCACCAACCTGCGCAACGCCACGCGACGGCTGATGGCATTGGGAGCGCCGCTCGATCGCGAGGCGCTCATCGTCTGCAACCCGGACCAGAGCCGGATGATCGAGAGCCCCGCCTTTGGGGAGAGGAACCGCCGCGAACTCGGCTACGAACCCGGCGTGATCGGCCGCCGGCTCTCGCCTACCGAGCTCACCTTCCGCCCCGATCCTCGTTCGGCACGGATCGATCCGCTCGACCCGCTCGATCCCTGATCGGCGGGCTGAAGCGGGTTTGTCGGGAACCACCGGCCCGTCGGGCGGCGCCAAGTCGTCGAGATGTCGGACGAAAGATGTGCCGAATTTCTGGCACAGGGCACCAACATGAAAAAACCCGCCAACGCAGTGCGCTGGCGGGTTTTTCCGTGGTGGGCGTGGCAAGGATTGAACTTGCGACCCCTGCGATGTCAACACAGTGCTCTACCACTGAGCTACACGCCCGCCGGGAGTGCGGCCTCTAGCGGGGAGCGCTGGGGAGCGCAAGCACCGAAAGTGGCCGAACCCAAAAAATCTGCTCAGCTGTGCGAGGGGACGCTGTCCTCCGCAAACAGCTGGTCCACTTCGCGCACCAGGTCGCGCAGGTGGAAGGGCTTTGACAGCACCCGGGCCTGGGGCACGGCCTTGCCCGCCTTCAGCGTCACTGCCGCAAAACCGGTGATGAACATCACCCGCATCTCGGGTGCGATCTCCTGCGCCTTTTGTGCGAGTTCGATGCCGTCCATCTCGGGCATTACGATATCGGTGAGGAGCAGATCGAACGTCTCGCTCTCCAGCAACGGCAAGGCGGCCGTCCCGCGATCGACCGCCGCCACGCGGTAGCCGGAACGTTCGAGCGCGCGCGTCAGATACTCGCGCATCACCTGATCGTCCTCGGCCAGCAGAATCCTGTACATGCATCCCTCTCGTACGAGCGCCCGCGTCTATGGGCGAACCCCTGCCGCTTTTCCAGCGCGTTGCTCCGGATCGCCGCGGGGCCTAGCATCCAGGGCGTGCCCGCGCCGCCTCTCCCCTTTGACCTGCACGGTCCCGCCGATCCGGTAACGCCGCTGGTGCTTTCGGTGCCGCATGCCGGCCGCGCCTATCCGGAGGCGATGCGGGATCTGCTGCGGGTGCCGCTTGCGGCGCTGCTACCGCTGGAGGACCGGCTGGTCGACCAGGTGGCGCTTGCGGCGCGCGGACCTCACACGCTGTTCGTCGCCAAGCTTCCTCGCGCCTGGATCGACCTGAACCGGAGCGAGCAGGAGCGCGATCCGCAGGTCGACGCGGGCGCCGACCCCATGGTGCAGCCCCGGGCCTCGGCGCGGCTGCGCAGCGGGCTGGGGCTCATACCCCGGCGCGCCAGCAGCGCGGGCGACATCTGGAAGCGCCGGTTGCACGCGGACGAGGTTACTGCCCGCATCATGGCCCAACATCGTCCCTACCACGCCGCGGTGGCTGCCGCGCTCGCGTCGGCGCACGCGCGGTTCGGCGTCGCCATCCTGCTCGACATCCACTCCATGCCATCGCTGCCGGGCGTCACGCCTGCGCAGGTCGTGCTGGGCGACCGACACGGGCGCTCGGCAGCGCGGCGCCTGGTGGATGCGCTCGAAGCCGCCGCGCGGGATGCCGGCCTTCGGATCGCCCGTAACCAGCCCTACGCCGGTGGGCACGTGGTGACGACCCATGGGGCGCCCGCACGCAACGTGCACGCGGTCCAGATCGAGTTCGATCGCGGCCTCTATCTGGATCCCACGCTGACGGAGGTTGGTCCCGGCTTTCCCCGCCTCGCTGCCGCCCTCGCCCACATGATCGCAGCCGTCGCCGCGGAAGCGCTTCCGCCGGCGCTTGCCGCCGAATAGCGCATAAAAAAACCACCCCGTGCACGAAGCACGAGGTGGCCTAGGTTCAGGGAGGAGACACGCTGAAAGCGTGTCACACGATCCCGCGAAAGGGGGGAACACGAGACCGCGTACCAGAGAATATAGATATCAAGCGCAAAGGTTCAAGCGTTTGCCGACACTTGCGATGCATTGCCTGACGCGCACGACGAAACGCCGCCCATCGGGAAGACGGACGGCGCTTGCGATTCGTACTGCGTCTCGCCGGGCTTGACCCGGCGGGACGTCCGATCAGGCGGTCGGCTGGGGCGCGATCATGCCCGCGCGCACTTGACGCGCGAACAGGTCCCGCATCAGCGACAGCGAGAAGATGTGCGCATAGAGCAGCGGCAGCATGCCGTTCTGCTGGATCTTGCGCAGCTGGTCGCCACGAAGCTCGTTGAGCTTCTTTTCGTCGACCATCTGGAAACCACGGTAGATGAACGGCTGCTCGGCGCCGTCCGGCTGGATCGAGACTTCACCGTCGATCAGAAGGCCCAGGTCCTTGACCTCCTTCATGAACATCGCGGTGCGCTGGCCGGCCTGCTCGAACTGCTCGTTGAACTGCAGGATCTGCTTGGTGGTCTCGCTCGGCTCGGTGCCGTCGAACAGCGCCTCGCCGTCCTCGAACGCGCCGATCGTGTCCGCGGTCGGATCGAAGCACAGCGACAGGTCCTCGCTGTCCGGACGCAGGCGGGCGAGCATGTACGGATAGCGGCGGACATAGGCCGGGACGTACACTTCCGGGTCGATCAGCCGGCCGTCGGCGTCGATGAAGGTGTTGACGCCCTCGTTCAGGCCCATCAGCGCGAGCGGAACGGGATCCTCGCCCACCGAGAAGACGATCGGCATGCGACGCTGCACCAGCGGGAATTCTTCGACGGTGACCGGCACGGCATGCTCGTTGACCAGGAACGGCGCACGATCCGCAACGCGAACCTTGTAGTTGGCGTGCTGCTGGCTCGAAAGCGGTTCGAGCTGGTTGTAAAACAGAGGAAGCCCGTTGTTCTTCGGCGCCGTGGCCATTCTTGATCTCCTGGAACCCAGCTTGCGCGTCTATTTCGCCCCGTCGACGGGCGCAAGCGTCACCAGTTTGCCGGGATTGAACAGGTTCATCGGGTCGAGCCCCTGCTTGATCCCCCGCAGCGCCGCCAGGCGGGCGGGCGAGCCGAGACGGGCCAGTTCGTCGCGCTTCATCTGGCCGATGCCGTGCTCGGCCGAGATCGAGCCGCCGGCGGCAACCACCAGGTCGTGAACGAAGGTGGTGATGCCGGGCGCCTCCTCCGCGATCCAGCGTGCCGGATCGACGCCCGCAGGCGCCCGCACATGAAAGTGGACGTTGCCGTCGCCCAAGTGTCCGAAGGCGGTGGCGTGGGTGCCGGGAAAGCGCGCCTCTGCCGCCGCTGCCGCCTCGACCATGAAGCGCGGCATCCGGTTCACCGGCACGGAGATGTCGTGCTGTACCGCCGGGCCTGCGGCGCGCTCTGCTGCCGAGAGCGAGTCTCGCAGCCGCCAGAACGCCTCCGCCTGCGCCTCTGATGTGGCGATCACCGCGTCGGCAACGAGACCGGCGTCCAGCGCGTCGCCGAGCAGTCGCGCGAGCAGGGCATCCGGCGCCTCGGCCTCCGGGGTCGCAGCGACCGCCTCGATCAACAGGTGCCATGGGTGGGTGCCGCTGAGCGGCGACCGCGCGTCCGGCAGATACTGCACTGCGCGCTCCAGCGTGTCGCCGGGGATGATCTCGAAGCTCTCGATCGCATCGGTCGCCCCTCGCATCCGTCGCAGGAGCGCCAGCCCCGCCTCCGGGTCGGCGATGCCCACCCAGGCGACAGCGCGGCCAAGGATCGCGGGGGCAAGGCGCAATGTCGCGGCGGTGATGATCCCCAGCGTGCCTTCGGCGCCGACGAGCAGTTGGTCGATGTCGTAGCCGCGATTGTCCTTGGGCAGCGGCGTGAGCCCATCGTGGATGCTGCCATCGGGCAGCACTGCCTCCACCCCGGCCACGAGCCGCCGCATCGTCCCCCAGCGCAGCACCTGGGTACCGCCTGCGTTTGTCGAGATCAGGCCGCCGATCGTCGCCGTCCCGCGCGAGCCCAGGGTGAGCGGAAAGCGGCAGCCGGCTTCCGCAGCGGCCTCATGAAGGTTCTGCAGGATCACGCCTGCCTCGGCCACCGCGAGTGCAGCCCCAGCGTCGAGGCGTCGAATGCGATCGAGGCGGCGAGTAGACAGCAGCAGCGCCGATCCGTCCGCAGGCGGCGTCGCGCCGCCCACCATCGATGTGTTGCCGCCCTGTGCGACCAGCGGCACCCGATGCTCAACCGCCAGGCGAACCATGGTGGCCACCTCGGCGGTGGAGGTCGGCAGCAGCATCGCGGCGGCCGCGCCATGGAAGCGCCCGCGCCAATCGGTGAGAAAGGGCGCGATCTGGTCGGCGTCGGTGGTGAGGCTGCACTCGCCTAGCGCTTCCCGAATGGCATGGATCAGGCGGGTCTGTGCGGTCATCCCGTCGCGCTACACGGCCGAGAGGCTTGCCGCCAGTTCATCACCGGTTAAAACCCAGGGGCTGAGAAGAGAGCCCCATGCCCGTACCGAAGCCTGTCCCCGTGCTTCTGCTGCTGACGCTCGCGGCCCCCATGGCCGGGGCCCAGCAGCGCGTGAGCGTTCCGGCCGGCACGGTCGTGCACAGGGAGGTGCGCATCCAGCGAATCATCGTGCGGGTGCCGCGCATGGAAGTCACCCCCGCCTCCAGTTCGCGTGCGCTGCCGGCGATCAACTGGGTGGAGAAACGCACCGACCGCTGTGTGCCCGTCGCCAATCTGGCGGCGGTGTCGATCACCCGCACCGACAGCGTCGACCTGATGCTGACCGGCGGGAAGCGGCTGCGGGCGCGCCTGGAGGAGGATTGCCCGACGCTCGACTTCTACTCGGGCTTCTACCTCAAGCCGACCGCGGACGGGATGGTGTGCGCGTCGCGCGATACGATTCGCTCCCGCTCTGGGGGGCAGTGCCGCATCTCGTCTTTCCGAATGCTCGTTCCCGGCCGCTGAGGCGCGTTCTGCTTGACAATCCGGCAGAAATCCGCAAGGCGCGGACCTGCATTCCGGTGCCGCGACGGTGCCGTTTTCCGGAAACCCCATGAACTTTGCCGATCTCGGTCTTTCCGATGAACTGCTGCACGCCGTAACGGAGGCGGGCTATACGGAGCCGACGCCGATCCAGGCGAGCGCGATTCCGTCTGTGTTGATGATGCGCGACCTGATCGGCATCGCCCAGACCGGCACCGGCAAGACGGCCGCTTTCGTGCTGCCGATGATCGACATTCTGGCGCAGGGTCGCAGCCGCGCGCGCATGCCGCGCTCGCTGATCCTGGAGCCCACCCGCGAACTCGCGGCCCAGGTTGCCGAGAACTTCGAGAAGTACGGCGCTGGCCACAAGCTGTCGATGGCGTTGCTGATCGGCGGCGTATCGATGGGGGACCAGCTGGCGGCGCTCGAAAAGGGCGTCGACGTGCTGATCGCGACCCCGGGGCGGTTGATGGACCTGTTCAGCCGGGGCAAGATCCTGCTCACCGGCTGCAATCTCCTGGTGATCGACGAAGCCGACCGCATGCTCGACATGGGGTTCATCCCCGACATCGAGGAAATCTGCACCAAGCTTCCCAAGCAGCGGCAGACGCTGCTGTTCTCGGCCACCATGCCGCCGCCGATCAAGAAGCTGGCGGACAAGTTCCTTGAGAACCCCAAGACCATCGAGGTCGCGCGACCGGCGACCACCAACACCAACATCACCCAGCGGGTGGTCCATGTCAGTGCGGCCAAGAAGCGCGACGTGCTGCGCCGGCTCCTGTCCTCGGACGAGGTCCGCACCGCGATCATCTTTTCCAACCGCAAGACGACCGTGCGCGAGCTCAACAAGAGCCTGCAGCGCGCGGGTTTCCGTTCGGCCGAGATCCACGGCGACATGGAACAGTCGGCGCGTATCGCCGAGCTGGACCGGTTCAAGAACGGCGAGGTCAACATCCTGGTCGCGTCAGACGTCGCCGCGCGCGGCCTGGACGTGAAGGGTGTCAGCCACGTCTTCAACTATGACGCGCCCTGGCATCCGGACGACTATGTCCACCGCATCGGCCGCACCGGCCGCGGTGGCGCGACGGGCACGGCTTATACGTTCGTCACGCCCGACGATGCCGAGAACATCGCCAACATCGAGAAGCTGACCGGCCAGAAGATCGAGGTGCTCGATCTGGGCGGCGTGCCGGCTGCGGAAGCGGAAGCTACGCCGGAGCCACGGGCACCGCGGGCCGATCGTTCACGCGATCGCCGCAGCCGCGAGGATCGCACCCCGCGGTCCGAAGAACCTCGCCGCACCCGGGAGGAACGGGCGCCCCGCCATGAAGAACCGCGCCGTCGCCGCGAGGCCGAGGATGCGGTGGCGGACGATGGCGGCTGGAACGGCCCCATCCCGGCTTTTCTGGACGTTCGACTCACCGCCTGATCGGGCAAGGCCGCGTGGACGATTTCATCGACTATGTTGCGCCGGTCGCGGTCGAAAGCCCGTGCGTCCTGGTGTGCACGCTCGACCTCGAGAGCGGCTGGTGTTTCGGCTGCGGCCGCACGCGCGAAGAGATCGCCAACTGGACGGCGATGTCGGCCGAGGAGCGGAGCACCGTGTTGGCGGCCCTCCCCGCGCGCTGCGGCACACTCGAACAGCGGATTGCAGCCTCGATCGGCTGATCGCCGGCTTCGGCGGCCTAGCCGTCGATCCGGGCATGCAAGAAGCGCGTAGTCCGCTCCCAGGCGAGCTTTGCCGCCGCGGGATCATATCGTTGTGCCGACGTGTCGTTGTTGAAGGCGTGATCGACGTCCGGATAGACGTGGGTCTCGACCTGCTTTCCTGCCGCCTCCAGCGCCTTTGCCCAAGGCAGGCCCGTTGCGTTCACGCGCTGGTCCTTGCCCGCATAGTGTAGCAACAGCGGCGTCTGGACCTTCGTCGCCTCGGAAGGGGCGGGCGCAGGTCCGTAATATGCCACGCCTGCGCTGAGCGCAGGTCCGGCGGCGATCGCCAGGCGATTGACGAAGGCGCCGCCCCAGCAAAAGCCGACCGCGCCCACCTTTCCGGAGCCGCCCCGCTGCCGCGCCGCACGATCGATGGTGGCGACTGCCTGACGAAGGGCCAAGTCCATGTCGATGCTGGCGATCATCTCGCGTGCGCGGTCCTCGTCGGCAGGCGTGCCGCCCTGCGGCGCCAGCAGGTCGAGCGCGACGGCTCGGAACCCGCTCAGCGCCGCGCGCCTTGCCACGTCGCGAATATGCTCTGTCAGGCCCCGGTTCTCGTGGATGACCAACACCGTACCGAGCTTGCGACCGCCGGCCTCTCGGGGTGCCGCGAAATAGGCTGCGGCCGGCTTACCCGCCTCGACCCCTTTGCGCGTGGCAGTACGAAGGCGAGGATCGTCGGGCTGGACCTGCTGCGCTGCGGCAGGAGACGCCGCGATCGCTGCGACCAGCGCCTCGGCAGCGACGGCGGAGCCCGTGAGGGCGACCATCTCCCGCATGAAGGCGCGACGATCGCGGTGCTCGTGGGTGAAGGCGTCGTAGAGCGCGACAGCGCGCTCGCGAAGGTCGGTCATGCCAGTTATCCCCGAGTCGGACGGGGAGAAGCTAATCGGCTTTCTGCCTCAGCAGAAGCGGCAGGGCCTCGGGCCCGCCGAGCCCGTCCCCCGCAAGCGCGGAGGGACGGGAACGTTGGCGATCAGCGCTTGAACGGATCAATGAAGGCCGGGGCAGGCTCGGCAGTCTCGCCGTTCGCCAGTGCCTCGGCATCGCGCACCGCCTGCTGCCGCTCGTTGCGCAGCTGCTCCAGCAGTGCCTCGCGGTCGCCCTCCAAGCGCGTGTCGGTCGGTGCTTCCATGCCCGCGGCCTTGGCGGCCTTGGTCACCAGTGCATCGAGCTCCCGCTGCGAGCACAGGCCGAGCGTGACCGGATCCTTCGGCACGATGTTGCCGATGTTCCAGTGCGTACGGTCGCGGATCGCGGCGATGGTGGTGCGGGTGGTGCCGATCAGCTTGCCGATCGCGCCGTCCGAGATCTCCGGATGGTTGCGGATGATCCAGGCGATGCCGTCCGGCTTGTCCTGGCGCTTCGACACCGGGGTGTAACGCGGCCCCTTGGTGCGGCGGACCTGCTCGGGACCCTTCTGGATCTTGAGGCGATAGTTCGGATCGGCCTGGCCCTTTTCGATCTCGTCCTGCGTCAGTTCGTGGGCGCGGACCGGATCGCGGCCGGTGAGCTTGGTTGCGGCAGTGTCGTCGGCGATCGCCTGCACTTCCAGGATGTGCAGGCCGCAGAAGTCGGCGATCTGCTCGAACGACAGCGACGTGTTATCGACCAGCCAGGAAGCGGTCGCATGCGGCATCAACGGCTGGGCCACGGCAGTTCTCCAGAAACAATAAGGGCCACCCCTCGCGGGGTGGCCGTATCCGGAACAGACTTAGTGCGCGAAGTGGACAGAGGCAAGCACAGCTGCCGGCAAAGCGTTATTCCGGCAATGCTTTGCGAAAAGGGGCGCGGGTCCGATCAGACCGCCCTGCGCAGGAGCAACACCGCTTCCCCTTCGCTTGGCGCCGCTACTCCGCCGCAGCCGGCAGGTTCGCGGCGGCTGGCGTCACCGGACCGCTGGCCGTAAGCGCCGCGCCCTTTACCAGCCCGTCCAGCGAGCCGCCGTCGAAACCGAGCTCCTTCATCAGCCCGTCGATCATCGGCGCCTGCGCGCGATAGCGGAGCGCCGCCTGCACCGCGGAGTTGGCGAGGTTGCGATCGCCGCCGCCGTCCGCGGGGACACCCGCCCCCGCCGTCCCGCCGGCGCCGGTCAACCCGTCGACCTGGACGATCTTGATGCTGTCGATCGCCTCGAGCGGCTTGGATGCTTCACGGATGACCTCCGGCAGCACCTTCAAGAGCGCGAGCTTGGTCTGGAGCGACACCTGGTCCGACGACAGCAGGTTCGCCGCTTCGTTGACCGCACGCTGGCCGGCGGCCTCCACCTCGAAGCGGACGCGGTCGGCCTCGGCGCGCAGCTTGGCGGCCTCCGCCTCGCCCTCTGCGGCAAGGCGCGCGGCCTCTGCGCGATCGGCGGCGGCCTGTTTCTCCGCCTCTGCTTCGACGCGGATGCGGATCGCGGCGCGTTCGGCCTCCCGCGCGGCGTCGATCAGTTCGATCCGCTTGGTGCGCTCGGCGATCTCGGTCTCGCGGCTGGTCGAAACCTGTTCCTCGGCCGCCACCGCATCGGCGCGCGCCTTGTCGGCCTCGGCACGAGCCTGGCTCTCGTCGCGGCTCTTGTTCTGGACGGCGATCTGCTGCTCCTGACGGGCGAGTTCGAGCGCCTGTTCCTGGGCAATGCGCGCTTCCTTGATCGCGCGATCCGCCTCGATTTGCTGCGCGTCGATCTGGCGCTTGGCCTCGATCCGCGCGGCATCGGCTTCGCGCTGCCGGGCAGCCTGCTCGCGCGCGACCTCGGCCGCCTGCTCGGCGCGGCGCACCTCCAGCTCGCGCTCCTGCTCGAGCCGGGCGAACTCCTGGTCGCGGCCGATCAGGAACGACTGGCGTGCCGCTTCCAGGTTCTTGGTCTCGATCTGGACGCGGGTGTCCTGTTCGATATCGTTGCGCGCCTTCTTGCGCAGCTCGATCTGCTCGGTGAGCTTGGTCAGGCCCTCGGCGTCGAACGCATTGTTGGCGTTGAAGTGCTCGATCGACGTCTGGTCGAGGCCGGTAAGCGAGACGCTCTCCAGCTCCAGGCCGTTCATCGCCAGATCGGCCGACGAGACCTGCTGCACCTTCTGCACGAATTCGCTGCGCTGCTCGTGCAGCTGCGCCATGGTCATGCCGGCCGCCACCGAGCGCAGCGCGTCGACGAACTTGCCCTCGACCAGTTCCTTGAGTGCATCGGGGTGCATGGTGCGCATGCCCAGCGTCTGCGCGGCGATCGCGATCGACTGGGCGTCCGGCTTCACGCGGACGTAGAACTCGGCCTTCACGTCGATCCGCAGCCGGTCGAGCGTGATGAGCGCGTCGCTGTTCTTGCGCTCCACCGCCAGCCGGACAGTGTTCATGTTGACAGGCATGGTCTCGTGAAAAACCGGCAGCACCAGCGCACCGCCGTTGATGACCACCTTTTCCCCGCCGGCGCCGGTGCGGACGAAGCCGATCTCCTTCGAGGCGCGCTTGTAGAGCTTGGCGAACAACAGGCCGATCACCAGCAGCAGCAGGAGCGCGGCGCCTGCCACGATGCCGACGGTGGTCAGCATTCCGGATTGGGGCACCACCACGTCGGTATTCATCGTCACGCTCCTAGCTGGGGCAACTTGTGATCGCCGCGAGAAATGGCACGGAACACGTCGTTCTCGCGCCGGACGAGCAGCACCTGCTCCCCCTCTTCAAAGATCTGTCCGGGGTTGTCGGGTTCGACCATGACGTAGTGCGGCTGCCCGTGACGGTCCTCGACCCGAGCCCGAGCAGGCGCGCCGGGAACTGCACGACCCATCACGATCCGGGCGAAGCGACCGACCAGCTCCTCGAGCAGGATTGCAGTGGTGTGGTCTTGCGGGAGCACCCGCGCCAGGCCACGCGCCGCGAGCCCGGTGAGCGGCAGCGCGGCGATGCCCGCGGCCGGCACGGCGATCCAGCCGCTCAGCAGGGCGCCCGTCCATTCGAGCGCCGCCTGTTCACCCAGCAGCCCGATCGAGCCGAAGATCCCGAGGAACAGGACCAGCAGCATCAGCAGCGGCACTCGGCCGACTCCGAGCCACGACAGCAGGTCGCCACCCATGTCGGCGTCCAGATCTGCATCGGCATCCAGCTCGACGCCGAAGCCGATCAACTGCACCAGTCCGATCAACAGCATCAGAACAAGCGCCGCAGTAAAGGCGATGTTCTGCGGCAGGCCCAGAAACTCGAGCAACTCCCCCTCCCCGATTCGAAGTCGAGCTTAGGGGTGCTTCTACTCGCACTCTAGCGGAATCGGATCGACGCGGGGGAAGTCGCTACGCGGTATACCCCGCGGCTTTTCCTTGTCCGGTTGCGGCTTTGGTGGTTGTAGGCAGGCGCGGCGCATCGCGCCGCCGACGAGGCACCAACGAAGAGGGCCGTACGTGATCACTTCCCAAGACGTCCACGCAGCCGCTACCCGGATCGCCGGCAAGGTGATCCGCACCCCCGTAGTGCACAGCGACGCGATTAGCCGGATTACCGGCGCGGACGTCTGGCTGAAGCTCGATACGCTGCAGGTTACCGGCGCGTTCAAGGAGCGCGGCGCCGCCAACCGGCTCGCGCTGCTCTCCGCAGAAGAGCGCGCGGCGGGGGTGGTTGCGATGTCGGCGGGGAACCACGCCCAGGCAGTCGCCCGGCACGCAGCGCTGCTCGGTATCCGCGCGGTGATCGTGATGCCGGCCTTCACGCCCTCCACAAAAGTCACCCGCACCGCCCGCTGGGGCGCCGAGGTCGTGCTGCACGGCACGACCCTGGCCGAGGCCGCCGCCCACGCCCACAATCTCGCCGACGACCAGGGGCTGGTGTTCGTCCACCCCTATGACGACGACGCGGTGATCGCGGGCCAGGGGACGCTCGCACTCGAACTGATCGAGGATGTGCCCGAACTCGACACGCTGGCGATTCCGGTGGGAGGCGGCGGGCTGGTCGCAGGCGCGGCGCTCGCAGCACAGGGCGCGGGCCGGCCGATCGTCACCTATGGCGTCGAGGTCGAGAGCTATGCGGCCATGGCGCAGGAACTGGCGGGAGCGCCCGTCAGCGTCGGCGGTGCGACCGTGGCGGAAGGCATTGCCGTCCGCGACATCGGCCGCAAGCCGCTGGAGATCGTGCGCCAGCTGGTGAAGCAGGTGCTGACCGTGCCCGAACGCGCGATCGAGAGCGCGATCGCGCTCTTGGCCGAGGAAGCCAAGATCGTCGCCGAGGGCGCAGGGGCGACCGGCGTCGCCGCGCTCCTGACCTATCCGGAGCTGTTCCGTGGCCGCAAGGTGGGCGTGCCGGTGTGCGGGGCGAACATCGACAATCGCGCGCTCGCCAATGTGCTCCAGCGGGTGATGGTGCGCGACGGGCGGCTGATGCGACTGATCCTCGACATTCCCGACCGCCCGGGTGTCCTCGGCGAGATCTCCACGCGGATCGGGGCGGCCGGAGCCAACATCATCGAGGTGTCGCATCACCGGCTCTTCACCTCCCCCAGCGTCCAGGCGGCGCGGCTGGAGGTGATGTTCGAGGCACGCGACGCGACCCACAGCGATGCCGTGGTGGCCGCGCTGCAGGAGCATTATGCGGTGACGCGGCTGTAGAGGCGTTCCGCCGGCGACCGGGTCGCCGGCGGTTCAGTCGCCGATCGTCAGCACGATCTTGCCGACGTGGTCGCCCGCCTCCATGCGCCGGTGCGCCTCGGCTGCTTGCGAGAGCGGAAAGCTGCGGTCCATCAGCGGGCGCAGCTTGCCTTCGACCACGAAGGGCCAGACCAGCCGCGCGATCTCTTCGGCGACCAGTGTCTTGAACTCCGCATCTCGCGGGCGCAGCGTCGAACCGGTCAGCGTCAGGCGGCGGCGCATCACCTGCCAGATCGGGATGGTCGCCTCCGCGCCACGCTGCACCGCGATCGAGACGTGGCGCCCATCCTCGGCCAGGCACTTCAGGTTGCGCGGCACATAGTCGCCGCCGACCATGTCGAGCACCGCCGCGACGCCTGCGCCGCCGGTGATCGCCTTGACCCGTTCGACGAAGTCCTCGGTCTTGTAGTTGATCGCGTGGGTCGCGCCATGCGCCAGCGCCGCCTGGGCCTTGTCGTCGGAGCCTACCGTCACGATGATCTCGACCCCGAACAGCGCGCACAGGCTGATCGCCATGGTGCCGATGCCGCTGGTGCCACCATGGACGAGCACCGTATCCCCAGCCTGGACATAGGCGCGCTCAAACAGGTTGGTCCACACGGTGAACAGCGTCTCCGGCAGTGCCGCCGCCTCTGCCATCGAAAGCCCCTCGGGAACCGGCAGGCACTGGCCAGCGGGTGCCAGCGCATATTCGGCATAGCCACCGCCAGCCAGCAGCGCGCAGACGGTGGCACCGCTCAGTCCCGGATCCACGCCCTCGCCGATCGCGGCGACCGTGCCGGCGACCTCAAGCCCGGGGATGGACGGCGCGCCAGGCGGCGGCGGGTAATTGCCCGCGCGCTGAAGCAGGTCGGGCCGGTTTACGCCGGCCGCCGCGACCCGGATCAGCACCTCGCCGGGCGCCGGCTGTGGCACCGGACGTTCGACCGGCACCAGCACCTCGGGCCCGCCCGCCACCTCCGGGTCGATCGCGATCATGGTACCCGGAATGCTCTCGGGAAGGTTCATCGGCATCTGGCTCCCTTTGCTTCCCCGCGCGTTGCCCAGCGTTATTGACATCGCGCAAAGGAGGGTCAACGCTGTGCCGATGGACGCCGAGGAATTTCTGCCGCGTCGCAAGGACGATCCGCTGGCGCAGCTGGCCCGCGAGGACCTGGATCCGTTGTCTGTCGCGGAGCTTCACGCACGCATCGCAGCGCTGGAGGCGGAGATCGCCCGGTGCCGAAGCCAGGTTGAGCGGGCGACGACCCATCGGGCCAGCGCCGACGCGCTCTTTCGAAGGTGACCATCGGGGCGCTGGTCAAGGGAACGTTCCTGGAACGCCGGGGCCGGCAGCCGCTTGATGTGGGCCCCTTGCGTTCCGACATAGATGCAAACGGCCGATGCACGCTCGTCGGCCCGGTTGGAGTATCCGTCTGATGCCATCCTTTGCCTCCGCCCTCGAAACCACGCTGCACAAGGCGCTCGAGGCTGCGTCCACCCGCCGGCACGAATATGCCACGCTCGAGCACCTGCTGTTCGCGCTGGTGGAGGACGAACATGCGTCCAAGGTCATGAACGCCTGCGGCGTCGACCTGGGCGAGCTCAAGGCGACCGTCGCCCAGTATCTCGACACCGAACTCGACGCGCTGAAGGTCGATTCGGCCACCGATCCCTCGCCCACTTCGGGCTTCCAGCGCGTCGTCCAGCGCGCGATCCTTCACGTCCAGTCCTCCGGCCGCGACGAAGTGACCGGCGCCAACGTGCTCGTTGCGCTGTTTTCCGAACGCGAAAGCTACGCCGTCTACTTCCTCCAGCAGCAGGACATGAGCAGGCTCGATGCGGTCAGCTATATCAGCCACGGCGTCGGCAAGGGCGGCTCGCCGTCCGAGGCACGCGAAGTGAAGGGCGCCGACGAGGAGAAGCCCAAGGCCGATCCCAAGGGCAAGGGCGAGAGCGCGCTGAAGCAGTTCTGCGTCGACCTCAACGAAAAGGCCAAGAACGGCAAGGTCGATCCCCTGATCGGCCGTTCGGCCGAGGTCGATCGCACGGTGCAGATCCTGTGCCGCCGCTCCAAGAACAACCCGCTCTATGTGGGCGATCCGGGCGTGGGCAAGACCGCGATCGCGGAAGGGCTGGCGCGCAAGATCGTCGAGGGTGACGTGCCGGAAGTGCTGCTGCCCGCCGTCATCTATTCGCTCGACATGGGCGCGCTGCTCGCCGGCACCCGCTATCGCGGCGATTTCGAGGAGCGGCTGAAGCAGGTCGTCAACGAGCTCGAAAAGCTGCCGCACGCGATCCTGTTCATCGACGAGATCCACACGGTGATCGGCGCGGGTGCGACCTCGGGTGGGGCGATGGATGCGTCCAACCTGCTGAAGCCGGCGCTGTCGGGCGGCGCGATCCGCTGCATCGGCTCGACGACCTACAAGGAGTTCCGCAACCACTTCGAAAAGGATCGCGCGCTGCTGCGCCGGTTCCAGAAGATCGACGTCAACGAGCCGTCGGTCGAGGACACGATCAAGATCCTGACCGGCTTGCGCACCGCGTTCGAGGGGCACCATTCGGTGAAGTACACCCCCGACGCGATCAAGTCGGCGGTGGAGCTCTCCGCGCGCTACATCAACGACCGCAAGCTGCCCGACAAGGCGATCGACGTGATCGACGAGGTCGGCGCGATGCAGATGCTGGTGGCGCCCAACAAGCGCAAGAAGACCATCACCACCCGCGAGGTGGAGGCGGTGATCGCCACCATGGCGCGCATTCCGCCGAAGTCGGTCTCGACCGACGACACGCGCGTGCTCGCGAACCTCGACACCGACCTCAAGCGGGTCGTGTTCGGGCAGGATCCGGCGATCGAGGTGCTTTCCTCGGCCATCAAGCTCAGCCGGGCCGGCCTGCGCGATCCCGACAAGCCGATCGGCAACTATCTGTTCTCCGGCCCGACGGGCGTCGGCAAGACCGAGGTTGCGCGCCAGCTCGCCGAGATCTTGGGCATTCCGCTCCAGCGCTTCGACATGTCCGAATATATGGAGCGCCACTCGGTCAGCCGGCTGATCGGTGCCCCTCCGGGCTATGTCGGCTATGACCAGGGCGGCCTCTTGACGGACGCGGTCGACCAGAACCCGCATTCGGTGCTGCTGCTCGACGAGATCGAGAAGGCGCATCCGGACCTGTTCAACATCCTGTTGCAGGTGATGGACAACGGCAAGCTGACCGACCACCACGGCAAGACCGTCGATTTCCGCAACACCATCCTGATCATGACGACCAACGCCGGTGCGTCGGACATGGCCAAGGAGTCGATCGGCTTTGGCCAGATCAGCCGCGAGGACGTGCAGGAGGAGGCGGTGAAGAAGCTCTTCACCCCGGAATTCCGTAACCGCCTCGATGCGATCGTGCCGTTCGGGTACCTGCCGACCGAAGTGGTCGAGCGCGTGGTGGAGAAGTTCATTCTCCAGCTCGAGCTCCAGCTTGCCGACCGCAACGTCCACATCCACCTGGATGAGGCCGCCAAGGCGTGGCTGACCGAGCGCGGCTATGACAAGCTCTACGGCGCACGGCCGATGGGCCGCCTGATCCAGGAGAAGATCAAGCAGCCGCTCGCCGAGGAGCTGCTGTTCGGCAAGCTCGTCCACGGGGGCGAGGTGTCGGTGAAGCTGAAGGACGGCGCGCTCGCCTTCGAGATCACCCCGGCAGCTCCCCGCAAGCCCAAGAAGGGCGGCCGGGCCAAGGCACCCGCCAAGGCGTAACCAATCTCCGGCCCCGGTCCTCGCGACCGGGGCCGGCGCTTTCCTCCAATTATTTCCGAACTAGGTTAATGGTTTTTTCGTTGGCGTAACGATATTGCGCCAGCGGTGACCGGGAGCCTGATTCGAATAGCGCAGATGCTGTGCGCTCTGCTGTTGGCGAATGTCGCCCTTGCTCCCGCGTCCGCCGTATCGCTTTCCGTCGAGCCGCTTGCCACCTGCGTGCTGCCGGCGGCGGCCAGCCACGACTCACGCGCGCTTTTTGCCCGGCCGGACTGGTTCAACTGCACCAAGCCCCAGCAGGACTGGGGACCCGGCAGCTTCTGGGTAATATCCAACCCGCTGACGCTGCGGGGAAGCACAGAGGAGCCGCTGCGGCTGCGGATGGGCAGCCTTTGGCAGCGCGCGGTGGTGCTGCACATTCTCTATGCCGATGGCCACATCGCGTCGTTCCGTGCCGATCAGCAGGAACTGACGCGCCGCATCCAGATGGGCGCGCTGGTGGAGTTCGCCCTTCCCACCCGCACCGCGCCTGCCACCCGGCTGTTGTGGCGAGTGGAGGACTCCGCCAATTTGCGTGGCCTGGTGGTCGGGCCGAAGCTCGTGACGCGCAGCGAGGCGGAGCGCGAGACGCTCACGCTGACGGCGGTGTACGCCGCCTTCCTGGGGCTGTGCGTGGCGCTGATCGTGTACAATCTGGCCTTGTGGAAGGTGCTGCGCCACCGCTTCCAGCTCGCCTATTGCGCAATGCTGCTGTGCCTGGCGGGCTATGCCTTTTCCTCGTCGGGCGCACTTGCCTGGCTGTTGCCCGACATCGCCAACAACCAGCGGATCACCGTCAACTATGTGTTGCTAGCCTGGGCCGCAGCGGCCGCGCTGGCGTTCAGCCGCAGCTTCTTCGAGGCGCGGATCTTCCAGGGCTGGGTCGGCCGGGTGACCGAAATCGCGATGGTGGCCATGCTGGTGCTGGGCGTAGTGTTCCTGCTGCTGGCGCCTGTCGCGATCCGTACACTGGACCCGATATTCTCGCTGATGTTCGTTGCGCTGACCGCCGTGGTGGTGCCGTTCCTGTGGCGAGCGTGGCGACGGCGCAGCAACTATCTATGGCTGTTCGCGCTCACCTGGGCGTCACCGCTCGCGATGGCGGTGCTGCGGATCTCGGCCAATGCCGGGCTGGTGCCGTGGAATTTCTGGATCGACAACTCGACCGTTCCGGCAATGACCTGGGAAGCGCTGCTCACGAGCCTGGCGATTGCATATCGCATCCGCCTGCTCAGCATCGAGCGCGATACGGCCGTCCGTCAGGAAATCAGCACGCGGCGCCTGGCCGAGACGGACCCGCTCACCGGCCTGCTCAACCGCCGCGCCTTTCTGGAACAGGCGATCGGCCGCGCGGCCGACCAGCAGTTGCTCGTGGTAGATGTTGACCACTTCAAGCAGGTCAACGAGGCGGTCGGCCATGATGGCGGCGATGAGGTGCTGCGCGTGATCGCTCGCACGCTGCGCCGAGCGACGCCCCCCGGCACGCTGATCGCGCGCATGGGGGGCGAGGAGTTCGTGATCCTGGCCGATGCGCGCGTCGCGCTCGATGCCGAGGCTCTGCTGGCGGCGGTACGCTCTGCGCCCATACGCGCTGGAGGTCACCGCCAGCATCGGCAGCTGCACCGGTCCGCTTCACGACAAGACCGACTGGCAGCAGCTGTACCATGAGGCAGACGGGGCGCTGTTCGCCGCCAAGCACGCCGGCCGCAACCGGGCGCATCACGCCCGGCCCGCGCTTCACGCCGCCTGAGACGCGCCCGCCGCCGTCAGCAGGGCAACGATGCTATTGCTCGTCGCCCATCCGCAAGGCGGCGATGAAGGCTTCTTGCGGGATGCTGACCGAGCCGTACTCGCGCATCTTCGCCTTGCCCTTCTTCTGCTTCTCCAGCAGCTTGCGCTTGCGGGTGGCGTCGCCGCCATAGCATTTGGCGGTCACGTCCTTGCGCATCGCGCTGATCGTCTCGCGCGCGATCACCTTGCCGCCGATCGCCGCCTGGATCGGGATCTTGAACATGTGCCTGGGGATCAGCTCCTTCAGCCGCTCGACCATGCCGCGGCCACGCACTTCGGCGGTGCCGCGATGGACGATCATGCTCAGCGCATCGACAGGCTCCTCGTTGACCAGGATGCTCATCTTGACGAGGTCGCCCTCGCGATAGCCGATCTGCTCATAGTCGAAGCTCGCATAACCCTTCGACAGCGACTTCAGCCGGTCGTAGAAGTCGAACACCACTTCGTTGAGCGGCAGTTCGTAGGTCGCCTGCGCGCGGCCGCTGACATAGGTCAGGTTCTTCTGGATGCCTCGCCGGTCTTGGCACAGCTTCAGGATCGAACCGAGATATTCGTCGGGGACATAGATCGTCGCCTCGATCCATGGCTCGCTGATGCTCGCGATCTTGTTGGGATCGGGCATGTCGGCCGGGTTGTGCAGGTCGATCTTTGTCACGCCCGCGGGATCGGGATGGGTCAGCTCAATCTCATACACGACCGACGGCGCGGTGGTGATGAGGTCGAGGTCGTATTCGCGGGTCAGCCGCTCCTGGATGATCTCCAGGTGGAGCAGCCCCAGGAAGCCGCAGCGAAAGCCGAAGCCCAGCGCCGCCGAGGTTTCCATCTCGAAGCTGAAACTCGCGTCGTTCAGCCGCAGCTTGCTGATTGATTCGCGCAGCTTCTCGAAGTCGTTCGCGTCGACCGGGAACAGCCCGCAGAACACCACCGGCTGGACTTCCTTGAAGCCCGGCACGGCTTCGGCCGCGGGTCGCTTGGCATCGGTGATCGTGTCGCCGACCGCGGTCTGGGCGACTTCCTTGATCTGCGCGGTAATGAAGCCGATCTCGCCCGGGCCAAGGTCGGTCAGTTGCTCGATCTTCGGCCGGAAGCAGCCGACGCGGTCCACCAGGTGCGTGGTGCCCGCGTTCATGAACTTGATCTGCTGGCCCTTCTTGAGGGTGCCGTCGATCACGCGGACCAGGATGACGACGCCCAGATACGGGTCGTACCAGCTGTCGACGAGCATCGCCTTCAGCGGCGCGTCCGCATCGCCCTTGGGCGCGGGGATCCGCTCGACCACCGTGTCGAGGATTTCCTCGATGCCGATCCCCGCCTTTGCGGAGGCAAGCACTGCGTGGGACGTGTCGAGGCCGATCAGGTCTTCGATCTCGGCCTTCACGCGTTCGGGCTCGGCGGCGGGCAGGTCGATCTTGTTGATGACCGGGATGATCTCGTGATCGTGCTCAATCGACTGGTAGACGTTGGCGAGCGTCTGCGCCTCTACGCCCTGCGCCGCGTCCACCACCAGCAGCGCGCCTTCGCACGCCGCCAGGCTGCGCGAGACTTCATAGGCGAAGTCGACGTGGCCGGGCGTGTCCATCAGGTTGAGGACGTGGCCCTTCCATTCCAGGCGCACGGTCTGCGCCTTGATGGTGATGCCGCGCTCCTTCTCGATCTCCATGTTATCGAGCACCTGCGCCGACATCTCGCGGTCGGAGAGGCCTCCGGTGCGCTGGATCAGCCGGTCCGCAAGCGTCGATTTGCCGTGATCGATGTGCGCGATGATCGAGAAATTGCGGATCTTGCTGAGTTCTGTCGCCATGATCCCGCGCGGTTAGCACCGGGCCGGGCGGATGCGAAGGGGGCGCGCGTGCAGACCGCGTGTCCCGACGGCAGAAAAGCGCAAAAGAGACGCTTGTCACCCGCGAAATCGCTGATATAAGCCGCCGCCTGCCACCTGGTCAGCGACTGGGATGGCATCGGTCGGGGAATAGCTCAGCCTGGTAGAGCACTGTGTTCGGGACGCAGGGGCCGGAGGTTCGAATCCTCTTTCCCCGACCATTTTCTTCCAAGACATCAATAAGACACCCCCTTCGGGGAGCGTTCGCCGAGGCGAGCGCGACGCCGGGCTACGTGCCGTTCGGTCCGCTTTTCAGCGTCCAGCTAGCGCGAACCCTGCGTAGCCGAGGTCCTGCTCCGCACGAACGTCTCTGCCTGGGCATGGCTGATCTGCTCGACCGGCCCGAAGGTTTCCGTCGAGCAATCCGTGGTTGCCTCGGTATCTTCGTCCGCCTGCACCTCCGCAAGCGAAGGGATGTGGCCATCCAGTCGGTAGCGGATCGACCAGCTCGCGATCGAAATCGCTAGGGGCGCGTCGAACGCGTAGACGGCAAGGAAGCCCGGCCGCTTGCCCGGCGCCGCGACAAGGAAATAGTTCGTTCCTTCAGAGACCATCGGCGAGCAGTATAGCGCCTGCACCTTGAAGCCCTTGCTCCGGAGCGCCTGCACCGGATTGAACCCGAAGGGCTGACCGGGCGGGCCGTCCCATTCGAAGGTGAGTTCCGAGACCGCAGCGGCGTTGGGCGCAAGAACGGTGCCGCCTGCAAGCTTGCCGATGGTTCGAAGCGTGTCTTCAGCCGAGGGCGGTGCGTCGATCCACCGTATCGGTGAGGCCTTTGCCCGCAGCGCAGCGATCGTGGGCGTGCCGACGGCATGCGCTTCCGGGGCGAGCGCGAGCAGGGTCTCTGCCAGCGCGTCCATCGGTGCGGAAGTCCTGGATCCCTGCCGACCAGCGGCGCGCACTTCCGCCGGCCCCGAAGCCGCCAAAGCGGCAATGCAGATGCTCGCGACGACCGCGTGACGCATTCTGGTCCCCTTCCCTGAGATACCCCCGACGCCTGCGAACGCCGCGGCGTCGACATACCGCGACGGCCATGGTGGGCGTCAAGCGACAGCACGTGCGGCGTCTTTGTGCACCCGCAGCATTGCATCGGCGACTCCAGACGCCAAATTGCGGGTTCATGTCTTTGCACCTCCCGCACGGACTCGATCCGCGCAACTTCCTTCGCCCGCGGCGTCGCGGCATCGCTTCCGTCCACTCCGAAGTGCGCGACGGCATCGTGCCGGCGGGGGAGCGGATCGCCGAGACCACCGACCAACAGGGCGGCGCGCCGGCGAGCGCCAACTACCGGACGGTGGCGCTGATCATCGCCTGCGCGATGTTCATGGAGAATCTCGACGCCACCGTGCTCGCGACGGCGCTCCCGACGATGGCGCGGGATTTCGGCGTGCGCGCGCCGGAGATGAGCATCGCCCTCACCTCCTATCTGCTCGCGCTCGCCATGTTCATCCCCGCCTCTGGCTTCGTCGCCGATCGCTTCGGTGCCAAGCCCGTGTTCCGGTGGGCAATCGCGGTATTCGTGCTGGGTTCGCTCGCCTGTGGCCTCGCGCCCAACCTGCCGACCATGGCAGTCGCGCGCTTCCTGCAGGGCGTGGGCGGTGCGATGATGATGCCGGTGGGGCGACTGGTGCTGCTGCGCTCCGTCGCCAAGCGCGACATGGTGTCGGCGATGTCGTGGCTGATCATGCCGGCGCTGATCGGGCCGATCCTGGGTCCGCCGGTAGGCGGCTTCATCGTCACCTATGCCGACTGGCGCTGGATCTTCTGGCTCAACCTGCCGATCGGCATCGTCGGCTTCGTGTTGGTGGGCAAGTTCATCGCCGACATTCGCGAGGGAGAGGCCCAGCCGTTCGATCGAACCGGCTTCCTCCTGTCGGCGGCAGCGCTGGGCTGCCTGCTGCTGGGGTTCGAGATGATGAGCCGATCGGAAGGGGCAGGTGTCGCGGTGCCGCTGATCGTCGTCGGCGCGGTGACCGGCCTGCTCTATGTGCTGCACGCGCGCCGCACCGAACACCCGATCCTCGACCTTTCGCTGATGCGCATCCCGACTTTCCGGCTTTCGGTCCTGGGCGGCTCGCTGGCGCGGATCACCCAGGGCGCGCAGCCGTTCCTCCTGCCGCTGATGATGCAGCTGGGCTTCGGCCTCACCGCCGCGCAGAGCGGCGGGATGACGGTTGCCACCGCGATCGGATCGTTCGGGATGAAGGGCGTGGCACGCCGCCTGCTTCATCGCTTCGGCTTCCGGTCTAGCCTGGTGGTGATGGGCGTGCTCGGCACGGCGGCCTACGCGGTCTGCGGCCTGTTCCGCCCGGATTGGCCGCTGCCAGCGATCTTTGCGGTGCTGGTGGTCTCGGGCTTCCTGATGTCGTTCCAGTTCACCGCCTACAACACCATCGCCTACGACGAGATCGACAAGGAGCGGATGAGCGCGGCGACCAGCTTCTACTCGACGTTCCAGCAGCTGATGCTGTCGCTCGGCATCTGTACGGCCAGCGTCGCGCTGCACGTATCGATGGGCGCGAGCGGCCGGGCGAGCCCAGGCTTCCCCGACTTCTCCGCCGCATTCTGGACGGTGACGGCGATCTCGCTGGCAGCACTGCTGGTCAACCTGCGCTTCGACCCGCAGGCGGGCGCCGAGCTGAGCGGCCGGGCGAAGCCGGCGTAATCCGATCCCGCCGCTTGCCGCCGGGCGGTGCGCTGCATAGACCCGAACCACTGGAACTTGTGGGGGTCGTCGATGCGCTCTGGTCTGTTTGCCCTGTTGCTCCTGGCCGGGGCGACGTTGCCCGGCAGCGCGATCGTCGCCAAGCCTGCAGCACCCGCCGCCGCTTCCGCACAGGACGCGGCGTTCGAAGCGCTGGGCAAGCGTTTCCTGGACGAGATGGCGCGGCTGCGCCCGACCTATGCGACGTATCTGGGCGACCATCGCTTCGATGCAGAGGTCGACGACCTGTCCGCCGCGGGCCGTGGGCGCGAGGTAGCGGCGCTGAAGCGTACCCAGGCGGCGCTGGCGCGGATCGATCGCAGCAAGCTGAGCCGCGAGAACCAGGTCGATGCGGCGCTGCTCGCCAACGAGCTCGCCTACCAGCTGTGGACGATCGAGACGCTGAAGCCCCACGAATGGGACCCGCAGGGCGCCAACGAGTCCGTTTCCGGAGGCCTCTACCTGCTCGCCGCGCGCGACTTTGCGCCGTGGCCGCAGCGGCTGCGGGCGGCGATCGCGCGGATGGAGAAGACGCCGCAGCTGTTCCAGCAGATGCGCGCCAGCCTGGTACCCGCACGCGTGCCGGAGGTGTTCGCGAAGACCGTGGCACAGCAGAACTCGGGCGTGCTGCAGATCGCCGAGGGGATGCTGGCGCCGCACAAGGGCGAGCTTTCCGCCGCCGACCAGAAGCGCTTCGATGCCGCGCTCGCAACGCTCAAGACGGCGGTCGCGGACCAGCAGAAGTGGCTCGACACGGTGCTGGTGCCGCAGGCGAAGGGCGATTTCCGGCTTGGCGCCAACCTCTATGACCAGAAGCTGCGCTTCGCCCTGGTGACCGATCTCACCCGGCCCGAGATCAAGGCGCGGGCGCTCAAGGCCAAGGCGGATGCGCGGGCGGAGATGTATGCGATCGCGCGCACCGTGCTGGCGGGCAAGCCGAACGCGCCGGCGCTCCCCGCCTCCCCTACGCCCGCCCAGCAGCAGAAGGCGATCGAGGCGGCGCTGGAGCTGACCTATGCCAAGCACCCCGCACGGGGCGGCGTGATCGCGGAGGCGACCAAGACGCTCCAGCAGGCGACCGCGTTCGTGCGCGCCAAGAATCTCATCACCGTGCCCGACACGCCCGTCCAGATCATCGAGATGCCCAAGTTCCGCCAGGGCGTAGCGGTCGCCTATTGCGACAGCCCGGGGCCGTTCGAGAAGCAGCTCGGCACCTTCTTTGCCGTGTCGCCGATCCCTGAGGACTGGAGCGACGCGCAGGCGGAGTCCTTCCTGCGCGAATACAACGACTACATGATCCACGACCTGAGCGTGCATGAGGCGATGCCGGGGCATTACCTCCAGATCGCGCACGCCAACGAATATCCGTCGATGCTGCGCGCGGTGCTCGCCTCCGGACCGTTCATCGAGGGCTGGGCGGTCTATGCCGAGGGGATGATGGCGGACCAGGGCTATTTGAACGGCGATCCGCTGTTCAAGCTCACCGTCCTCAAGATGCGGCTGCGCTCGATCACCAACACGCTGCTCGACATCGGCATCCATACCGAGGGGATGACCGAGGCGCAGGCGATGGAGCTGATGATGCAGGGCGCGTTCCAGCAGGAGCGCGAGGCCGCCGGCAAGTGGACGCGCGCGCGCCTCTCCTCCACCCAGCTGCTGAGCTATTTCGTCGGCTACTCCGAGCATCTGGAACTGCGCGCGGCGGCGGAGAAGCGCGAGGGCGCGGCGTTCGACCTGAAGCGCTACAACGATGCGGTGCTGGCGCACGGATCCCCGCCGGTCCGCTACGTCCGCGCGCTGATGCTGGACGAGGCCATTCACTAGGGCGGGTTCGCCTCCTCGGATCATTTGCCGCTGCCGGTGGTTGCTGGCGGACGATCCGAGGGAGAAGCCGATTGCCCGAACCCAGCGCCGCGCCGTTCCTCCCCTGTCTGCGGCAGGGGTAAGGGCGTGTACCTGCTCTTCATCCTGTTCGCGGCCGGCGCCGGCATCACCAGCGCGCTCCAGTCGGGCACCAACAATGCCCTGCAAAAGGCGCTGGGCACGCAGCTTTGGACGGTCTCGATCGTCTCGGTGGTGACGCTCACCGTGTCGCTGCTGCTATCCCTGGCAGCGGGCGAGCGGCTGCCGAGCGGCCAGGCGATCGCGCAGGCGCCGTGGTGGTCGTGGACCGGGGGCGTGCTCGGCATCGTGTTCGTGCTGGCGACCGTCTATGCCTCCCCCCGGCTGGGCGCGGGGCTGTTCGTAGCGCTGATCGTTACCGCCTCCACGGTCGCGGCACTGGTGCTCGACCATTTCGGCTGGATGGGGTTCGAGGTGCACCAGGCGGGCTTCGGTCGCATCGCCGGCGCGGTGCTGATGATCCTGGGCGTCGCGCTGATCTCGATCTTCTAGGCAGCTGGCTTGCGGGGCGCCACGAACGCCGGCGCTTCGGGCGGAACCGCGGCGTTGCGCCAGCGGGCGACCGGCACCACCACCGGGCCCTCCTCGCCCGCGCGGCGCTGGATCAGGGTGGCGCCTTGCTGCGCGGTGCCGCCCACCGTGGCACGGGTTCGCACCCAGAAGGTGTTGGAGCGAAGGCTGGCGCCCGGCGGCATGGTCACGCCTTCGTCGGCCAAGTCCTGGAGCGACAGGAAGCCCTGGCGGGTGCGGGTCGCCACCAGCCGCTCGGCCACGACGGGATCGTCGAACAGCACCGTCATCAGTTCGGGCGAGGCGGCGTTCAAATTTATCGTCGTGCTGCCCGGCAATGCCGTCGCCAGCCGCTCGAGCCGGTCGGCGAGTTCGGACGGTACCCCGGAGTAGCGCAGGGGACGCAGGTCGCTGATCGGGCCGTATTCGCGGATCAACCCGACCGCGACGGCGAGCTGGTTGTCGTCGAAGCCGGCCGCGCGGCCGATCTTTGCGAACAGCAGCTGGGCGGAGAGGTCATCCTTGCGCACGGCGTTGACGTTGAAGCGCCCTTCGGCATCCGCGATCGCGAGGTCGAAGCGGCCGCCCTCGATCGGCACGTCGCTATCGGCGATCGCCCCCCAGGGCTCGCTCGCATAGTCTGCATCCGGCGCGTCGCGCGCATCCCGGCGGAGCGCCACCAGCGCCGAAGTCTCGCCGCCGCGCACGATCGCGAGCGCGCGCGCGGCTTCCCGGGAGCGGATCGCGCGATCGAGCGCGATTTCCTCCCGGCTGATGAGCAGCAGCACGATGCCGCTGGCGATGGCCACGAACATGAGCACGTTGACGAGGATCATGCCCTCGTCGCCAGGGGTGCGTCGGCTCATTTCGGCTCGGCCGCGGGAATCGGCAGCGTGACGACGCGGCGGACCGTGCCTGCCATGCCGCTGGGGGCGGAGACTGCAAGCTCCACGGCCACGGCACGCGGCCAGGCGTCGACCCGCTCCTCGTCGGGAGGCCAGGAGTCGAGCCAGCCGCCGTCGAAATAGCGCCAGCGGGCCGACTGGACGCCGCCGAGCACCCGCTGCGCCCGGCCGTCCACCGTGCGGACGAACACGCCGTTGGCGAGGGTGTAGGTAACGGCGAGCGCAGGGCCGCCAAAGCCGCCGGCGGCACGCGAGAAGGCGACCCGGCCGCCGTCCCCCTGCACGCGCCCGCGCGCGAGCTGGTCGAAGTCGCTAGCAACGACGAACATCGCGCGCTGAACCTCGGCAATACGGTCGAGCCGCTTCTCGGTGCGGCCCTGGACCGAGAGGATGCTGTCGACCAGCGTGACGCCCGCGACCGCGATCAGCGCGAACAGGCCGAGCGAGATCATCAGCTCGATGAGGGTGAAGCCGCCCTCCCCGTGCCGGACGGGCTGAGTCACGCGCCCTGGCTCACCGCCACCTTGGAGTAGCCGTCGCGCCCGGCGAGCAGGATCGCGAAGCTGCGCGCGCAGCTGCCATCGGTGCGGAAGCGGACGGCGCCCGTCGCGCACTGGAAGCCGCTTTCGGCGAGCAGCCCCTCGCGGTTGAGGCTGTTGGCGGCGCGCAGCTGGCGAGCGATGCCGGCCGCGTCATAGGCGAGCGCGGCGATGGTCCCCGGGCGGCCGCCGTTGCGCGCCGCATAGGCCCCGGCAAAGCCCTCGAACGCCTCCGGATCGGGGCTGGCGATCCACGCGCCTTCGAGCGCGGTGAGCGCTTCGGGGCGATAGTCCACGCCCTGGAAGGTCGCGAGCAGCTGCACGCTGGCATCGCGCAACGCGCGGGCCGCGGCGAGGAGCGTCGCACCGCCACCCGGCACTAAGACGGCATCGGGCGCATCGCCGACCGCAGGCAGGGGCGTGCCGGGAGCGACCGTCACCGTCCGGACGGTCATGCCGAGCTCCGCCTCCATCGCCTTGGCCGCATCGACCGAGGCGACGGACCAGGCGCCGCCGTCGCCGATCACCAGCACCGTCCGCACGCCACGGGAGCGGGCATATCGCAGGATCGCCTGGGTGCTCTGCGACGCGGTGATGCCGAACAGGAAGGCGCCGCTGTTGCGCAGCGCCAAGTCGTTGGAAAAGGCGAGCACCGGCACCTTGCCGCCGGCCGCCTGCACCACCGCCGGCACCTCGGCCGCGGTGAGCGGCCCGAGCAGCATGCCGGCCTTCGCCTTCAACGCCAGCCGGACGGCAGCGGCAGCCCCCGCCGGGGTGCCCGCGGTGTCGAACACGCGCAGCATTCCCGTTTCGGCGGGTGCGCCGGATTGCGGAAGCATCGCCGCCTGCTGCATGCTAAGGCCCAGCGCCGCATGGCTGCCGGTCAACGGCACCAGCAGCGCCACGGGCCGGGTTTCCTTCCGCGCCGCCAGCAAGGGAGCAGCGGCCCATGCCGCAGACGATAGCACTAGGGTCGACCGCAGCAGGCGAAGCGTCTGCCGCCGCGATACTTCCGGAAGGGGCGCGAGCTCAGGCACGGCGGCGCTCTATCGCGTTCGCGGGGTTGGGCATAGCCTCGTTCGCCGTCGCCATGATCGCAACGCTGCCGGCCAGCGCAGTGCTGTCCGACCGTCCGTGGCGCAGCGGCGTCGCGGGCACGATCTGGAACGGCGAAGTGGGCGTCGCCGGCGGCAGCAAGGTCGAATGGCAGTGGGCGCCGCTGCGCTCGCTCACCTCGTTGGGCTTTGCCGTCGACTGGCGGGCGACGGGGCCCGACACCGATCTTGGCGGCCAGGCGCTGTTTCGCCTGGGGGGCACCGTGCGCCTAGACCGGGTGAGCGGGTCCGCCGACGCGAGCCTGCTCCAGGCGGTGGCGCCGGACCTGCCCTTCACCTGCGACATGACCATGCAGGTCGAGCTTCCGCGACTGGTGGCCGGCGGCAGCGACCAGCAGGCGCAGGCGACGATCCTGTCCGACGCCGGCAGCTGCATGGCAAAGCCGGCGGGCGCCGGAAGCACGGTGCCGGCGATGATCCTGACCGCCGAGCACGTCGGCAGCGAGACGCGCGTCCGCCTGGCGCCGCAGACCCAGCGCCGCCAGACGCTGGTGGAGGCCGTGCTGGCCGAAGACGGCGCATACCGGGTGACGCTCACCAGCGACGGCGCGGCGGTGCTGCCGTTCACCGGCTTGCCACCGGGCGTGACGATCGAGAGCCGGCTGTAGGGCGGCGCATCAGATCGTCACCAGATTGTTGAGGTTGATGATCGGCAGCAGGATCGCGAGCACCATCAACAGCACCAGCCCGCCCATCAGCAGCAGCACCAGCGGCTCGACCAGGGCGACCAGCGTGGCGGTGAGTGCGTCGAGTTCACGCTCCAGCTCGGTCGCGGCGCGGTCGAGTGCCGGGGCAAGCCGGCCGCTCGATTCGCCGGAGGCGACGATCGCGACCAGCATCGACGGGAACGCCTCCGCCTCCGCCATGGCGGCGCGCAGGCTGAGTCCTTCGCGGACGCGGTGGGCGACGCCGAGCGCCTTGTCGCGCACCCAGCGGTTGGGCGTGACGGCGGCGGCGGCGTGGAGCGCCTCCACCAGCGGCACCGCGCTGCCGACCAGGGTCGCGAGGCTGCCGGCGAAGCGTGCGGCATTGTGCTGGCGGCTGAAGCGGCGGAAGGGCCGCCGTTCGGACAGGAAACGATCGACGCGAAGCCGGTTGGCGGGCACCTTTGCCCAGCGGCCGGCGACGAGCCCCAGTACCAGGGCCGCGACGGCGACATAGAGGCCGTAGTTCTGGATGAAGGCGGACAGTGCGATGAGCGCGCGCGTCAGGAACGGCAGCTCGGCGCCGCGCGACACGAACACGCGCACGATGTCCGGCACGACATAGACCATCAGCAGCACCATCATCCCGAAGGAGACGGCGGCGAGCAGCGCGGGATAGAGCAGCGCGAGCTGGAGCTTCTGCCCGTTGGCGTGGCGCGTCTCGACGAAGGCGGCGAGGTGGTTGAGCACGTCCGTCAACCGTCCGGACTGTTCGCCGGCCGCGACGGAAGCGGTGTAGAAACCGGGAAAGGCGCGCGGGTGCTTGGAGAGAGCCGCGGCGAAGCTGCGGCCGTCGAGGATCGCCGAGCGCACGTCGAGCAACAGCGCGCTCACCGCCGCCTGTTCGGCCTGCCCGGCTACCAGGCGCAGCGACTCCTCGATCGAGACATCGGAGCCGACCAGGGTCGCGATCTGGCGGGTGATGGTGGCGAGCTGGCGCGGGGTAATGCCGCGCCGACGGAGCGAGGGCAGCCGCAGCGTTCCGAGCGAGGCGCGCTTCTCCCCCGCGACCTCCACCGACAGCGGCAACAGGGACTGGTCGCGCAGCATCGCGCGGGCCGCAGCGGGGCTCGACGCCTCGATGATCCCCTTGCGGGTGGCGCCGCCACGATCGGCGGCGCGATAGGCATAGGCAGTCATGCGAGGCCTTCGGGAGCGCGGAAGTTGAGGAAGTTGAGGCTCAAACGCACTTCTGCCTCAACCATGTCAGTACCGTGACACAAGGCGTGGACCAGCAAGGCGGCAAAGCGAGACATCGCCGACGACGAAAGCACAAGCGCGCCGCGTAGGACAGGGGCAAGCCGGCCTCTTGAGCATCGAGCCAGAGTGACGTCATATAGCAGATAAATAAGAGGAGAGGTTGATGCGCGCTTCACGGTGGATCCTGCCCGCCTTGGCTTCGGCCACCCTGGTGCCGGAAGCGGGGGTGGTTCGCGCCACGGCAGGCGGCGTCGCGGCGCAGGTCGCCACGAACCCGCTGCTCCCGGGGGGACCGGACCCCTGGATCGTCCGGCAGGGCGACACCTATTACTATATGGCGACGCTGGGCGACCGGCTGGCGATCCGGGCGACGCGCGACCTTTCCCGGCTGGCTGAGGCGAAGGAAACGGTGGTGTGGCGGCCGCCGGTTTCGGGGCCGAATGCGCGGTCGATCTGGGCGCCCGAACTGCACCGCATCGATGGCAAATGGTACATCTATTATACCGCAGCAGCAGCCGGGCATGACGACGATGCGCATCGCGGCGTGTTCGTGCTGGAGAATGCGAGTGCCGACCCGCTGACGGGCACGTGGATCGACCGCGGCCGCGTCGCGACCGCGCGGCCGGGGATCGACGGCACCACCTTCGAGCACCGCGGCAAGCGCTACTTCGTCTATTCGCCTTATGTCGGGAGCGAGAGCGACCTGGCGATCGTCGCCATGACGAACCCGTGGACGGTGACAGGGCCGGAGACGATCCTCGCGCGGCCGGATCGGGATTGGGAGCGCCAGGGCGGGCGGCAGATCCTGGAGGGGCCGGCGTTCGTGAAGGGGCCGAAGGGCGACCTGTTCCTGAGCTATTCGGGCAGCGCCTGCTGGTCGGACGGCTATGCGGTGGGGCTGCTGCGTGCGGCTGCGGGTGCGGATCCGCTGAAGGCGTCGTCCTGGATCAAGGCACCGGAGCCGATCCTGAAGACCACGCCCCCGGCCGGGGTGTACGCGCCCGGGCACAACGGCTTCTTCACGGGCAAGGATGGGTCGACCTGGATGGTCTACCACGCCAACACCGCTGCCGAGATGGGCTGCACCGGCAAGCGTGCACCGCACATCCAGCGGGTGACGTTCGATGCGCGCGGCGTGCCGACGCTGCCGAAGCTGGAGCGGGAGGCGGTGGTGCCGTGACGCAGGACGATTTGGAACCGATACCGTTCGTGCTGAGTAGGGGCTGAGCCTGCCGAAGAACCGTATCGAAGCACCGCCGACGGTCCTTCGATACGCCATTTCGACTTCGCTCAATGGCTACTCAGGACGAACGGGTCCGGCGCACCCTCTGGGACACCGCTCCTCAGCGGGAGCGGCTCACCCCTCGTCGCGGACGACGCGGGCGACTTCCTCGACCGTGGTGATGCCGGCGCGGACCTTGGCGGCGCCGTCGTCGAGCATGGAGGGGTTGTCGCGGCGGGCGGCGCGCTCGAGTTCGGCCTCCGATGCACCGTCGTGGATCAGCGCCTGGAAGGCGTCGTCCACCGCGACCACTTCGTAGAGGCCGGCGCGGCCGGTGTAGCCGTCGCCGTGACAGGCGTCGCAGCCGTTCGCGCGCCACAGCGGCTCGCCCGCCTGGATTGCACCGCCCATCAGCAGCACGTCGCCCTCTCCCGCCACGTCCTCGCGCCGACACTCGGGACAGAGCTTGCGGACGAGCCGCTGCGCGACCAGGCCCACGACCATCGGCGCCAGCAGATAGCGCTCAACCCCCATGTCGATCAGGCGCGTCACCGAGCCGACCGCGGAGTTGGTGTGCAGCGTCGACAGCACGAAGTGGCCGGTCATCGACGAGCGCACGGCCACCTGGGCGGTCTCCTGGTCGCGGATCTCGCCGACCATGATAACGTCGGGATCCTGGCGCAGGATGGCGCGCAGGCCGCGCGCAAAGGTCAGGTCGGTGCGCGGATTGACCTGGGTCTGGCCGATGCCGGGCAGCTCATATTCGATCGGATCCTCGACCGTCATGATGTTGCGGCGGCGGTCGTTGAGGCGGGTGAGCGCGGTGTAGAGCGTGGTCGTCTTGCCCGAGCCGGTCGGGCCGGTGACGAGCAGCATGCCGTGCGGGCGCTCCAGCAGGCGGGTGAAGACGGTGACGTCGCGGTCCGACATGCCGAGGCTCGGCAGGTCGAGCCGCAGGCCGCCGCGTTCGAGCAGGCGCAGCACCACGCGCTCGCCGTGCTGGGTGGGGATAGTCGAGACGCGGGCGTCGACGTCGTGGCCGCCGATGCGCAGCGTCACGCGGCCGTCCTGCGGCACGCGCTTCTCGGCGATGTCGAGCTTGGCCATCACCTTGATGCGGCTGACCAGCAGCGGGGCGAGCGCGCGTTGCGGCTCGACGATGTCACGCAGCACGCCGTCGATGCGGAAGCGGACAACGAGGCGCTTTTCCTGCGTCTCGACATGCACGTCCGACGCGCGTTCCTTCACCGCCTCCAGCAGCAGCGCGTTGATGAGGCGGATGACCGGCGAATCGTCGCGGCTGTCGAGGAGGTCGTCGACCGAGGCGGCGCTGTCGGCGAGGGCGGCCAGGTCCTGCTCCGCAAGCTCGATGTCGGCCGCGGTCGTGGCACTGCTGCCGCCATAGGCCTGGGCGAGCGCGGTCTCGAACGCGTCGTCGGCGACGGGCACGAACGGGACGCCGGGGGCGATGCGCTGGACCTCCAGCAGCGCATCGAGCGGCGCGCTGGTGCGGTGGAGGCATTCGACGCCCGTGCTTCCCGGCCGCAGCAGCACCCCGGCGCGGCGGGCATAGCCATAGGGGAGCCGCTCGGCAGGCGCGTCGTCGATCAGGAGCAGCGTGTCGGTCATGCGCCGAACTCCACGGTGGCCGAGACATGGCCGGGGGCGGTGCCGCGCACGATCGACACCTGGCGAATGCCGAGCGTGGTGGTGCGGGCGACCTCGTCGATCCAGCGGATCACGCCGTCATAGGCGCCGTCGGCGACGGTGACGCGATAGCCGCCGGTGACCATCGGCACCGTCTGGACGGTGAGCCCGGCGCGACCGGCGGCGGCGGCGATCGCGGCATCGGGCGGGCCGGCGGCGAGCGGCTGCACCGGCGGCAGCGTGCCGGCCGCATGGATGCGGGCGTTCAGCGTCTCGAACTGGCGGATGTCGGCGCGGGCATCGGCGCGCGCAGCCTGGATCGGCTTCACCACGCCATAGACGGCGACGAGCAGCACCAGCAGCGCGGCGAGGCTGCCGACCAGCTTCCGTTCCCGCTGACTGAGGTTGCTCCACCACGCGTCGAAGCGGGCAAGCCCCGCCTCCAGTCGCGAGCGTCCGGGCAGCCGCACGATCATGCGCCGGCCGCCGTCACGCGGATGCCGCCCGCGGGATCGGGGGTGACCGTCGCGTCGATCCGGGCACCGCTGAGCGCCGCACGAAGCCGGTCGGCGGCGCCCACCTCGCCCGCGTCGAGATCCACCACCAGCTGGTTGCCGCTCCACTGCATCGAGCGCACGACGATGGCGGGCCCCATGGGGGCGAGCGCGGCCGAGACTCGGGCGAGTGCGGGAACGAATCGGTTGTCGCCGGTGGCGCGCGGGAGCCGATCGGTGATGCTGCCGGGCAGGTCCTCCGCCTGGGCGAGATCGGGTGCGGCGGTGGCGAGCAGGGTCCGCGTCTCCGCCTCGCGCCGGTCGGCGATCGCGCGGAGCATCAGCGTGTCGGCGGCGGCGATGACGCCGTGCGCGACCAGCGCGGCGAGCCCGACCATCGCGAGCTTGCGCACGAACGCCGATCCGGTGCGGCGACGTGCGTAGCGGCCCTGGCGCAGATCGAGGGCGGGCACCGCGAGCGTCATGCCGAGCGGCTGCGGCACCGCCGCCTGCGCGACGATCGGCTGGGCGAGCGGATCGCGGAACGTGGTGACCTCGGGCCGGGCGGCGGCTTGCCAGGCGGCGGGCAGCAGCGCGGCGGGCACCGCAAAGCCGGTGCCGTCCCCTGCCCGCACGACCGCGCGGCCTTCGCGCTGCGCGACGTTCCACGCGCCCTCGACCGGGCGCGGCAGCGACAGCGCATCGGGCACCAGCGCCGCATCGCCGAGGCCGTTCACGTCCGCCAGCGTGACCCACTCGGCCATGACGCTGTGCCGCACGACCGCGACCAGATAGCGCTGCGGCGCCAGCATCTCCCCGATTGCCAGGTGCACCGAATCGAGCGGGTCGGCGATGCGATCCTCGACCGCGAAGGGCAGTGCTTCCAACCGCTGGGCGCGCGTGGCGAGCGGCAGGTCGACGGCGAGCAGCAGCAGACGCTCGGAAGGCACCAGCAAGGTTGCGGGCCCCTCCGCATCGGCTATGATCGGGCGTTCGCCCTCAAGCGTCCACACGCCGGCAGCGGGGCCGGCCGGAGGGACAGTCATATTTGAGTCATCAGGCGAACGCATGGGGCCGGGATGCGCATCTTTTCACAACAGTTTCATGACAGCGTGACGGGCACCGTGGCAGCCCGGACGAAAAGCCGCAAGCCGCGCGTGCGCGCCGTGCCCGCGTCGCAGGCGGGCCTGACGCTGGTCGAAATGATCGTGGTGCTAGCGATCATCGCGATCGTCGCCGCCCTGATCGTCCCCAACGTCATCAGCCGCCCGGACCAGGCGCGTGTCACCACCGCCAATACCGACATCAAGAGCATCTCCGCGGCGCTCAAGATGTATCGGCTCGACAATGGCGACTATCCGACGACGCAGCAGGGGCTGAAGGCGCTGGTCGAGCGGCCGAGCACCCCGCCCGTCCCGAGCAGCTGGGCGCCGGGCGGCTATCTCTCCGACATGCCGGTGGATCCGTGGGGCAACCCCTATGCCTATAGCTCGGCCGGCAACGGCAGCTTCGAGCTGAAGTCGCTCGGCAAGGACGGAAAGCCCGGCGGCGAGGATCTGGACGCCGACATCGACGGCAAGCGTCCCTGACATGATGCCGCCCGCCCGGGTTGCGGGCACCATTCCGGCCGTCCCATCGCGCGGATGCGCGCGGAATCCTGCGCCTGCGCAGGCAGGCAAGCGGCGCGCGGGCGAGGCTGGCATGACGCTGGTCGAGATGCTGGTGGTGCTCGCGATCCTGGGGGTGGCGGCGGGCGCCGTCACGCTCGGCATCGGGGCTGCCACGCGTGCGCCCACCGTCGAGACCGAAGCGCGGCGCCTGGCGACGCAGCTGCAGGCGGCGGCCGACGACGCGATGCTGGGGGATCGTGCGATCGCCTTCACCGCAGGCGAGCATGGCTATGGCTTTGCGACCCTGAACGCGAAGGGTGGTTGGACGCCGCGCGCGGGCGCCGGCATGGCATTCCATCCGCTGCCGGGCGGCATGGTAATGGCGCTGTCGGCGCGGCCGCCGGTGCTGCTGGGCGTCGACGGCACCGGCCAGCCGCTGACCGCCGAGATCAGCGCGGGCGGGGATCGCTGGATCGTCACCTATGACGGGATGACGGCAGAGGCCGTGCACGCGCCCGCCCACCCCGAAAAGGCGGCGGCAGCATGACGGCGCACCCGGCCGAGGCAGGATTTTCGCTGATCGAGGCGCTCGTCGCGCTCGCGGTGCTCGCGATCGCGACCGTCGGGCTGATCGGCGCCGTCGAACAGCACATCGATTCGACCCGCGGCATTGAGCGGCGCACCATCGCCATGCTGATCGCCGAGAACCGGCTGGCGGAGCTGGAGGTCGGCGCGCCCGAGGCGGATGCGCGCGACGTGGAGATGCTGGGCCGCCGCTGGCAGGTGGCAGTCGCGCGGCGCGGCACCGACGATCCCGCGCTCGACCGGGTGCGCATCGCCGTCTCGGCAGCGGACGAGGAAAGGCCGCTTGCGCAGCTCGACGGCTTCCTGGAAGGACGCGGATCATGAGGATGCCGCCCGCGCTGACGCCGCGCCAGAAACGCCGGACGCTCGACCTGGCGATCGCGCTGGCGATCATATCCGTGGCGTTCGCGCTGGCCGGCCTGGTGTGGCGCATGGCAGGGCATGCTGGCACCGGCGCGGTGACGGTGCCGAGCGAAGGGCGCGCGCGCCCGGCCGCCGTCAGCGACCTCGGGCCGCTGCTCGGCTGGGCTCCGTTCGGCCAGGCGACGGTGGGCGAGCCCACGCAGAAGACGGGCATCCAGGCCGAGCTGAAGGGGCTGATTTTCACCGTCCCGGCCGAGCAGGCGGTGGCGTTCGTGGCCACCGGCTCCGAGCCGGCACGCGCCTATCACGTCGGCGACACGCTGGCGGGCTTGAGGATCGAGGGCATCCAGCGCGATCGCATCCTGCTGAACAACGGCGGCCGCATCGAATATCTGGGCTTCCCCGATCCTTCGGTGCTGACGGGTGCGGCTGCGCAACCGGGCGGCGGCACCGCCGCTGCCGCTCCCGGCTCCGCGCCAATGTCCGCAGCGCCGCAGGCCGCGCCTCCCGCGGCGCCGCTGCCCGCAGCCTCCGCGCTGATCGACCGGCTGGGCGCGACCCAGGTCCCCGGCGGCTATGCGATTGGCGCGAACGCGCCGCCGGGCATGCGGGCGGGCGACGTCGTGCAGTCGATCAACGGCGTCGCGCTCAGCGACCCGGCAGCGGCCGACGCCGCGCTTGCCGGTGCCGGCACCGGCCCGGCCCAGGTTACCATCCTTCGCGACGGCAAGCCGATTACCGTCACCATACCGATCCGTTAGGTCAAAGCATCGTGCCGCATCCGATCCGCATTCCTCTCCTTGCGCTCTGCCTCGCCGCGACCGCGCTCCAACCGCTCGCCGCGCAGACTGCGCCCGCGGGCGACATCGTCGTCAACATGCGCGGCGTGGAAATCGCCGACGTCGCCGAGCAGATCAGCCGGCTGACCGGGCGCACGCTGATCCTAGACCCGACCGTGAAGGGCCAGGTCACCGTCACGTCGGCGGAGCCGCTGTCCCCGGCGGGCGTGTGGGAGCTGTTCCAGTCGGTGCTGCGCGCCAACGGCTTTGCCGCGGTGCGATCGGGCGGCGCGTGGCGGATCGTACCGGCGGCCAATGCGGTGCGCGACGGCGGGGTGCGCGGCGGCGGCGGCCAGGCGCTGGTGACGCGCATGGTCCGGCTGGCGAACGTTCCGTCGGCGGACGCCGCCCGCATCGTCCGTCCGCTGGTCGCGAGCTTCGGCAGCGTGGAGCCGCTGTCGGCGCCGAATGCGATCGTCGTCACCGACTATGCCGACAATGTCGCGCGGATCGAGGCGCTGGCACGCTCGCTGGACGGCGGCGGCGGTTCGAGCTTTGCGACCATCCCCTTGCAGAACGGCAATGCCAGCGATGTCGCGCAGGCGATGCAGGGCGTGCTGGGCGATGCCGCCGGCGGCACCGGCGCGCGTGTGGCGGCCGATCCGCGGAGCAACACCATCGTGGTGCGCGGCACCCCGGCGGCCGTGGCGGAGGCGCGGCGGATCGCACAGGCGCTCGATGCACCGGGCGGCGCCACGCCGGTCACGCGCGTCTTCCGGCTGAACCACGCCGATGCCGAGGCGGTGACCGAGGTGCTGCGCGGCATCCTTGGCCAGGAAGCCAGCGCGTCCAATCCGGTCGCGCGCAGCCTCTCCTCCCGCCCGCGCGCCGGCAGCGGTGCGCAGAGCCCAACGGCGGCGCTGTCGAGCCTGATCAGCGGCAACGCCGCCGCACAGGCAGCAGCGGCAGGGAGCACCACGGCCGGCCTGTCCGGCGGCAGCAGCGGCGGCGCGATGGGTGAGCAGGCGCCGACCCCGCAGGGCTTTTCGACACCCGACCTGACGGTGCAGCCGGCCCCGGACATCAACGCGCTGGTGGTGCGCGGCACGCCGACGGCGGTGGCGCAGATCGACCGGCTGATCCCCGACCTGGACGTGCGGCGGCCTCAGGTGCTGATCGAGGCGGCGATCGCCGAGATCGTCGGCGATGACGCCGAACGTCTGGCGGTCCAGTTGGGCACCAGCGGCGCGGCGCTGACGTCGGTGACGGGCGCCGGCACGTCCTTCAGCACGCCCACGGGCGTGACGCCGCTCTCGGCGATCCTGCAGACGCTGGGCGTGCCGGCCGGAAAGCTGCTGGGCGAGGGCCTGACGGCCAACATTGGCATCGGCAACGACTTCTCGATCCTGGTGCAAGCGCTGGGCACGTCGTCCAAGGCGAACCTGCTCTCCACCCCGCAGATTACCACGCTCGACAACAAGATGGGCGAGATCGTGGTGGCGCAGGAAGTGCCGTTCATCACCGGATCAATCCTGACGGACACGACCAACGCCAACCCCTATACGTCGATCGAGCGCCGCGACGTGGGTATCACGCTGCGGGTGCTGCCGCGGATCAATGCCGGCGACACGATCCGGCTGGAGGTGGCGCAGGAAGCCTCCTCGATCTCGCCCACGCAGCTGCAGGCCGCGTCCGACATCATCACCAACAAGCGCATGATCAACACGACCGTGCTGGCGGAGAATGGCCAGACCATCGTGCTGGGGGGTCTGACCGCCGACGACTACAACCGGCTGAAGAGCCAGGTGCCGATCCTGGGCGACATCCCGGTGTTGGGCGAGCTGTTCAAGAGCCGCCAGGAACAGCGCACCAAGCGCACGCTGTTCATCTTCCTGAAACCGACGATCCTGCGCGATGGCGCGACGGCGGCGGCGGAGACGCAGGCGCGCTACGACCGGCTGCGCGGCGACGAGGCGCAGCTGGGCGAGAAGCGCAGCCTGTTGCTCGATCCGCCGCGGCCGCGGCTGTCGGTGGAGATCGACGGGATCTACTGAGGCGGGTCTTCGCCCGGCATCGGCACCCGCGCGCGCTGGCCGCCGCGGGTGAAATAGGCGGCGTCCGCGGCGAGCGATTCGAGCCGCCAGCCGTCGACGCTCTCGCCCGGCGCGAGCGTGCGCGTGCTGCCGTCGGCGGTGCGGACGAGCGCGACCGCGTCGTGCATCAACCGCCCGACCACGCCCACGAGTGCGGGCGCATCCTCGGCAGCCGGCGCCTCTAGCCCGCCGGCCGCGAACAGCGGGCGGGTGAAGGCGGCGGCGAGCGGCGGCGCTTCCGGCGGCGCAGCAAGCGGCGTCAAGGCGCCCGGCTGCGCCTCCGATGCGCGGGGCGGCGTCAGCAGCAGCGCCGGCATCGCGCCGGCAAGCAGCGCGGCCGGCAGCAGCAGCCAGCGGGGGCTCAGCCGCGCCATGGCATCATCAATTGGGCGTCGAGACGGATGCTGCCGCCCTCCCCGGCCTCCACGCGCCAGCGGGCGAAGCGGGCGAGCGGACGGCCGCGTTCGGCGCGGTCGGCAAAGGCGAGTACCGCTTTCTCCGGGCCCGAGAGGCGCAGGTCGAGCAGGACCAGGCCGGGCGGCGGGGCAGCGGCAGGGGCGATCCCCTCGACCAGCAGGCCGGCGGCGGTGGCAGCGGCGCGCAGCTGGCCGGCGGCGCGACGCGTGGCGGTCGCACGATCGGACGCGGCGAGCGCCAACTCGGGCGCGATCGGCGCCGGGGGCGGCGGTGCGTGGAGCGCGACGGCCAAGCGGCTGCGGGTCTCTCGCGCATCCGCCAGGCGATCGAGCGTCGCCGCCATCGGGATGCAGAACGCCGCCGCCATCAGGAGCCCTGCCACGACCGCCGCTGCCCAGAGCCGCGTGGTCATTGCGGACGCCCCCGCAGGGTCACGCGCATGACCGCCTCGTCGCGCTGCTGCCCTGCCTCCCGCAGTTGCGCCAGCACCGGCTCCCGGCGCAGGGCGTCGCGAAGCGCGTCGGGATCGGCGGTGAGGATCGCGACCTCCAGCGTACCGTCGGGGTCGCTGGATACCCGTGCCAGGCGGTCCTCGGCAGGAAGCGTCGTTGCCAGACGCTCCAGGGTGCTGCCCAGCGCCGGCCGGTCGAGCAGTGGCGCCCAGGCGGCGCGAGTCCCGGCAGCGGCGCGGGCGCGCGCGAGCAACGGCTCGGCGGCGGGTGCGAGCGCTGCGACATCGGCGCGGGCGCGGTGTTCCAGGACGACGGCACAGGCCCAGGTCAGCGCGGGGCCGAGCGCCAGCAGCAGCGCCAGGGCACCCGGCCAGCGAAGATCCTTGGCAACGACGCCATCCGAGGATGCGGGCCCCGTGGCCCGGGACCGCACACGCGGGGCTTCGGCAGCGGGAGGGGGCTCGCGGCGGGGCGCAGTCGCCTTCGCCCGCGCTGCCGAGAGCGCCCGCGCCATGAGACTCGGCGGATTTCCGGGACGAGAGGGCGGCGCGGCCATGGGATCGCCCCTAGCCGCGCCGCACCGGTAAGTCACCCGTTGGGCACGCTCACTTGCGCGTCATGCTGGTGACCTTGGCCATCCCGTCGGGGGTGAAGGCGATGATGTGCTTGGAGCCGTCGGTGCAGGTGGCGGTCCAGGTCGCCTGTGCATCGCCGGAGCGTTCGGAGGCGGTGACGCCCTGGCACGGCAGCCCTGCGTCACGGATCGCGCGGATGAACACGCCGTTGCGCTGCCCTTCCGAAAGCGCGGCGACCTTGGCGTCCAGCTGCTGGGTGGCCTCGGCCGTAGCGCCATTGTCGGCAGCGGTCGGCTGAGGCTCGCTGTTGCCGCCGCATGCGGCGAGCGCCAGGGCGAGCGCGGGAACGATCAGGGTCGGAAAGCGCATCGGAATAGACCTCCTCTGGTGCCGCGGGCGGCGGCTCTCCTGACAAAGCGCGTGCCGCCCGCGCGGTTCCCGCGGGCGGCACGAAGCGATCAGTATTGATAGGCCTTGGGCAACGCGCCCTCGGTCGGATCGAGGTAGCGGTCCCGCAACCGCTGCTGGCGGTGGACGAGCGGTTGCTCGACCCCGTCGACGAACACCTGGGTCGGCATCGAGCCGATCTCCAGCGGATCGCCATCCCAGATCACCACGTCGCCGCGGCGGCCGGGTTGGAGCGAGCCGAACTCGCCGCCCATGCCGAGCGCCTCGGCAGGACGCGAGCTGATCGCCGCAAAGGCGCTGCCCCAGTCGAGCCCGGCGGCACCGGGAATGCGGCTGAGCGCCACGAGGTTGCCGGCGTACTGCTTCACCAGCCGCGCCTGGCGCGCCTCGTCGTTGTTGATCATGCCGATCGCGACGGGGACGCCCGCCGCCTTCAGCCGGCCGATGTTCGACTGGGTGGCGGCGAGCTGCTCGAACGAGGACGGCAGGTCGGCGAGCGCGCTGGCGATCACCGGCACGCCGGCCGCCGCGATGTCGGCGGCGACGGTCCAGCCTTCGGTGGCGCCGACCAGCACGAGCTTGACGGTGCCGAGCTCGCGCTTGAGGTCGAGCAGTGCGCGGATGTCCGACGCGCGCTCGACATGGGCGAGCAGCGGCATGCGCCCTTCGATCACCGGCACCAGCGCCTGCGCGTCGAGGCGGGTGAGCAGCGCGTCCTTGCCGCGATCGGCGAAGCTCGCGGGGCTGCGGGCATATTCGCGCGCCTCGAACAGCGCGTTGCGCAGCATCGCGAAGGCGGCCGGACGGCTGCCGCCGGCGGCACGCGCGCCGCTTTCGCCCCACTCCATGAACTGGAAGGCGCGCGGGCGGGTGACCGCGTCCATGTCCGCGGCGAGATCGATGACGGCGCCCTGGCCGGCAAAGATCGAGCCGCCATTCTCGGGCGCGACGACGGCGCGGGTGACGCCCTCAGCCCGGTTGAGGGCGATGGCGGAGGTGCGCGGGTTCACGGCAGGGGCGATGTCGAGCGCGGCGTTGAACACCGTCTCGTCGGCGCTGGCATCGTTGGTGCCGCGCACCGCATCGACCTCGACGATGCCCATGCGCGTGAAGCCGGCGAAGATGCCGGGCGTCACCCATTTGCCGCCAGCATCGACGGTGCGCATGCCGGCGGGCACCGCCACGCCGGGACCGGCAGCGACGACGCGGCCGTCGCGCACCACCACCGTGCCGCCGTCGACCGGGCCTGCGCCGGTGCCGACCACCAGCTTGGCGTTGGTGATCGCGACGGTCTGCGCGGAGGCGGGCAGCGCCGCGGCTGTGCCGAGCAGCGCGGCCGCCGTGGAAAGGATCAGGCGCTTCACTTCACATCCCCCTCGCCCGGCTGGCCGAGCTCGAAATCGGAAACTGGCCGCAGCCGCTTGTCATTGGCGTCGAACAGCAGCGCGCCATCGACCCACACCTTTTCGGGGCGGGTGTAGACGCTGAACGGATCGCCGTTCCACAGCACGACGTCGGCCATCTTGCCGGGCTTCAAGCTGCCGGTGACCTGGTCGATGCCGAGCGCGCGCGCAGGCGCGATGGCGAGCCAGGTCCAGGCATGTTCGGGGGTGACCGCGATGCCGGCGCGGCGCGCCGAGCCCATCACCTTGGCGACTTCCTGGTTGAGCCGCTGGATGCCGTTCTCGTCGTCCGAATGGATCATCGCGCAGGCACCGGCGCGGTCGAGGATGGCGAGGTTCTCGCCGACCGCGTCATAGGCTTCCATCTTGAAGCCCCACCAGTCGGCCCAGACCGCCGCACAGGTGCCGTTTGCCTTCAGCAGATCGGCGATCTTGTAGGCCTCCACCGCGTGGTGGAAGGCGGTGACCTTGTAGCCGAACTCCTTGGCCATATCGAGGACGACGGCCATTTCGTCGGCGCGGTAGCAGTGGTTGTGGACGAGAATCTCGCCGTCCAGGACGCCGCGCAGCGTGTCCATGGCGAGGTCGCGATCGGGCGCGTCGCCGCCGTCCTCCTCATACTTGTCCCACTTGCGATCATAGGCGCGGGCCTTCGCCCAGGTGGCGCGATCGACCGCGACATTGCCCATGCGGGTCGTCGGCATCCGGCCCTTGCTGCCATAGACGCGCTTGGGGTTTTCTCCGCAGGCCATCTTGAGGCCATAGGGAGCGCCAGGGAACTTCATCCCCTGCATGGTGCGCGCGTAGACGTTCTTCACCGTCACCGAGCGGCCGCCGAACAGGTTGGCGGAGCCAGGCAGGATCTGCAGCGTGGTGACCCCGCCGTTCGCGAGCGCGCGGCCGAAGCCGGGGTCCTGCGGCCAGACGCTGTGCTCGGCCCAGACCTCTGCGGTCACCGGCGCCGACATCTCGTTGCCGTCGGACAGCGCCTCGACGCCGGGCGAGGGATAGTCGCCGAGGTGGCTGTGGACGTCGATCACGCCCGGCGTCACCCACTTGCCGGTGCCGTCGATCACGGTCACGCCCGCAGCAGGCGCGATCGACTGGGCGACTTCGACGATCTTGCCGTCGCGGAACAGCACGGCGCCGCCGTCGATGCGGCCACCCTCGCCATCATAGATGGTAACGTTGGTGAGGAGCGTCGGCCGGCCGGGATAGGCGCGGTAGGTGGAGGGATAGGGATCGTGGTTATACCCCTTGCCCGCGCCGGGCGCCTCGTCGCCCTTGTCCTTCTTGGCGCTGGCCGAACGATCGCCGGCGGTATGCGCCCGCGTCCCATCGGCCGCGCAGGCGGCGAGCCCGCCGGCCGCGGCGAGCATCAGCAACGTTCGTAGCAAGCCTGTTCTCCGTTCCTGTCGATGTCGGGCGGTCATGCGAACACCGCCTCCAGATCCTCGCCCACCAGCCCTTCGCGTTCGGACTTGAGCTGGTGGTAGATGGTCGAAAGTCCGGCCGCGCCCATCGCGCCGGTAAGCGTGGCGACCAGCGTCTGGATGACGATGCTGCCGATCCGGGCGCTGCTGGTCTGGCTGGCGAGCGCGAAGCCCTGGCCCATGCCGCCGAACAGCGACCAGGCCACGAACACGATCGCGAAGAGCAGCAGCAGCCGCCAGCGGGCGCCGCGCAGGAGCTCCCCGCTGCGCGCGAAGCTGGCAAAGATGCCGGGACGCTCGGCGACCAGGACCGGGAGCACGATCGCCCAGGTCAGCATCAGCACCAGTCCCGGGATGATGAAGAGCATCAACCCAAGGGCGACGCCCACCCACAGCAGCAGCCGGACGAGAATGGCGGGCAGCAGCAGCCGCAGTCCCTGCGCCAGCGCCGGCCCGAACTGCACCGGCCGCCCGGCAAGCACGTCGAGCGCGATCGCGATCATCACGACTTCGCCCAGCGTGCCCACCAGCAGGCTGACCAGCCAGCCGATGCCGAGGGCGGTCAGCACCTGCTCGTCCGGCATGGTGAACATCCGGGCCGTCGCGTCGAACCCGAGTGCCGTCTGGAGGGCGGTGGCTGGCAGCGCGATCGTCACCAGGCTGGTCGCCAGCATCGGCAGGCGCGCACGGCCGATCGTCGAGAAGCTCTGCGAGACCACGTCGGTGATGCGGAAGCGCCAGGGATGTCGTCGCGCCTCGGTACGCGCCGCGAAGATCAGGGCGGCGATGAACAGGAACGGCAGCGCAAGCAGCACCACCAACATCAATATGACTGCCATGGATCCCCGCCCCCCGCCGGTTCGCCAAGCCTAGGCGAAAAGCGTTGCGTGTAAATCGGCGATTTGCTCCAACGGCGCGCAGGGGGACGAATGACGGCACGCGCATCCATGGAAGCCGCATCGGCGGCAGCGCCGCCCGACCCCGCGCGTGTGGCGGAGGCGCATCGCGCGATTCTGGCCGACAAGAGCATCCAGTTCGACTTGCCGATGCGGCACATCGAGGCGCGCGAGACGCCCGAGTGGCTGAAGGCGCTGGGCAGAGCGATCGCGCGCTTCGTCGCCTGGGTCGGAGACGGTTGGACCGTGATCGGCTGGATCGCGGCGGCGGTGGTGGTCGCGGTGTTGCTGTTCGCGCTGGTGCCGGGACTGCGCGAGTGGGTGCTCTCGCTCGCCCGCCGCGGCCGCGGTGCTGCGCCCGAGGCGCCGCACTGGGCGCCGACCGAAGGCCAGGCACGCGCGCTGCTGGAAGAGGCGGACGCGCTGGCGGCTGGCGGCCGCTATGACGAGGCGGTGCACCTGATCCTGTTCCGCAGCATCGACGACATTGCCGCCTGGCGTGGCGAGCTGGTGCGTCCCTCCTCCACCAGCCGCGACATCGCGCGGGCCGAGGGGCTGCCGGGGGAAGCGCGCGGGGTGTTCGCGCGGATCGTGGCCGCGGTGGAGCGCAGCTGGTTCGGCGGGCGTGCGCTGGAGGCGGGCGACTGGGAAGCGGCCCGTGCGGATTACGCTCGGTTCGCACTGAAGACCGCATGAGCGCGACACCCGAGCCCTTTGCGCGGCGCACCGCGATCGTGCTGGTGGTGGTCGGCACGCTGCTGGCGCTGGCGGCGATCCTGCTCAACGGCTTTTCGGACGTGCTGTCGCGCCAGCTGGGCTCGCTTCCGGCGGCCGACGAGAAGCATGGCGCCGGCTATTACGCGCTGCGCCAGCTGGTCGATCGTACCGGCGGTGGCGGCTCGCTGGTGGTCGATCCGGACGATCTGGCCGCGATGCCCGAATTGGCGGTGCTGACGCCGGCGATCGACACCCAGCCCGAGCAGGTGGCCAGGCTGGTGCACGCGCGCGAGGCACATGCGGCCGCGGCGGAGGAGGAAGACGCAGAGGAGAGCGGCGACTTTCCGACGCTGATCGTGCTGCCCAAGTGGCACGTGGCGGCGCTGCCGTTGCAGCCCAATCGGGTGCAGCGCGTGGGGCTGCTGAGTTCCGAGAAGGTCGCAGCGCTGGTGCCCGCCAAGGCTGTCGACACGACCTATGGCGCGACGCAGGAGATGCGCAGCGCCCCGGGCTGGAAGCTCCGCCCCTTCCTGGCGCCCCGGTATCTGAGCGCCGTAACAGGCAAGACACTGGTCCCGGTCCTGCGGGACCAGGACGGGGCGGCGGTGCTGGCGCGAATCGGGCGGACGAACACCTATGTGCTCTCCGACCCGGACCTCCTCAACAATGCCGCGCTCAAGCACCCGCAGAATGCGCAGGCGGCGATCGCGCTGCTCGCGGCCCTCGACCCGAAATATCCGGGTGCGGCCGTGTTCGACGCCTCGCTGCATTATGGCCCAGGCGATCGCAACCTGGTGAAGCTGCTGTTCACGCCGCCGTTCCTGGCCGCGACCCTGGCGATGATCGCGGCCGCGGTGTTGGCCGGCCTCGCGACCGCAGTGCGGTTCGGCCCCGTGCTGCGCGAGCGGCGAGCGGTGGCGCTGGGCAAGGCGGCGCTGATTGACAACATCGCCGCCCTCACCCGCTTGTCCGGCAGAACGCTCTCGGCCGGGGCGCGCTACGCCGACATCACGCGCGAGGGGCTGGTTCGCACCATGGACCTGCCGCGCGACCTGGACGAGGCGGGCGTGCTGGAGCGCCTCGACCGGCTGGGCGACCGCCCCGCCCCCTATTCGCAAATCGACCATCGCTTGCGCACCGCCCGCACAGAAGCGGAGCTGGTGGCGGCGGCCCGACAACTGCACGCATGGAAGGACGCATTGGCATGACGCTCGAAGAGGTCCGGTCGCTCGGACAGGCGATCGACCGCGAGATCGCAAAGGCCGTGGTGGACCAGGGACCGGTGGTGCGCTTCCTGGCGATCGCGCTGTTTTCCGCTGGCCATGTGCTGCTGGAGGGGCCACCGGGCACCGCCAAGACGCTGCTGGCGCAGAGCTTCGCGCGCTCGCTGAGCCTCGACTTCGGCCGCATCCAGTTCACGCCCGACCTGATGCCGGGCGACATCATCGGCGCGAACCTGTTCAACTTCCAGACGTCTAGCTTCGCGCTCACCAAGGGGCCGGTGTTCTGCGAGCTTCTGCTGGCCGACGAGATCAACCGCACTCCGCCGAAGACCCAGGCGGCCTTGCTGGAGGCGATGCAGGAGCGCGCGATCACCACCGACGGGCGCACCGAGCGGCTGTCGGACCGCTTCACCGTGGTCGCAACCCAGAACCCGATCGAGCAGCAGGGCGTCTATCCGCTGCCCGAGGCGCAGCTCGACCGCTTCTTGTTCAAGCTGTCGATCGGCTGGCCGTCCGAGGAATCGGAGCGCGCGATCGTCGCGCAGTACGGCAACCGCACCGGTACGCCGCGCCCCGAGGATTCGGGCGTGCAGCCGGTCGCGGGTGCCGCGGAGATTGCAGCCGCCATTGCTGCGGTGTCGGAGGTACGACTGGTCGATCCGGTGATCGACTATATCGTGCGGCTGGTGCGGGCGACCCGCGAGCACCCCGACATCGCGAGCGGCGCCTCCCCGCGCGCCGCATCGGCCATGGCCGCGGCAGCGCGGGCCGCAGCGGCGCTGGAGGGGCGTGACTATGTCATCCCCGATGACGTGAAGCTGCTTGCCCCGGCGCTGCTGCGCCACCGGCTGATCCTGTCGCCTGCGGCCGAGATCGACGGGCGGCGGATCGACGATGTCGTGACCGGCCTGATCGACGCGACCGAGGCGCCGCGTTGATCTATCCCACCCAGCGCGCGGTGTGGCTGGTCGCCGCGGCGGCCCCGGTGGCGCTCGCCGTCGGCATCGTCGCGCCCGGCGCCTGGGTGGCAGCCCTCGCCTGGGTGGTCTTGATGGTGGTGCTGGTCGTCGTCGATGCGCTGCTGGCGCCGCCGCTCGGCAGCGCCCGGCTGTCGATCGCGACCCCGGCGGCGATCCATGTCGGCGAGACGTTCGACCTGGCACCCCGACTGGAGCAGGACACGCGCGTGCTGCCTGCCGCCTTCGCCGCGGAGATTTCCGGCCCGCTGGAGCGCGAGGGGCCGCGCACCAGCACGCGATTTCGTGCCGTCCGGCGCGGGCGCGCGGTGGTCGAGGCGCTGTGGGCGCGCCATGCCGGGCCGATGGGGCTCGCCTGGCGGCAGACGCGTCGGCCGGGCGGTCAGGCGATCGCCGTCATGCCCGACATCCGTCCCGTCCGCGACGAGGGGATGCGGCAGTATCTCAACAGCCAGCACACCGGCCTGCGCATGCGGCGCGACAGCGGCGAGGGGCAGGAATTCCAGGTACTCACCGATTTCCAGCCCGGCATGGAACGGCGCACCATCGACTGGAAGGCGTCGGCCAAGCACGCATCGCTGCTTGCCCGTGAATATCAGACCGAGCGCGACAATGCGGTGGTGTTCGCGGTCGATGCCGGGCGCGCGATGAGCGACCCGGTCGGCGGCGTGCCGCGGGTCGACCGCGCGGTTTCGGCAGCGCTGCTCGCGGCATTCGTGGCGCTGAAATCGGGCGACCGGGTGCGGCTCTATTCCTTTGCCGCCCGGCCTCAGGTGGATTCGGGCACGCTGTCGGGCACGCGCGGCTTTGCGCGGCTGCACCACGCCGCCGCCGACATCGACTATGGCACCGACGAGAGCAACTACACCCTGTCGCTGGTGACGCTGGACGGCCGTCTGGAGCGGCGATCGCTGGTGGTGCTGTTCACCGAGTTCACCGATCCCACCAGCGCGGAACTGATGCTCGCCGCCGCCCAGCGCATGCTCAAGCGCCACCGGCTGCTGTTCGTGCTGTTCCGCGACGACGAGCTGGAGGGGATCCAGGATGCCGAGCCGAAGGACGCCGACGATGTGGTGCGCGCGACCGTCGCCCATGCGCTGCTGCGCGAGCGGCGGATCGTCATCGAACGGCTGCGACGGATGGGCGTGGACGTGATCGAGGCGCCGGCCGAGGCGATGGCGCTCCGGCTGGTCGAGCGGTATCTCCGCCACCGGGAGCGGGTGGCATGAACGCGCCGCTGTTCGCCAGCCGCCACTTCCGTGCCGAACGCGAGGCCGACTGGGCGCGGCTGGAGGCGCTGCTCGACGTCGTCGAGAGCAAGAGCCCGCGCCGCCTGTCCGAAGAGGATCTGTTCGAGCTGCCGCGGCTGTACCGCGCGACCTTGTCGGCGCTGTCGGTGGCGCGCGAGACGTCGCTGGATGCGTCGCTGGTCGACTATCTCGAGCGGCTGTCGACCCGCGCCTATTTCGTGCTCTACGGCTGCCGCGCGCCGTGGGGGCGGCAGATCGTCGATTTCTTCGGGCGCGGGCTGCCGCAGGCGGTGCGCACGCTCTGGCCCGAGATCCTGGTCGCGACGCTGCTCACCATCTTGAGCGCCGTTGCCGCCTATGCCTTGATCCGCGCCGAACCCGCGTGGTTCGGCGCGATCATGCCTCCCGAGATGGCGAGCGGACGCGACATGAGCGCCTCCACCGAGTTCCTGCGCAAGTCGCTCTACGACAAGCCCGAGGACGGCGGGCTGGAGGTGTTCGCGGCGTTTCTGTTCACGCACAATGCGCAGGTCTCGTTCCTGTGCTTTGCGCTGGGCTTTGCGCTCGGCATTCCGACGCTGATCCTGCTGGTGCAGAACGGCGCAATGCTGGGTGCGATCTTCGCGGTCTATACGCCGCATGGCCTCGCGCCCGGGCTGTTCGGCTGGCTGATGATCCACGGATCGACCGAGCTGAGCGCGATCGTCCTGGCGGCCGCCGCAGGGCTGCGGATCGGACGCACCATCGCCTTTCCGGGCGAGCGCGGACGCGTCGCTGCCGCAGGGGCGGCCGGCAGGACCGCCGCCACCGTGATGCTGGGCGTCATCCTGATGCTGCTGGTGGCCGGCCTGCTGGAGGGGTTCGCGCGCCAGCTGGTGACCAGCGACAGCGCACGGTACGCCATCGCCGGCGCAATGTTCGCCCTGTGGGTGGGCTATTTCGGTCTCGCCGGACGACCTCGCCGTGGCTAGGCGCCCGCGCAAGCCGCGCCCGCCGCTGTCGCTCGACCGCGCGCTGGTGACGCCCGAGGGAGTGACCCTTCACGTGCGCCTGGGCAGCGGTGGCGCGCGCGCGGGCGCGCTGGTGCTGGACCTGCTGGTCATGCTGGCCATCCTGATCGGCTTCACCCTGCTGGTGGTGCTGCTCGCCCAAGCGGGAGGAACCGCGACCGGCCCGCTGCTGATGGTCGTCTGGCTGCTCGGCTTCTTCCTGCTGCGCAACTTCTACTTCGTGGCGTTCGAGGCGGGCGGGCGCGCGGCGACGCCGGGCAAGCGGATGCAGAAGCTGCGGGTGGTGGCGCGCGACGGGGGGCGGCTGACCCCGACGGCCGTGCTGGCGCGCAACCTGATGAGGGAGGTCGAGCTGTTCCTGCCGCTGAGCTTCCTCCCCTTTGCCTTTGCGGAAGGGACGATCGACGGCTGGGTCGGCTTCCTGGCGCTCGGCTGGGCGTGCCTGTTTCTGTTCTTCCTGCTGTTCAACCGCGACCGGATGCGCGCAGGCGACCTGGTGGCGGGCACCTGGGTGGTGGAGAACGAGCGCGGGCAGATCGGCGCGGAACTGCTCGATCCGGCCGCGCTGGAGGGCGACCGCTATCGCTTCGCGCCGCACGAACTCGCCGCCTATGGCGCGTTCGAGTTGCACAAGCTGGAGGACGTGCTGCGCCGGAACGACCGGCACGACCAGTTCATGGTGGCGCGCACCATCCGCACCAAGCTCGGCCGCAACCCCGACGAGGGCTATGACCGCGAGTTCCTGGAGGCCTATTACGCAGCGCTGCGGCTGGAGCTCGAACGCAAGCTGCTGTTCGGGAAGCGCAAGAAGGACAAGCACGACCAGCAGGGTTGAGGGGAGACGGTTCGATGGAAGGCACCCACGCGCGCGGCGAACCGGTACTCGAGACCGAGCGCCTGACCCTTGCCCGCCCTACGCTCGCGGACCTGGACGAGAGCCACGCGATGCTGAGCGATGCGGGCGTGATGGCCTTCATCGGCGGGCAGCCGATCCGCCGCGAGGATGCGTGGAACAAGCTGCTGCGCAACATCGGCCACTGGACGGCCTTTGGCTATGGCATCTTCACCGTGCGCGAGAAGGACGGCGGGCGCTTCCTGGGCGAAGTCGGAATCGCCCATTTCGCGCGCGGGTTCGGCGCCGCCTTTGATCCCTTTCCGGAAGCCGCATGGATCCTGGCGGCGCAAGGCCATGGCAAGGGCTATGCCACGGAAGCGGTGCAGGCAGCGCATGGGTGGATGGCCGAGGTGCAGGGCGCCGAACGCACGGTGTGCCTCATCCACCCCGACAATCAGCCGTCGCGGCGGGTGGCGGAGAAGCTCGGCTACCGGCGCTTCGGCGAGGTCCGCTATCGCGACGCGCCGGGCATTCTGTTCGACCGGGGCGGGCTCGGCGCTGAGGTGACACCGTAGCAAGAGCTTATCCGTACCCCGGCGGAGGCCGGGGTCCAGTTGCGGTGCAATCGCGATGTGCCACGCGCCTCAACCGTCCCCCAGCTGGGCCCCGGCCTTCGCCGGGGTACGGGCTCACCGCGGCTCTGATGCCGGCACCGTGATAGCGAAGAGCCACCAAGGTTGGCGGGTGACAGCGAGGACGTTTGTTCCTATCCTGTTCGCGTGCCATGACCCGCAAGATCATCCATGTCGACATGGACGCCTTTTTCGCGTCGGTGGAGCAGCGCGACGCGCCGGAGCTGCGCGGGCGGCCCGTGGCGGTGGGCGGCTCGAGCGGGCGCGGGGTAGTCGCGGCGGCGAGCTACGAGGCGCGGCGCTTCGGGGTACGCTCGGCGATGCCCTCGGCGCGGGCCATCCGGCAGTGCCCGGAACTGGTGTTCGTGCGGCCGCGCTTCGATGTCTATCGGGCGGTGTCGCAGCAGATCCGGGCGATCTTCCACAGCTATACGCCGCTGGTCGAGCCGCTGTCGCTGGACGAGGCGTACCTCGACGTGACCGAAAACCTCGCCGGGCTGCCGTCCGCGACCGAGACCGCGCTGGAGATCCGGCGCCGCATCCGCGAGGAAACCGGCCTCACCGCGTCGGCCGGCATCTCCTACAACAAGTTCCTGGCGAAGCTCGCCTCCGACGCCAACAAGCCCGACGGGCAGTGCGTCATCCCGCCGGGTGCGGGCGAGGCGTTCGTTGCCAAGCTGGAGGTGGGGCGCTTTCACGGTATCGGCCCGCGCACGGTCGAGAAGATGGCCGGGCTCGGCATCCACACCGGCGCCGACTTGCGCGCAAAGGAGCTGCCATGGCTGCGCGCGCACTTCGGCAAGTCGGGCGAATGGTATCACCGCGTCGCCCGTGGCGAGGACCACCGCGCCGTGACGCCGGACCGGGTGCGCAAGTCGTCCGGATCGGAAACCACCTACGCCACCAACCTCACCACGCCCGATGCGGTGGAGGACGGCATCCGCGCCATGGCCGATGATGTCTGGGCATGGTGCGAACGCATGCGCAGTTCCGGTCGCACCGTGACGACCAAGATCCGCTTCGCCGACTTCCGCACCCTGACGCGCAGCCGCAGCCTGGCCGAGCCGGTCGGCGACCGGGAAACGCTGCACGCGATCGCGGTGGAGCTGGTGCGCGGACTGTACCCGCTGCCGATGGGGGTGCGGCTGCTGGGCGTCACCCTCTCCAACCTCGGCCCCCTGCCCGATCCGGCGACACCGGGCGTGCAGATGGCGCTGGACCTGGCGCGATGACGGCGCGGACGATCGCGGTAGCGGGCTGCGGCCCAGCCGGCTTGGCAGCTGCGCTGCTGCTCGCGAGGGATGGCCACCGCGTCACCTTGTTCGAGCGGTTCGCGACGCCGCAGCCGATCGGGTCGGGGCTGATGCTGCAGCCAACCGGGCTTGCCGTGATGCGGGAGCTCGAACTGACGGACGCGGTATTGGCGCAGGGTGCGCGGGTCGACCGCCTGCTCGGGTGCACGGCGGAAGGCAGCGTCGTGCTGGACGTCGCCTATCGGGCTCTCAAGGGCGAGCGCTTCGGGCTCGGCATTCACCGGGCGAGCCTGTTCGCGGTGTTGTTCGATGCTGCGGTCGCAGCCGCTATCCCGATCGAGACGGGTCGGACGGTGATCGGCAGCGAGCCGGTGAGCGACGACGGTCGCCGCCTGCTCTTCGAAGGCGGCACCCGCAGCGTGCGGTTCGACCTGGTGGTCGACGCGCTGGGCAGCCGCACGCCGCTGGCACCGCCCACGGGCCGCGAACTCGCCTATGGCGCGCTGTGGACGAGCCTCGCCTGGCCCGAAGAGAGCGCGCTGTCGCCGAGTACGCTGGAGCAGCGCTATCACCGGGCGAGCCAAATGGTCGGCGTGCTGCCGACGGGCAAGCGCGCCGGTGGCGGTGGCGCCGAAGCCTCGCTGTTCTGGTCGCTGCGGCTCGACCGGCTGGAAGCGTGGCGGGCGGCCGGGCTGGCGGCGTGGAAGGCAGAGGTGCTGGCGCTGTGGCCGGCAACCGAGCCGCTGCTCGCCCGGATCGATCATCCCGACCAGCTCGTTGCCGCGCGTTATGCGCATCGCACGCTCTCGAAGCCGGCCGCCGCGGGCCTGATCCACATCGGCGACGCCTGGCATTCCGCGAGCCCGCAGCTGGGCCAGGGGGCGAACATGGCGCTCCTGGATGCCTATGCGCTGCGGCAGGGGCTGCGCGGTGCCGCGACGATGGAGGCAGGGTTGGCGCGCACGGTGGCGCTGCGGCGGCGGCACGTCGCGCTGTACCAGGCACTGACGGCGCTGCTGACGCCGGTCTATCAGTCCGACAGCCGGGTCATTCCGGCACTGCGGGACCGGCTGGTGGCGCCGCTCTCTCGCCTGCCGCTGGTGGAGCGGATCCAGGCCGCGCTGGTGGCCGGGCTGGTCGGGCGGCCACTCGCGAGATTGGGACTGCACGCGTGAGTCGATTTTTGCTGCGGCTGGCGGCATAGCGCTCCCAAAGCCGGGTTTTGGGTCCGGCGCATGCTGAAAGGACTGGAAATGGGGCTGCTCAACGATCTCGGCGCCAAGGGCACCGCACCGTGGCTCGACTTCGTCGACCGCAAGTTCCTGGAAGCGGGCGGGCTGGAAAAGCTCGTCGCCGAGGACGGGCTGACCGGCGTCACCTCCAACCCCGCCATCTTCGAGAAGGCGATGGGCTATGGCGACGCCTATGACGCGACGCTGGCCGCCTATGATGCCGCCCATCCGGGTGCGGCGACGATCGACCGCTACGAGCATCTGGCGATTCAGGACATCAAGGCCGCGGCCGACACGCTGCGCCCGGTCTATGACCGTACCGATGCGAAGGACGGCTATGTCAGCCTGGAAGTGTCGCCGTATATCGCCGACGACACCGACGCGACCATTGCCGAGGCGCAGAAGCTGTGGGCCGCGGTCGACCGCCCGAACCTGATGATCAAGATCCCGGGTACGCCGGCAGGTGCGCCCGCGATCGCGGCGACGGTTGCGGCCGGCATCAACGTCAACGTGACGCTGCTGTTCTCGCTGGAGGCGTACCAGCGCGTCGCCGAGGCGCATGTCGCGGGTCTCGAGCAGCGCGCCGCACAGGGCCTGCCGATCGACCGCATCGCCGGCGTCGCGAGCTTCTTCGTCAGCCGCATCGACGCGGTGATGGACAAGGCGATCGACACCCGCGTTGCCGAGGGGGATCCCGAGGCGGAGGCGCTGAAGGCCCTGCGCGGCAAGGTCGCCATCGCCAACGCCAAGGCAGCCTATGCCTGGTACCAGGACTTCATCGCGAGCGATCGTTGGCAGGCACTCGCCGCCAAGGGCGCGCAGCCGCAGCGGCTGTTGTGGGCGTCGACCGGGACCAAGGACCCGGCGTACCCGGATACGCTCTACGTCGACGCGCTGATCGGCGCGGACACGGTCAACACCATGCCGCCCAAGACCATGGACGCGTTCCGCGAGCGCGGCGTCGTCGCCGACACGCTGACCGCAGACCTGGACGGCGCGCGCCACGTGCTGGCGGAAGCCGAGCGGCTGGGCCTGGACCTGGACGGCGTCACCCAGCAGCTGGTGGAAGAGGGTGTCGCCCAGTTCGTGAAGGCGTTCGACGACCTGCTGGGTGCCATCGCCAAGAAGCATCCCGGCGCCTGAAACGACAAACGGGAGGTGCGGCATCCCCGCACCTCCCGCATTATCCCGGTGCCGACGCCGGAGACCTGGGCGCGGCGCCGGAGCGCCGCGCCGGTTCAGGCGGCGGCGACCGGCTTCGGTTCGCGCGCGTCGCTGTGGCGACGGCCATAGGCGAAGTAGATCACAAGGCCGATGACGTTCCACAGCGCGAAGCGAGTGATGGTGGAGCTCGGCAGGCTGATGAACAGATAGATGCAGCCGAGGATCGCGAGCGTCCCGACCACATAGGGCGCGGGGCAACGGAACAGCCGCGGCAGTTCCGGGAAGCGGCGACGCAGGATCATCAGGCACGCGCCGACCGCGATGAAGGCGACCAGCGTGCCGGCGTTGGCGAGCTCCGCGATTTCGTCGAGGCGGAAGAAGCCGGCAACTGCGGCGACCGAGATCCCCGTCACCAGCGTGATCAGCGTCGGGGCGCCCGTGCGCGGGCTGACCTTGGCAAGGCGACGGGGCAGCAGGCCGTCGCGCGCCATCACGAAGAAGATGCGGCTCTGGCCGTACATCATCACCAGGATCACCGACGGCAGCGCGACGACGGCGGCAAGCGCGATCAGGTGCGCGGCGACCGGCTGCTGCAGCGAGCGCAGCACCAGCGCGAGCGGCTCCGGCGAGTTGGCGAGTGCGGTGTAGGGGAGCGCGCCGACAGCTGCGACCGCGACCGCCATGTAGATGATCGTGCACACCAGCATCGAACCGACGATGCCGATGGTGAGGTCACGCCCCGGGTTCTTGGCTTCCTCGGCCGAGGTCGCCACCGCGTCGAAGCCGTAGAAGGCGAAGAACACGATCGCCGCCGCCGCCATGACGCCGCGCTTTTCGCCCATCACCTCGGTGCTGCCGAAGCCATAGGGCATGAACGGCTGGAGGTTGTCGGCCTGGAAGGCGGGGAGCGCAAAGGCGACGAAGACGCTGAGCGCCACCAGCTTGATGATGACCAGGATGATGTTGAGCGTTGCGCTTTCGCGCGTGCCGGCGATCAGCATGCCCATGACGGACAGCGCAACCAGCACGGCCGGCAGGTTGATGATGCCGCCGTCGTGCGGCCCCACCAGCAGCGCCTGCGGCAGCGTGACGCCTGCCGCCTGGATCCAGCCGACGAGATAGCCGGACCAGCCGACCGCGACGGTCGAGCAGGCGAGCGAATATTCGAGAATCAGGCTCCAGCCGACGATCCAGGCGATCCCCTCGCCCATCGCGGTGTAGCTGAAGGTATAGGCGCTGCCGGCGGCCGGGATCAGCGTCGCCATCTCGGCATAAGCGAGCGCGGCGCAGGCGCAGACCGCGCCGGCGATGGCAAAGGCGAGGATGACCGCCGGCCCGGCGCGCTCGGCACCGACACCGGTGAGCGTGTAGATGCCGGTACCGACGATGGCGCCGACCCCCAGCGCGATCAGGTGCGGCCAGCTCAGCGTCTTGGCGAGACGGTGCCCCTCTTGTTGACTGCCCATCGTGTGGATCGATTTACGCGGCCCGAACATCGGCTCTCCCCCCTGGTTTTTTCGTCTTAGCCGGACAATTCCGAGCCGAATTCGGCGCGAAGATCGTCCAGCGTTGCCTGGATGTGTGCGCTCAGCAGCCTTTCCACCGTTGGCCCGTCGCCGGCGAGCCAGGCGTCGAGCAGGTCGCGATGCTCCAGGTGCGCGCGATCCTCGCGTCCGGCGGGCTGGAGGTGCGCGATGACATAGCGTTCGGACAACACCGTCAGCCGCTCGACCAGCTGGGTGGTGAGCAACCGCCCGCTCGGCCGCACCAGCGCGGTGTGGAAGCTGCGGTTGCAGCTGGCGACGCTGGCGAGATTGTTGCTGGCGGCGCTGTCCAGCGCCTCGAACGCTGCGATGGTGGCCGCACGGTCTGCGTCATCGGCGCGCTCCGCCGCGCGGGCAGCGGCCGGCGGCTCCAGCACCAGCCGCAGCTCGAAGATTTCCTCCGCCTCCGCGGCCGACATGGGGCGCACGAAATAGCCGCGGTTCGCCTGGCTGGTGAGCAGCCCCTCCTGCTCCAGCCGCGCCAGCGCCTCGCGCAGGGGGATCTTGCTCACCCCCAGTTCGTTGGCGAGCGCATCCTGACGGATCGGCACCTCCCGCGGAAGGACGCCGGTGATGATCCGCTCGCGGATGATTTCGAATACCTGTTCAGAGAGCGTGCGGACGACGATGCTCATCTGCGAAAAACCTCCGGAGGGCCGCGACGGACCCGCCGACAATCGACTTCGGCCGCCAGGGTCACTTGACCTGGAAACCCTTCCAGAAAGGATCGGCGCGATCAATCCAGATCGTGTTGAAGCCGGTAGCGACCGCCGATCCCTCGATCGATGGGATGATCGCCGGCTGGTCGCCGATCGCAGTCTCCGCCTCCACCCGGCCGATGAAGCGGCTGCCGATGTAGCTTTCGTGGACGAAGCGGTCGCCGGTCTTCAGCTGCCCCTTGGCGGCGAGATGCGCCAAGCGCGCCGAGGTGCCGGTGCCGCACGGGCTGCGGTCGATCGCCCGGTCGCCGTAGAAGACGGCGTTGCGGCCGTCGGCGCCGTCGCCGCGCGGCTTGTCGGCCCACAGGATATGGCTGACGCCGCGGATGGTGGGATCGAGCGGGTGGACCGGCTCGAACTTCTCGCGGATGGCTTCGCGCAGGCGGGCGCTCAATTCGACCAGCCGCGAGGCGCCGAGATCATCGAGCCCGGTATAGGCACCCTGCGGCTCGACGATCGCGTAATAGTTGCCGCCATAGGAGACATCGACGCTGAGCGGCCCCAGCCCCTCCAGATCGACCTGGATGCCGGTCGCCGCGACATAGGCCGGGACGTTGGTGATGCGCACCGCCGTCACCTTGTCGCCCTCGGTCTCATAGTCGACGTCGATCACCCCGGCCGGCACCTCGATGCGCAGCTTGCCCGGTGTGGCGGGCTGGATGAGGCCGTGCTCCAGGCCGAAGGTCACCATGCCGATGGTGCCGTGCCCGCACATCGGCAGGCAGCCGGAGGTCTCGATGAACAGGATGCCGATGTCGGCGTCGGCCTGGGTCGGCGGGTAGAGGAACCCGCCCGACATCATGTCGTGCCCGCGCGGTTCGAAGCACAGGCCCGTGCGAATCCAGTCGAAGCGGGCCAGGAAGTCCTGGCGCCGCTCCGACATGGATGCCCCCTTCAAGAGCGGCGCGCCGCCTGCGACCAGGCGGACCGGATTGCCGGCGGTGTGGCCGTCGATACAGAAGAAGGTGTGCCGCATGGGGGTCTCGTGTCAGGCTGCCTTGGCGATGTCGAGGGTCGGGCGGGTCGCCGCAGCCTTTTCCACCATGGCGATCACCGCTGCACGGCGTTCGCCGGTCAGCACCTGGCGCGGCGGAAGCACGCGCTCCGACCCGCGGCCCATGACCTGCTCGGCGAGCTTGATCGTCTGCACCAGGTCATGCTCGGCATCGAGGTGAAGCAGCGGCATGAACCAGCGATAGATTTCCAGCGCCTTGGCATGATCGCCGCGCTCGAACGCGCGCACCAGCTCGACCGATTCGCGCGGGAAGGCGTTGGTGAGGCCCGAGACCCAGCCCTTGGCGCCCAGGAACAGCCCTTCCAGCGCGACGTCGTCGAGCCCTGCGAACAGCACGAAGCGGTCGCCGAACTCGTTGCGGAAATCGGTGAAGCGACGGGTGTCGGGTGCCGATTCCTTGACCGCGACGATGTTCTTCACGTCATGGAGCGCCGCCAGCACGCCGCGATCGATTACGGTGCGGTAGGCCGGCGGGTTGTTGTAGAGCATGATCGGCAGGCTCACCGCCTCCGCCACGCCGCGGAAGTGCGCGACCAGTTCCTCGGCCTTGGGCACATAGACCATCGGCGGGAGCAGCATCAGGCCATCGGCGCCGATCTTCTCGGCCGCCTGGGCATAGCGGGTGGCGCGGCGCTGATCATATTCGGAAACGCCGGTGAGCACCGGTACGCGGCCGGCGACCACTTCCACGATCGCGGAGAGGACCTGCTGCTTTTCCTCGAACATCAGCGAGTTGTTCTCACCCACGGTGCCGAGCGCGATCACGCCGGTCACCCCGTCGCGGATCAGGTCGTCCACCACCCGCTGGGTTTCACCCAAGTCGATCGTCAGATCCTCACGGAGCTGCGTCGTCACGGCGGGGAACACGCCCTTCCATTCGACCATCATCGGAACCATTCTCTTCTCGTTGCGGACATATACCGTATACGATAGGGATTGCTGTGCCGCAACAGGAGAACGGGCGTGGGTGCGACAAATGTGGTCGGGGGGGGCGTTGTCGGACTGGCAAGCGCATTGGCGCTGGCGCGTGCCGGCCATTCCGTGACGCTGCTGGAGCCGGACTCCGCCCGCACGGCTGCCTCCTGGGGAAATGCCGGCCACATCGCGACGGAGCAGGTGGCGCCGCTCGCCTCGCCGGCGGCCATCCGATCCGCGCCGCGGCGGCTGTTCGTGCGCGGCGGGGCGCTCGACCTGCCGCTCGGTCAGCTCGCGAACTGGCTGCCGTTCGCGCTGCGGCTGGTCGGTCGATCGACCCCGAGCCGCTTTGCCGCGGGCAGCGCCGCGCTCGGCAGCCTGTTGCAGGAGGCGATGCCCGCCTGGGAGCGGCTGGCGGCGACGATCGACGCCCCCGAGTTGCTGACCCAGGACGGGCATCTGGTGCTGTGGGAATCGCCGGAGACCGCGCGCGCCGGGCGCGCCGCGTGGACGGCGGCCGACACCGGCACGGCGACGTTCCGCGTTGCCGACGCTGCCGAGCTCACCGCGATCGCCAGGGTGACCCAGGCCCCGGTGGCAGGCGCCATTCGCTTCGCCGGCAGCGGGCAGATCCGCGATCTATCGGTGCTGGCAGGCGCGCTGGAGGAGGCGTTCCTTCGTGCGGGGGGCCGCATCGTCCGCGCCCGCGCGCAGTTGCGCATCATCGACGGGGTGGCGCTGGTCCCCGGGCATCCGGCCGAGCTGGTACTGGTGGCGGCCGGCATCGGCTCGCGCGCGCTGATGGAGGCAACCGGCCACGCCGCCCCGATGATCGCCGAGCGCGGCTATCACATCCGCGCCGCCGCCGATCGCTGGCCGGCGGACCTGCCGCCGCTGGTGTTCGAGGACCGGTCGATGATCGTCACCCGCTATGGCGATCGCGTACAGGCCGCGAGCTTCGTCGAGCTGAGCAGCCCCGACGCGCCGCCCGATCCGCGCAAGTGGGAGCGGCTGGAAGCGCACGTCCGTGCCCTCGGCCTCCCCATCACGGGACCTTTCCGCCGGTGGATGGGATCGCGCCCCACCCTCCCCGACTATCTGCCCGCGATCGGCCGCTCGCCTCGCGCGAACAACCTGCTCTATGCATTCGGACACCAGCATCTGGGGCTGACGCTGGCGCCGATCACGGCCGAGCTCGTCGCGGCGCTGGTCACAGGCGAGCGGCCGCCGGTCGACCTGGCGCCCTTCGACCTCGCACGGTTTTGAACAAGGAAGAACAGGCATGACCATCGGCGGATCGAGCGCAGAGGCCGAACTCGCGGCCATCACCCCTTGGGCGGATAGCGCCGATCCCATCGGTGCGGCAGAGCGGCAGGCGCGGCTCGAGCGTGCCCGCGCGCTGGCGGATGCGGGCGGTGCGGACGGGCTGCTGCTCAACGTGGGTGCGACGCTGCGCTATTTCGCGGGTGTGCCCTGGGGCCCGAGCGAGCGGCTGGTGGCGATGCTGCTACCGGCGCGCGGCCGCCCGGTGCTGCTGTGCCCGGCGTTCGAACTCGGCACGCTGGAAGCCGATCTCGCGATCGACGCGGACATCCGGCTGTGGGAGGAGGATGAGGACCCGATCGCGCTGCTCGCCGATACGCTGGCGGCCACCGGGATCACGAAACTAGCCGTCGACCCGCTGTTTCCGTTCCAATGGGCCGAGCGGCTGCGGGCCAAGGCGGGCGGAGTCCGGCTGCTCGACGGCGCGCCCGCGATCGACGGCTGCCGGATGGTGAAGTCCCCGGCCGAGCTGGCGCTGCTTGCCCAGGCCAAGGCGATGACGCTGGAGGTGCATCGCCGCACCGCGCGCATCCTGCGCCCGGGCATCGCCGCAAGCGAGGTGGTGCGCTTCATCGACGCTGCGCACCGCGCGATCGGGGCGGCGGGATCGAGCTTCTGCATCGTCCAGTTCGGCCGCGCGACGGCGTTCCCGCACGGGCTGCCGGGCGAACAACATCTGCAGGAGGGCGAGCTGGTGCTGGTCGACACCGGCTGCTTGGTCGAGGGCTATCACTCGGACATCACGCGTACCTATGCGTTCGGGGCGGTTCCGGACGAAGTGCGCAGCATCTGGTCGCTGGAAAAGGAAGCACAGCAGGCGGCGTTCGACGCGGTGGTGCCGGGCGCACCCTGCGAGAGCGTCGATGCGGCGGCGCGGCGCGTGCTGGAGGCGGCAGGGCTCGGCCCGGACTATCGCCTTCCGGGGCTACCCCACCGCACCGGGCATGGCATCGGCCTGTCGATCCATGAGCCGGCCTATCTGGTGCGCGGCGACAAGACGCCGCTTGCGCCCGGCATGTGCTTTTCCAACGAGCCGATGATCGTGGTGCCGGATCGCTTCGGGGTGCGGCTGGAGGATCATTTCCACGTCACCGAGACGGGAGCGGCGTGGTTCACCCAGCCGCAGCATGCCATCGACCAGCCGTTCGCGGTGTGACAGAGGGCACATCGCTCCCGCGAGACAAGCCGCACCCCGGCGAAGGCCGGGGTCCAGGACCAAGCAGCGCAACGACTGGCAGTGTTTGGAACCCTGGGCTCCTGCCTTCGCAGGAGCACGGATAAGCGCGCGCCGGCCCGCGCCGGGCGTCGGAGGCGCGCTCAGCTCTCCAGGATGTGCATCCACATCGGCTCGCCCACCAGGCTGGGGGAGCCGCGCAGGCGTTCGAGTGAGGCGGCGACGGCGCGCTCGGGGCCTTCGTGGGTGACGATCGCCACCAGCACGCTGCCGTCGGCATTGGCGCCGCGCTGCATCAGCCGCTCGATGGACACGCCGGCGTCGCGCATCGCCGCCGCGATTTCCGCCAGCACGCCCACCTTGTCGGCGACCATCAGCCGCAGATAGGCGCGGCCGCGGCGTTCGCCAGTGGGCGCGGCGGGCTGTTCGGCGAGCGCCTCGGCCGGTTCCGCATAGGGCGGCCCGAACTCGCCGCGGGCGATGTCGATCAGGTCCGCCACCACCGCGCTGGCAGTCGGGCCGTCGCCGGCGCCGCGGCCCTGGAAGAACAGCCGGCCGACGAAATTGCCCTCGGCCACCACGGCGTTCAGCGAGCCGGTGACATGCGCGAGCGGATGATCGAGCGGGACCAGGTGCGGGTGGACGCGCTGGAACAGGCCGTTCTTGCCAGCCTCCGCCACGCCCACCAGCCGCACGCGATAGCCGAGCGTCGCCGCCTCGGCGATGTCGGCCGCGAGCACGTGGCGCACGCCGGTGATCGCGACATCCGAAAAGGCCGGGCGGGTACCGAAGGCGAAGCTCGCCAGGATCGACAGCTTGTGCGCGGCATCGACGCCATCGATGTCGAAGCTGGGATCCGCTTCGGCAAAGCCGAGCCGCTGCGCCTCGTCCAGCACCTCGGCGAAGTCGCGGCCCTCGGCCTCCATCTTTGACAGGATGAAATTGCAGGTGCCGTTGAGGATGCCATAGACATGGCCGATCTCGTTGGCCGCTGCGCCCTCGCGCAGCCCCTTGATGACGGGCACGCCGCCTGCGACCGCAGCCTCGAACTTGAGCGCGACGCCGCGCCCTTCCGCCGCGCGGGCGAGTTCGAGGCCATGGTGCGCGATCATCGCCTTGTTGGCGGTGACGACGCTCTTGCCATTGGCAAGCGCCGCACGGGTGAGCGTCAGCGCGGGACCGTCCGCCCCGCCGACGAGTTCCACCACCACATCCGCCCGCGGGTCGGCCGCGAGCGAGGCGGTGTCGTCCACCCAGTCGAAGCGCGACAGATCGACGCCGCGATCCTTGGCGCGATCCCGCGCTGACACCGCCACGATCTCGATCGGGCGACCGGCGCGGCGGGCAATCAACGCCCCGTTCGCGTCGAGCAGACGAATGACGCCCGCGCCGACCGTACCAAGTCCTGCGATCGCGACGCGTAGCGGTTCCGTCATGCCTGCCTCTTCCATTTCGCCGCCGGGCACGTCCCGGCGGAGCGGCAGGCGTTAGCGGAGGGGCCGTGGTATAAACAACCCCAACACGACCAGAAGGCTTTGCAAAAGTTACCGGGCCGCTTTTGCCGCCCGGAGGCGGATCGCGCGCCCGTTCCGGGAAACGGGCGCGCGTCGCATCACTTCTTCAGAAGGCCGATTTCGACCAGCCGCTGGTGCAGATAGTCGTGGGCGGTGATCGGCTCCGGGTAGCGGTTGCCCTCCCCCACGCAGCTCGGCAGCGTCTCGATCAGGAAATCGGGCGCCGGGTGGAGGAAGAAAGGCATGGAGTAGCGCGAGTTGCCGCGCCGCTCGGGCGCCGGGTTCACCACGCGGTGGGTGGTCGACGGCAACACGTGGTTGGTCAGCCGCTGCAGCATGTCGCCGACGTTCACGACCATCGCGCCCACCGGGGGCTTCACCGCGAGCCAGTCGCCGTCCTTGTCGAGCAGTTCCAGCCCGGCTTCCTCGGCGCCCAGCAGCAGCGTGATGAGGTTGATGTCCTCATGCGCCTCTGCACGGACGCCCGGCGCATCGGCGGGGATCGGCGGATAGTGGAGCAGGCGCAGCACCGAATTGCCGTCCTGGACCGCGTGCTCGAACCAGTTGGGATCGAGCTTCAGGTAGCGCGCGATCGCCGAAAGCAGCTTGAGCCCGGCGGTGTCGAAGGCGGCGAACAGCTCAAGGAAGGTCTCCTTGAAGCCCGCGGGCGCCGACGGCCAGATGTTGTCCGGCATCACGTCGCGAAAGCGGTGGCCGGCCGGCAATTCCCGGCCGATGTGCCAGAACTCCTTGAGATCGGTGACCTTCGCGTTCTTCGCGATCTCGGTGCGGAAGGGCGTGTAGCCGCGCGCGCCGCCGCCGCCCGGCGTGTGATAGGCACGCTTCTCCTCCTCGGGCAGGCGGAAGAACTCTTCGGTCAGCGCCCAGGCACGGTCGATCAGCGCCGGGTCGATGCCGTGGTCCGCGACCATGGCGAAGCCGAAGCGTTCGAACGAGCCGCCGAACGCCTGTGCGAAACCCTCCGGGTCGTTCTGCTGGTCGGCCAGCGAGACGAGCGGCACCTGGGTCATGGGAACGTCGAGCATGGGGAATCCTGTAGGGGTATGAATAGCGGCGTGAATACGCCTGCAACCCGCTCGGGAACAGCCCCTTGGAAGGGCCGGCCAAGAGTATACCGCAGGCACGCCCCCGCCCGTCCGCCGCCCGGATCGTCCTGCGGCTCGGGAACACGCGGGCTCGCCCGCCGTTCGCGCTCTGACGGCCCCGCTGCTGGTGGGCCAGACGAAGGAGCGAACCATGGGTGGTCACCAGGTACCGGGGCTGGGCTCCGGCGACAGCTTTGACGAAGAAGGCTATGACGAGAGCCAGCGCGCCGAAATCCTGGAGGTAACCAGCGACGGCCCCTCGGACGGCACCCTGCTGACGGACATCGAGCCCGACCTCGGCGATGACGAGGATGAGGACGACCTCCTCATGGAAGACGATGAGCTCGACAGCGAGGATGACGATGATGACATCGTTGTCGACCCCGAGGACCAGGAGGAAGACGAGCTTCAGGAAGATTTCGACGAGGATGACCTCGCCGAGGACGACGATCTCGAGGATACCGACAGGGCCGCGCTGGAACCGTGACCCGCACCACGACCGCTGCCGCACTGGCGTTGTTGCTCGCCGGTTGCGGCGGTGGCGTGTCGGAGAGGGACGAAAATACCCCGGAGGCGGCAGCAGATACCGCGGCGCCGGCCGAGAAGTCGGCCGGCCCGGTCCCGAGTCCCACCTCCGTGGCGGCTCCAGCGCCGTCGCCGCGGTCGAGCCCGACGCCCCCTGTGGCTTCGGCCGCCGACGACCCGGATGAAGAGACCGCCGAGGCGGCGCGCGCGGTGGTACAGCGCTATTACGCGCTGCTTGCCCGCGGCGACTATGCAGCGGCGCGGGCGCTGTGGCGCCGGGGTAGCGAAGGCTCCGGCAGGGACGCGCGGGCCTTTGCGCGCAGCTTCGTCCGCTATGCGAGCTACGGCGCGCGCGTGGGCGCGCCCGGACCGGTCGATGCCGGTGCCGGTCAGCGATACGTCACCGTTCCCGTCACCGTGCGCGGGACGCTGAAGGACGGAGGCGTGCCCTTCACCCAAGCCGGCGAGGTCACCCTGCACCGCACCGGCGACATCGATGGGGCGACCGCCGAGCAGCGGTCCTGGCGAATCGAGAAAATCGAGTTGTCCCCCATTGAGGCGCCAGCAGGCGACCTGCCGCCCCGCGTGACGGCGCGGTATCAGTGCGAGGACGGCACCCTGTTGATCGCCACCTTCGACAATCGGGCAGACACGGTGACGCTGCGTGCGCTTGGCAGGACGCTGGGCGTGCTGAAGGGCCAGCGACCGGCGTCGGGGATCTGGTATGCCGGCGACGGCATGACCCTGCGGGGCAAGGGCCGCGACGCGAGTTTCGAAGCCGACGGGCAGGCCCCCGTCCACTGCGTCGCGAGCGACGCGCGCTGACGAAAAAAGGGGCCGGCGGTGCCGACCCCTTGAGAGACTTGGCGCATCCGGCGGGGTTCCCCGCCAGCGGCTTACATCGAGAAGCGCAGGCCCACCGCGAAGGTGCGGCTCAGCAGCGTCGTGCCGAGGTTGTCCGTGTCCTGACCGCCGGCGCTGCCGAAGCGGTAGTAGGACTGCTGCTTCTGGTTGGTCAGGTTCACCGCGTCGAAGGTGAGGCCGATCTGGTCGTTGACCTTGTAGCTCAGCTGGAAGTCCAGGCTGCTCTCCGGACGATACCAGACGCCGATCGGATTGGCGAACAGGCGTGCCTCGTTGTTGTGCAGGAATTCCTTGCGCCAGACGTACGACAGGCGGGCACCGACCGGGCCGTTGTCGTAGGCAAGCGTCGCGTTGTACGAGAAGTCCGACACGTTGAAGAACGACGAGGTCGCCTCGCCAGTGATGTTGCCGGCGGAGTCGGTCTGCGGAATGTTCTGCTTGGAATCCAGCACGGTCAGGCTGCCGACGAAGCCGAGGCCGTCGAGGAAGCTCGGCAGGTACTTCGGGAAGTAGGTCAGGCCCACTTCGACACCCTTCAGCACGCCGTCCGAGGCATTCGCCGGACGGGTGATGGCGAAGTTGTTCGTGGCGCCCGCGACGATCCCGTTGTTGGGGATATACTCCATGACGGTGAGCGGAACGACCAGACCCTCGATCTCGCGACGGAAGCCGGTCACGTAGATCGCGCTGTCGCGATCGAAGTACCACTCGACCGCGAGGTCGTAGTTCTTCGAATGGGTGGGCTGCAGGTCCGCGGTGCCCGCCGTGCCGCTGCCGTAGCCGACGTTGGTGAGGTCACCCGTCAGCGAGTAGTTCGGGTTGATGTCGCCGAAGTTCGGACGGCGCAGCGTTTCACCATAGTTGAAGCGCACGCGCAGCGTCGGCGTGACTTCGTAGCGCGCGGTGAAGCTTGGCAGCCAGCGATGCGAACCGCTGGAGACCGAAGTCTGGGCGCCGTTGTTGTAGCGATCGAAGAAGTCATAGTCGGTGTCGACATCCACATAGCGGATGCCGCCCTGGATCTTCAGCGGACGCCCGAACACCGAGATTTCGCCATCAGCCAGCAGGTAGGCCGACATGGTCACTTCTTCGATGTTGAAGGTCTTGACCATGCGCAGCTGGTCCGAGGTCGGGAGGCCATAGAGGCCGCGAACCGTGTCTGCGTTGTCATAGAGCCAGCTGCCCTTCGGCAGCACCCAGCTGGTCGGCACGTCGGCGCGACCATCGAAGAAGTCGGAGTTGGTGAACAGCGCGTCTTCGCCGAGCGTCGTCAGGCTGCGACCGAGCACGCCGGCGTCCTGGGTGCGGACGTAGCTCGACGCCTTGCGGTCGTCGACGCGGATGCCTGCCTTGATCTGGCGCAGGAAGCCCTCGTCCCAGGTATAATAGCCGTCCAGGGTGCCGGTCAGCGCGCTACCCTTGTCGCGACCACCGTTGTCGTAGAGCTGCGCGATGTTCCAGGACGCGGGATCGGTCAGCAGCGAATCGTCGCTGAAGTGGTAGGAGGGGATGCCACCGCCTGCGTTGAAGTCGACCGTGATCTGATCCGCCACCCGCTCGGTGCGCATCGCGATGAACGAGGTCTGGTACTTGCTAGTCTGATAGGCGAGGTCGGCGGTGATCTTGCCGCGCTGACCCAGGTCCCATTGCCCGTTCAGTGCGTAGACGAAGCTGTCGGTCTTGCTGCGGGTGTAATCCGCGCTGTTGAAGCCGTACACGTCGTTCGCGACGCGCGACTTGACGATGTTGGTGCCCTCATAGAGCTCGACCGGCTGCGGATTCGCCCAGAAATCCACGAAGCTGAACATCATGCTGTTGGAGGTCTCTCCGCGGAAGCCCGCGTAGAAGACTTCGGCCGTGTAGACCGAGCTGCTGTTCGGGGCCCACTGCAGCGCCGCGTTGAACGACGGGCGCTCACGCTTGCCATAGAGATCCGAGCTGAAGACCGCGTCGCGCGAGAGGTAATAGGGCGTGTCGACGCCGTTGATGTCGAGCGTCGAGCCCGGTGCGGTCGGAAGCCCGGCATCGAGGCCCGGCTGCCAGTTGACGTTGCCCTCACCCGGGAAGATGCGCTCGAGCGGCGCGAGGCCGGAGCCTGCGGGCGGCGTCTCGGTCGCGAACGGAACCAGCGCACCGGCCGTCACCGACATGTTGCGATACTTGGTGCGGCTGTAGCTGCCGTTCACCAGCAGGCCGATGTCGCCGATGCCGGTTTCCCAGCGATCCGACACGAGGAGCGCGATGTTGGGGTTAAAGCTGTCCGCCTGCTCGTTGTAGATGCCGCGCGCGAGGCCGGAGATGGTGAAGCCGTCGAAGTCGAGCGGACGGCGCGTCTTCACGTCGATCTGGCCCGCCAGACCGGTCTCGATCTGGTCGGCCGAGCGGGTCTTGTAGACGTCGACCTGCTTGACGAGGTTCGCCGAGACGTCCTGCAGCGAGAACGACTGGCCGGCAGCGGTGAAGATGTTGCGGCCGTTGAGCGTGGTCAGCGGGTCGCTGAGGCCGCGGATGGTGATGGTGGCCGCTTCGCCGCCGGTGCGGTCGGTGACCTGGACACCGGTGACGCGCTGGAGCGCTTCCACGACGTTATTGTCGGGCAATTTGCCGACATCTTCGGCCACGATCGAGTCGACGATCTGCGTGGCTTCGCGGCGCACGTTGAGCGCGCCGACGATGCTGCCGCGCACGCCGGTGACGATGATGTCGCCGCTGGTGGCTTCATCCGGAGTGGAATTGACGGGCTCTGCGGCCTCAGTGGTCTGCGTCGCGTCGTCCGCAGTGGTCTGCGCAAAGGCCGGCGGCGCCAGCACCAGGGCAACAACGGACGCGGTACGCAAGAAAATCGGCTTGAAAGCCATGTGCCTCTCCCCTCGCCGGGCTTGGCGCCCGGGCGTAATTGATCGAAACTTTACTCCTACAAAATTACGGCAACAGCTGGGCAACGGCAAGCGCATTCGGAAGGGCGCTGCACAGCAAGCGGGCAGCGTTGCCCGAAAGTCACGCAGCACTGGCCCCGCAGCGGCAGAGCCGTGCGGGGCCAGCAGGTTCAGGAGGGAAAAGCGGGCGAGACTTCGCGTCAGCTGACGCGGAAGACGCTGTTCTGGGCGGTGCCGCGCGTGGCGCGCGCCACGAGCCGGAGCTCGCCGCCGACGTGGGCCAGTACCATATTGGGACGACCGGCAAGCGCGAACCGCACCGTATCGCGGTCGACCGCCTCCCGCACGAAGCTGCTGCGGAGCACGAACTGGCGATCGCGCAGCGGCTGGGCCAGGCGGACGCTGCCGTCGGGAGCGGCGAACAGGACCCGGTCGGCCACGTCGATGGGGGCCAGCGAGATGGCGCCGGAACCGGCCATGCTCTCGACGCTGCGGAACTGGCTCGGCGGGATCGAACCCTGTCCAACAACTACGCGATCGCCGTCATGGCGCACGAACTCCTTCGGCGCACTGGCGGGCGAGAAGCGGTCCGGCACCGGGCCGTTGCCGACCGGGATGCCGAAGTCGGGGGTGCCGTCCTCGCGATAATAGATGCGCTGGACGCGGGTGTGGCGGTTCGGGTCGAACAGCGGATCGCCCTTGATCGCCTTGTAATCGCGGCCGTGGTAGACGAGCACGTCACGGCCTTGCTCGTCGACGGTGAAGCTGTTGTGGCCGGGGCCGTAGACGCTGGTCACCTCCGAACTCACGAACACCGGCTGGGGCGACTTGACCCAGCTCTTGGGGTCCATGATGTCCGCATCGTCGCGCGCGGTCAGCATGCCCAGGCTGTAGCGATCGTCGGTCGCGCTCGCCGAATAGGTCATGAATAGGCGGCCGTTGCGTGCGAGCACTGCTGGTGCCTCGGCGACCTTGAACCCGCGGATCTCCCAGTCGAGCGTCGGCACGGTCAGGCGCACGGCCTTGGCGCCGAGCGTCAGCGGGGTTTTGAGCGGGGCCAGATAGAGGTTGGAGTTGGTCTCGATCCCCGGCTCGCGCTCTGCCCAGCAGAAGTAGGAGACGCCGCGATGCTCGAAGATGGTGGAGTCGAGGTTGAAGCCGTCGAACGGCGACTCGAACTTGCCGAGCACCTTCCAGTTGCCGGTCATCGGATCGGGGCCGTCGCACACGATCGCATAGGTGCGGATGCGGAACACGTCCTCGCCGCCGCCGCTGGGGCCGGCTGCGAAATACATGACCCACTTGCCCTGGAAGAGGTGCAGCTCGGGCGCCCAGAGGAAGCCGGACATCGGGCCGGTGGCCTCGTGGCGCCACAGCACGCGCTCCTCAGCGGTGGCGAGGCCGGCCAGGGTGCGCGAGCGGCGCAGCACCAGCCGGTCATACTCCGGCACCGAGCCGGTGAGGTAATAATAGCCGTCGGTGTGGCGGAACACCTGCGCGTCCGCGCGTTGCTTGACGAGCGGGTTCACCGGCACGGGGGCCGCGGCGGCGGCACCGGGTGCGCGCATGCCGGCGACTGCTGCCTGGGCGGCAGCGACGCTGCCGGCGGCGCCGGCGAGGAAGAGGCGGCGGTCGAGATGAAGCATGTCGGCTCCCTGGATTCGGCGAGAGGAGGTCATTGGGCGGCGACGGGCCAGCCGTCCGCGCCCCAGGTGACGGGAGCGATGCGCAGCGTGGGCGCGCCGTTCTTCTCCCGATCATAGGCGTGGTAGACCACGTAATCGCGGCCATCCTTGTCGTGCAGCCAGCCGGGGTGTCCGGGGCCGCGGAAGCGCTGCTTCTCTTCGAGATCGGCGCGCAGGAAAATCGTGCCCTGCCCCTGCATCAAGGAACTGCCGTCCTTGCCGAGATAGGGCCCGGTGATCTCCTTCGAGCGACCGACCACGGTGTAATAGGTGCTGTTCACGCCCTTGCAGCAATAGTCATAGGACACGAGCAGATAATAATAGTCGCCATGCGGCACGATGAACGGCGCTTCCACCGGTGCCGCCGCGCCCGCGGGCGCCATGCGGCGCGCGATCGAGAAGCGCTTTTCCTTCGGGTGGAGGAGCTTGCCGGTCTTCTTGTCGAGCTCGAACAGCTTGATGCCGCTCCAGAAGCTGCCGAGCGACAGCCAGTGGCGGCCCTGCCGGTCGACGACGAAGTTCGGGTCGATGGCGTTGAAATCGTCGCTGGGCATCGACTGCACCACCAGCCCTTCGTCGCGCCAGGCGAACTTGGGCGACTTCGGATCCAGCGTTGCGTTGGTCGCCATGCCGATCGCCGAGCGGTTCGAGCCGAACGTCGACACGGAGTAATAGAGCCGCCAGCGGCCGTTCACGAAGGCGATGTCGGGTGCCCACATGCCGTTGGTGCCGGGCACCGCCTTGGGCGCCCAATCCGGCAGCTTCGTGAACACGGGCGCACCCGCGGTCCAGTGGATCAGGTCCGGCGAGCTCTTGGTCTCGACCAGGCGATCGCCGTGGCCGGTGCCGAAGACGTAATAGGTACCGCCCTCGCGCGCGATCACGGGATCGTGGGTGGGGATGAGGTCACCGGTCAGCCGCTCGTTGAGGCTGGGCGTCTGCTGTGCCGGAGCAGCAGCAGCGCCGAGCGCGAGTGCGGCTCCCAGTAGAAGCGACCGTATCATCCTCATCCTCTCCTCCACCGGTGCTCCTGCGACAGCAGGAGCCCGGGGTTTCCATGCATTCCGCTTGTGGCCCTGGGCCCCTGCCTGCGCAGGGGCACAAGGTTTACTGAAGTTCCAGCACCACCACCGACTTGGCGGGCAGCGTCACCGTGAGGGTGCCGCCGTTCACCTGCGCGCCGTTGAAGGCGGCGGGCTTCACCACTTCGGGCGCGTCGAAGGTGTTGTGCGCGTTGATCGCGGGCGCGGTCAGCACCCGGCCGGTCACCGAGCCGGCGGTGATGCCGTCCAGGTTCACGGTGACGGTGTTCGCCTGGTTCGGATCCAGGTTGGACAGGCCGATGTGGACCTTGCCATCCTTGCCGCGCACCGCCGAGCCGCTCACCGCACGCATGGTGAACTGGTTCTTGTTGTACCAGGGCGCGTTGATCGTGATCGGCAGCACGGTCGCGTCCTGCCAGGGCTTGTACATCTCGAACACGTGATAGGTCGGCGTCAGCACCATCTTGCCGCCATCCGTCAGGATCATCGCCTGCAGCACGTTCACCATCTGCGCGATGGCGGTCATGCGGACGCGGTCGGCATGCTTGGCGAAGATGTCGAGGTGGATCGAGGCGATCAGCGCGTCGCGCAGCGTGTTCTGCTGGCGCAGAAAGCCCGGGTGCGTGCCCGCATCCTGGGCATACCAGGCACCCCATTCGTCGACCGCCAGGAAGATGCGCTTCTGCGGATCATATTTGTCCATGATCGCGCTGTGCTTGGTGATCAGCTCGTCCATGCGCCACGCGCCGGCGAGCGCATCGGCCCAGCCGTTCTCGTCGAAGTCGACCGCAGGCGCACGCGGCGGCCAGCCGCCGGCGGGGTGGACGTAGTAATGAAGCGACACGCCGTCGAGCTGCGGTGCCGCCACGCGCATCATCGTCTCGGTCCAGTTATAGTCCTCGACGTTCGCACCGGCGGCGATCTTCATGATCTTGGTGCCGGCCGGCGCCTTGATGAAGGTCGCGTAGCGGCGGGTCTCGTCGGCCGCGAACTCCGGCCGCATGTTGCCGCCGCAGCCCCACAGCTCGTTGCCGACGCCGAAGAACGGCACCGCCCAGGGCGCCTTGTGGCCGTTCCTGGCGCGCTCATCGGCGAGGCTGCCGGCGGGCGAGGTCATGTATTCGACCCACTCGGCCATTTCGCGCGGGGAGCCGTTGCCGACGTTGCCGGCGACATAGGCTTCGGCACCGACCTGGCGCAGCAGCTCGAAGAACTCGTGCGTGCCGACGGTGTTCGGCTCGGTCACGCCGCCCCAATGGGTGTTGATCTTGACCGGGCGCTTGTTCTGCGGGCCGATGCCCTCGCGCCAGTTGTATTCGTCGGCAAAGCACCCGCCCGGCCAGCGGATCACCGGCACCTTCAGGTTACGGAGCGCCGCGACCACGTCGTTGCGGAAGCCGTTGGTGTTCGGGATCTTGGAGTTCTTGCCGACCCACAGCCCCTCGTAGATGCCGTGGCCCAGATGCTCGGCGAACTGGGTGAAGATGCGGCGATCATAGACCGGGCCGGGCTGGTTGCCCTGGATCGCAACGGTGGCGGTGCCGGCGGCGGGCGGCTGGCTGGGCGCACCCTGACCAGGAGCGGTCTGGGCGCCTGCGGCGAGCGGGGCCGCCGAAAGCATCAGCGCGAGCGCTGCGCGACGGAGGGTCCGGATCATGAGTCGTCTCTCCCTTTGCTGCCGCAGCCGGAGCTACAGCCTGGTTCCCACCCTCTCATGGGGTGCACGACGGCCGGCGAAACGCGCGTCCGTATTACTCGGACATATTGCAACGACCGCTTTTACGCAATCGCGGAGGGGCAGCAGCAATGGAACGTAAAACGGGCGGGGTGTCGCCACCCCGCCCGCTGGGAGACTTCGCTGGAAAGCGCCTTCAGGCGACGCGGAGGCCGACGTCCACGTTGTTGCGGGTGGCGTTCGAATAGGGGCAGATCTGGTGCGCGGCTTCTACGACCTTCTGCGCCTCGGCACGATCTACGCCGGGTAGCGTCACTTCCAGGTCGGCGGTGATGCCGAAGCCGCCTTCGGAACGCGGGCCAATGCCGACGGTCGCGGTGATGCTGGTTTCCGCCGGGACCCGCACCTTCAGCTGCTGGCCCGCCACCTTCAGCGCACCCAGGAAGCACGCGGCATAGCCGGCTGCGAACAGCTGCTCGGGATTGGTACCCTCGCCACCGGCGCCACCGAGCTCCTTGGGCGTCGCCAGCTGGACTTCCAGGCGGCCATCCTCGCTACGGGCGCGACCATCGCGGCCCCCGGTGGCGGTGGCGGAGGTGCGATACTTCACGTCGATGGACATATGCTGACTCCTGTAGTTCCTTATTGCGATAAGCAATATGGGGCGCGTGCCGTCGCTTGTCCAGCGATTTTCATTATCGCGATAAGGTTCTTCTTGCGGGTCGGCGCGCAGTAGCAGCTGCGCATCGCTCTCACCTGCTCCGGCCAGGCACTACCGGAGAGGATCGCAGGGTGGGGCCGGCTCGGTGGACGGCGCGACCGGTGTTGGCCGGCGGGTGAGCACCTCCCATTCCTGGACCGCCATGGCCGTGTTCGTGCCGCTGGCACGCGCGGACTGGAAGATTGCACGCAGGCACCGGGTTCTGACGGGGGCGAAGCGGGTCTGCTGGAAGGCACCGACGCCGGTGCCGTAGCGGTCTGCGCGCGGGACCGGCCTCCAGCTGCCGTTCCAATATTCGATGCGCCAGGCCGCGGGAGCCGCGATGCCGGCAGCGTCGTCGGCAACGAACCAGATGCGAGATTCACTGACGGTAACCGGCTTTTGCCAGCGATATTCGATCCACTGCTGCGGCGGATTCGCAGCCGTGGCGCTGCCCCACATCTCGGGCGGCAGGGGTGACGCGCGGGTGGCGCTGTCGTTGAGCGCGCGCAGCCAGTAGCGCACCGGGATCGGCTCGTTGGAGGCGGCGGGCGTCGCGGCAGGGGCGATGTTGCGGCTGGGCGGCGGCACCGGCTGCGGGCTGCGGGTCGGCACGACCGGGCGGATCGCGGGCGGGCTGACGCTGTCGTCCCACTCCAGCCGGTCGATGGCGACGCTGCGGCGGAAGTGCCCGCCGCCCGCGCCATCGGCAGTGTGGTAGGCGAGATACCATTGCCCGCGATACTCGACCGCACCCGGATGCGACGTCGTCGAGGACACCGGTTTCAGCACGGTGCCGCGATAGGTCCAGGGGCCCAGCGGGGTCGGCGCCGTCCCATAGGCGATGCAGGCGTGGTAGAGCGTCGGCGTGCAGGGCGAGTCCGGCCCGGCATTGTTGCCCGCATAGAGCATGTAATAGACGCCCTTGCGCTTCATCAGCCACGGCGCCTCGAAGAAGCCGGTCAGCCCCGTCACTGCGATCTGGCGGCCCCTGGGCGTCACCATGTCGCGCTCCAGCTCGATGCCGCGCAGCTTCCCGAACGTCCCCCAATAAAGATAGACGCGGCCATCATCGTCGACGAGCACGGTCGGGTCGATATTCTGGATGGTGTTGGGCTCGGGCGCCCGCTGCGACACGATCGGGCCTGTGGGATGCGCGTCCGCCCAAGGACCGGTCGGGTGGTCCGCCACGGCGACGCCGATGGCAAAGCCGTCCTTGGCGTCGGTGTTCGCCTCCAGCACCGGGGCATAGAGATAGAGCCGGCCGTCCGCGCCCTTCACGATTTGCCCGGCATAGGCGCGGCCGGGCTCGGCCCAGCGGAAGATGCCTTCGGGCGTCGCGACCGCGGGATAATGGGTCCAGGCGCCTGCCGCCGGGTCCCGCGTGGCAAGCAGCTGCCACTCGTTCATGATGAAGTCGTTGACGTCGGGCGGCGCCTCGTCGCGGCCGGCGAGGATGTAGAGCGTGTCGTCGATCACCACCGGCGCGGGATCGGTCGAATAGAAGCGCCCGTCCGCCAAAATCGGGTTGCCGGCGCTCTGCACCGGCACGCCCCGCTGGGCGGCGGCGGCCGGCCACGCGGCTGCGAGCAGCGCCGCGAACGCGACCGGCCGCCCCGCCCGCATCCTATTGTTCGTCCGGGTACGGCCCCTTGCCGCCTTCCGCGATCAGCTGGTCGACCCGTGCCGAAACTACCGGCAGCGGCACCGATCCGAGCTCGAGCACCGCGTCGTGGAAGTTGCGGATGTTGAACTTGGGGCCGAGCGCCTTTTCGGCCTTGCCGCGCGCTTCCTGGATCGCGAGCTCTCCGAGGTAATAGGACAGCGCCTGTCCCGGCCAGGCGATGTAGCGATCCACCTCGGTCGTGATCTCGTGATCGGCCATGGCGGTGTTGTCGTGCAGGTACTTCTGGGCCTGCTCACGGCTCCACCCCTTGGTGTGGATGCCGGTGTCGACCACCAGCCGGGCGGCGCGCCACATCTGGTAGCTGAGCATGCCGAACACATCATAGGGCGTGTCGTACATCCCCATCTCTTCGCCCAGCGCCTCGCAATACAGCGCCCAGCCCTCGCCATAGGCGGAGATATAGCTGTCGCGGCGGAACGCCGGCAGGCTGGTGTTCTCCGCCGCCAGCGGCATCTGGAAGGCGTGGCCCGGCGCGCTTTCGTGCAGGGTCAGCGCCGGGATCGAATAGAGCGGACGCGCCGGCAGGTTGTAGGTGTTGACGAGGTAGATGCCCGGCCCGCCGCGCCCGCCGGTGTAGAAGGGCGCGACCTCGTCCGGCACCGGCTTGATCGCGAAGCGACTGCGCGGCAGCCGGCCGAAATACTGACTGGCCTTGCCGTCAAAGGTCTTGGCCACCCAGGCGGCGCGATCGAGCAGCGCCTGTGGAGTCTTGGCGTAGAAACGTGGATCGGTGCGCAGGAAGGTCAGGAACGCCGGCAGGTCACCCTGGAAGCCGACCTGCCGCATCACCTCCAGCATCCGCGCGCGGATCTTGGCGACTTCGGACAGGCCGATCGCGTGGATCTCGTCCGGCGTCTTATCGAGCGTCGTGAACTCGCGGATCTTGGACTGGTAGTACGCCTTGCCGTCGGGAAGGTGATAGGCGTCCAGCTCCTTGCGGGCGCCGGGAATATATTCGGTGCGCAGGAACGTGAGCAGCCTGGCGTGGGCGGGCACCACCGCCTCGCGGATCGCCGCCTCTCCCTCCTTGCGCAGTGCCGCCTGGGTCGCCGCCGGGATGGTCGAGGGCATCTTGCGGAACGGCGCGTAGAACGCCTGGTCGTCCAGCGACTTGGCCTCGGCGACCTGTGCGACGCCGAGGTCGCGGCCCTTCAGCGTGATCGCGGACGGGGTGAAGCCGCGCTTGAGGCCGGCGCGCATGTTCGCGATCTGCTGGTCATAATAGCGCGGTACCTCCCGCAGCATCGCGATGTAATTGCGATAGGCGGTCTCGTTCTCGAGCGGCTCGCGCGCCCAGCCGGCGATGTCACCCCAGAAGCTGGTGTCGGCGTTGAGCGGCTTTTCATATTCGCGGTAGCGCTGCTCGGCCAAGAGCGCGTCGATCTGCCCCTTGTAGACCGCATAGTTGACGCGGTTGGCAGGCGACAGCGTGGCGGGGTCGATGGCGGCGAGCGCGCGTTCGGTCGCTTCCCAGCGCTGGAGCTTTTCGGCCTGCACCTTGGGGCCGACGTCCGGCAGGCGCTTGGCCGCGCCCGCAGGGCTGTCCTCGTTGGGGGCGGACTGCTGCGTGCGCCATTCCCATTCGGCCGTGTAGATCGCCTCGAACCGCTGGTCGGCGGTCTGGGCAGGCGCGGCCTGTGCCGGGGCCGCGGCGACCGCCGCCTCCACCACCGCCAGCTGCCCCATCATCAACGCTGCCCCAAGCAGAAACCGTGCCTTGCGCATGTCTAAGCCTTGCCCCCCTGTGCCAGCGCCATCAGATCGGCGTGGAGAGACGCGGGCACCCGCACGCCTTCCACCAGGCTGCGCCGCCGCGCGGCATAGCGCCGCGACCCCGGCAGGCGCGCACCCTGCGTTTCGATTGCTTCGAACATCGCTTCGGCGCGCGCGAGATGCTCGGCGACGCCCGCACCCAGGAAGCCCGCCGGGTCGATCGCGAGCACCAGCTCGCCGCCCAACGGCGATCCGCCCGCGCCGTCGTCGGCCGCCATCGATTCCTTGCTGGTCATGTCGCCGATCAGCGGCCCGGCGATCAGCTCGACCATCGCCGCGAGCGCCGATCCCTTGTGCCCGCCGAAGGTCCGCATCGCACCTGCGAGCACGGCCGCGGCGTCGGTGGTGGGATTGCCGTCGGCGTCATAGCCCCAGCTGTCGGGCACGGGCTTGCCCGCGCGACGGTGGAGCTCGATCTCGCCGCGCGCGACCGCACTGGTGGCAAAGTCGAACACGAACGGCTCGCGGCCCGGCCGTGGCCAGCCGAAGGCGATCGGGTTGGTGCCGAACACCGGCTCCGTCCCGCCCGCCGGCGCGACCCAGGCGTGGCTGGGGGTGAAGGCGAGCGCGACCAGCCCCTGTTCGGTCAGCGCCTCGACCTCCGGCCAGAGCGCGGCGAAGTGGACCACATTGTTCAGCGCCAGTGCGGCGATGCCGAACTTGCGCGCCTTTTCCACCAGCAGCGGCTTGCCGCGCTCGAAGGCGAGTTGGGCAAAGCCGCCGCCGCCATCGACCCGCACCAGCGCCTGCGCCGGCTCGCTGACCACCGGCACCGCGTCCTTCGACACGCGGCCGGTGGCGATGCTGCGGGTCGCGACCAGCAGTCGGTAGACGCCGTGCGATCCGCAGCCGTCTCGCTCGCCGGACACCAGCGTCTCGGCAACCGCCGCGGCATGGTCCGCGGAAAGACCCGCGCCGGACAGCACGCTGCGCGACAGCGTGCGGACCTCGTCCAGCGTCATCGGCACCGTGTCGGGTGCAGTCGCCTCGCTCACGCGGTCGCGCCGGGCTTCGCGGTGAACAGGCGGACGCCGAACACCGGGCCGGCGCTGCTGCGGTCATGCGGCACGAACTTCACCTTCACGCTCTGCTTGCCCTTGGTGAGTGCCTCGGGAAGCGGATATTCGACGTCGAAGAACTTGCCCGGCTGGTCGTTCTCCAGATGCTGGGTGGCGAGCTTCACATTGTCGACGAGGATGTCGAAGTCGCGCGCGCGCTCGCTGCCCCAATAGCTGGCCTGCAGGACGAGCGGGCCCGGCTTCACCTTCATCGAGAATTCGAAATAGCCGCCCGAGCGCGCATCGCGCCCGTTCCGACCGCGGTAGGAAACCGGATAGGAGATTTCGGAGGTGAGGTTGTGGTCGCGCTCCGGCTGCATCTCGCCCAGGTGCATGACGTCGACCGAGCGGGCAGCGATGTCCTTCACGCGCGCCTGTTCGGCGAGGAACGCGACCTGCTCGTTCTTCCAGCCGGCCTCGCTGAAGCGCTTGAAGTAGACGGCGCTGCGCCGCTCATACTGCGAGTAGAAGGGCACGAAGGTCAGGTCGGCCGGGCGCAGCAGCCCCTTGGTGGCGTAGGTCGCGCGGCCCTGCGCCGGGGTGAAGGCGGCAAGCGGCTGTTCGCCGACCATCGCAGGATCCGCGCCCTGCCATTCGCCCTCGCCCGCGCCGAGATCGGCTGCCAGCACCATCGGCCCGCGCACCACCGCGACCGTGTTTGGGTCGCCCGGCGCCGATTCCAGCCGCAGTTCCAGCGGGAAGGTGATCGCGACCACGTCGCCCGCCTTCCAACGGCGGTCGACCACGGCATAGCCGTTGCCGATCGCAGGGGTGACGGGCTGGTCGTTGACGGTGACCTGCACCGCGTTGCCCGCCCAGCCAGGCACGCGCAGCGCGATCGGAAAGCGTCCGCGCTTCTGCAGCGCGGCGAGCGTCAGGCGCGCACCGGGCTCGAATGGATAGCTGGTCTCTAGCGCGATCTGCGCGCCGCGCGTCTGCCACTGCGCCTCGGCCGGGATGTAGAGGTTGACGATCAGGCCGCCCTCACCCTCCCAGAAGATCGCCTCGCCATGCTTGGCGTGGCTTTCCATGCCGGAGCCGACGCAGCACCAGAAGGGGTCGTCGTTGGGTTCCGAATAGCCCCGCTTCGTGCCCGTCATCAGCGGCGTCATGTAGGTGAAGCCCCCGGTCTTGGGGTTCTGCGCCGACATGACGTGGTTGAGGTGCGCGCGTTCGTAATAGTCGAACAGCGCGCCGTCGGGCTGCCAATGGTAGAGCTGCTGCGTCAGCTTGAGCATGTTGTACGTGTTGCAATGCTCGCACGTCTGCTCGGTGATGTGGTTGGCGATGCTGTCGGGTTCCGAGAAATACTCGCGGTCCGCATTGCCGCCGATCACATAGCTGTGATGCTGCGTCACCGTCTTCCAGAAGAAGGTGGCGGCGTTGCGCTGCTCGGGTTTGCCGGTGAGGTCGTGGAGCCGCGCCAGGCCGATGAGCTTGGGCACCTGGGTGTTGGCGTGGAAGTTGGCGAGCTTGTCCTCGCCCGCGACCAGCGGGTCGAGCACGCGATGGTCGTAGATCCGCTCCGCGACCGCGAGCCAGCGCCTGTCGTTGGTGCGGGCGTAGAGCTCGGCATAGCTTTCGTTGAGGCCGCCGTATTCGCAGCCCAGCAGCTTCTCCATCTGCGCGTCGTCGAGGGCCGCGAACACCCGCTCGAAATAGCCGCCCAGGCCGGTGACGACCTGCAGCGCCTTGGGATTGCCCCAGGCGCCGTGGATGTCGAGCAGGCCGGCGAACAGCTTATGCACGGTGTAAAGCGGCGACCAGCTGCCGTTGAGATCGAAGCCGCCGGACCGGATCTCGCCCTTCATCACCTCGGGGAAGATCTCCTCCCCGTCGACGATCGTGCCGTCCTTCCGCTTGCGACCGAGCGCGCCGACATAGCCGGTGCCGCGCTTCGCCTGCGCCTCGGCGAGTTCGTCGACGATATAGTCGGCGCGGCGGCGGCATTCGGGATCGCCGGTCTGCTGCCACGTCAGCACCAGCGCGGTCATGTAGTGGCCGAGCGTGTGGCCCGCGATCGTGTCGTTCTCCCAGCCGCCATAGATCGGCGCCTTGGGCTCGAGCCCGGCATATTTGCGGAAATTGTGGAGGAAGCGATCGGGATCGAGCCGGTGCAGATAGCCGCGGTTGACCTCGACCGCGGTCGCATAGTCGGACGGCTTGAGCCGCACGGCCGCAAGCGGTAGCGGCTTGGGCTTGGCGGGCAGCAGCGACGCGCCGGGATTCGCCACCCGCGCCATAGCGCGCGCGCCTTGCGCTGCGAAGACCAACGTGGCTGCCCCTACCAGCAGTTCCCTACGGCTGCTCTCGATCACATGCCTCTCCCCTGAAATACGGTATACGATTACGGTGCGCTTCCCGCGCCGTCAACCGCTGCCATTCCTCATGGTAGTTCAAACATCGTATAATGTATTTGACCTACGGAGACTCGGCTGGTTTCATGCCGGTGAAGATACTGCCGTTGCTGCACCCTTGCCGCCGCAGACTAGGAGCCCCGCCGAATGCACGTCCTGCGCACCCTGCCCCTCGTCGCTCTGCTAGCAGCCGTGCCGCTGGTCCCGGTCCTGCAACCCGCCTGGTCGCAGGAGAAGCCGGTCAAGAAGGCGGCGAAGCCGATCCCGCGCACCGCGTATCAGACGGCGGTCTTCCGCATGGAGCTGCGCAGCGACACGGGGACGCTCGCGCGTCTCTCCCCCAACGCCGAGCCTGCTTTCGACTTCGTGCCGGGGGCGCGTGCGGCGGAGCGGGCCGAGGACGGCTATGTCCATCTGGGCGACCTCAACCTGCGGCTGCGCACGCCCGGCGGCGCCTGGCAGGACTTCGCCTCGTCCAAGAAGCGTGCGCCGCTCCACAAGCTCGCCGCGCGGCCGGGGACGCTCGCGGCCGCCGATATTACCGCCAGCATGGGCGCGGGCTTTCCGCTGAAGGTGGAGCGGCGCTGGGCGATCGAGGGCAAGGCGGTGGCGCTGCGCTTCACCCTCACCAACCCGGGCAGCACGCCGATCGAGATCGGCGGCCTCGGCATGCCGATGGTGTTCGACAACATCATCACCGACCGCGAACTGGAGACGGCGCACGCGCAGGCGAGCTTCGTCGACCCCTATATCGGCCGCGACGCCGGCTACCTGCAGGTGACGCGCCTGAACGGCAAGGGCCCGGCCCTGCTGGTGATCCCCGAGCGCGGCACCCCGCTGGAGGCCTATCGCCCGATCGCGGAGGCCCGCCACGCCAAGCCCGGCGACATCTTCACCGACCGCAGCCCGCGGGGCCAGACCTCGGAAGGCTTCTACGACTGGACGGTGGCCAGCAAGGGCTTTGCCGACAAGGAATGGAAGAACGCCGGCGAGCAGTGGAACACGCCGACCAGCATCACCCTGGCACCCGGCGAAACCCGCACCATCGGCGTGCGGCTGGTGCAGGCACCGTCCATCCGCGGCATCGAGAACACGCTGGTGCAGCAGGCGCGGCCCGTCGCCGTCGGCATCCCCGGCTATGTCGTGCCGACCGACATGGATGCATCGCTGTTCCTCAAGAGCAGCCAGCCGGTCATCAAGGTCGAGAGCGAGCCCGCCGGCGCGCTTACCGCGACTCCGGCGGCGCCGGTCAACGGCTGGGCTCGCTATGCGGTGCGCGCGAGCGGCTGGGGCCGGGCGCGCCTGACGATCACCTATGCCGACAACAGCGTCCAGACGGTGAGCTATTTCATCACCAAGCCGCTCGAACAGGCGGTGGCCGACCTCGGCCGCTTCTCGACGACCCGGCAATGGTATGACGACAAGGCCGACCCGTTCCGGCGCGGCCCCTCCGTCATGTCCTATGATCGCGAGGCGAACCGCATCGTGACGCAGGATGCCCGCGTCTGGATCGCCGGCCTGAGCGACGAGGGCGGTGCCGGCGCCTGGGTCGCCGCGATGATGAAGCAGCTCGACAATCCGGTGCCGGAGGAAGTCGCCAAGCTCGAGCGGATGGTGAACGAGACGGTGGTCGGCAAGCTGCAGGTGGCGAGCGGCCCGCAGGCGGGCGCCGTCAAGAAGAGCCTGTTCTACTATGAGCCCGGGCAGCACCCGGGCTATTACGAAGAGAGCCTGAACTGGAAGAACTGGACGGCGTGGACGAAGAAGCAGTCCGACGACCTCGGCCGCTCGTACAATTATCCACACGTCGCGGCCGGCCATTGGGTGCTCTACCGGCTCGCCCGCAACCACACTGGCCTGGTAAAGACCCATGACTGGCGCTGGTATCTGGAGCGTGCCTATCAGACCACGGTCGCGATGATGCGCGATGCGCCGCACTATGCGCAGTTCGGCCAGATGGAGGGCGACGTGTTCGTCGACATCCTCAAGGACCTGAAGCGCGAAGGGATGGCGCCCGAGGCGGCGGAGATGGAGCGGCTGATGAAGGGCCGCGCCGACCATTGGAAGACCCTGCCCTATCCGTTCGGCAGCGAGATGGCGTGGGACTCGACCGGCCAGCCCGAGGTCTATGCCTGGATGCGCTACTTCGGCCACCAGCCGCAGGCCGACGAAACGCGCGAGGTAATCCTGGCCTATGATCCGGCGGTCCCGCACTGGGGCTATAACGGCAATGCGCGCCGCTATTGGGACTTCCTCTATGGCGGCAAGGTCCCGCGGATCGAGCGGCAGATCCACCATTATGGCTCGACCCTCAACGCGGTGCCGCTGTTCGACGCCTTCCGCGCGAACCCCAAGGACACCCACCTGCTGCGCGTCGCCTATGGCGGGTTGATGGGCGGCATCACCAACATCGACCGGGAAGGCTTCTCCAGCGCCGCCTTCCATTCGTATCCCGACATGATGCAGTGGGACGCCTATACCGGCGACTATGGCATGGGCTTCTTCGGCCACGCCTATGCGACGGCGACCTATCTGGTGAACGACCCGACCTTCGGCTGGCTCGCCTATGGCGGCAACCTGAAGCAGCAGGGCGGCACGCTGCACGTCGAGCCCAAGGACAGCGCGCGTACGCGTCTGTTCGTGGCACCCGCCGGGCTGTGGCTGACGCTGGAAGCGGGCAAGATCGACGCGGCGGACTATGATCCGGCAAGCGGCCAGGTGACGCTGACGCTGTCGAGCAAGGAGCGCTTCACCCCTGCCGCGCGCCTGCTGGTGGAGACCACGGTGGCGGGGGCACGCTCCTATGCGATCGACGGCGCAACGGTGGAGCGCGGGGCCTATACGATCCCGCTGGCAGGCAGCGGTACGCGCGTGACCCTCACGCCCCGATAGGCGGAAGTGGGAGCGGCGGAGGACCGCCGCTCCCGTTCCTTCAGGATGCAGCCGGCGGGGTCGGCACCTTCTGGGTGCCGTAGAGGCGCGGGTCCGTCGGCCCGAGCTCCAGCGGCGGGCCCATGGCCGGTGGCTCGGCGATGAATTCGAACTCGCCCTTGCCGTCCATCGACGGGCCCGATGCCCAGCGGCCGGTGGCGCTTTCGCCACCGCGCGAGTGCTGGAGATATTTGTACGCGAATTCCTCGCGCTGCAGTTCCTGGGGGAAGGTGATCGGGTTCGGCGTCTCGTCCAGCCCTTCGGCCTCCAGTTCCGCGATCGCGGCCAGCCACTGGTTCTGGTGCATGGTGTCGCGCGCGATCAGGTAGCTCAGCATGTCCTTCACGCCGGGATCGTCCGTCATGTTGTAGAGACGCGCGGCCTGGAGGCGGCCCTGGCTCTCGGCCGTCACGTTGAAGCGGAAGTCGGCCAGCAGGTTGCCGCTCGCGACGATATAATCGGCGGTCCAGCGGTTGCCCTGCGAGTCCACCGGCATGGCGCCGCCGCCGCTGACGATCGCGTGCTGCGGGCTCATCGCGGCGAACACCACGTCGTCCACGCGTGCGCCGCCCATCACCGCGCCCACGATCGAATCCTTGGCGGCATGTTCCTGCGCTTCCACCGGAGACTGTTCGAGCAGCCGGGCAACCATCGTCGCCAGCATCTCGACGTGACCGATCTCCTCCGTGCCGATGTCGAAGGTCATGTCGCGATACTTGATCGGGCCGCGGCTGTTCCAGGCCTGGAACATATAGCCCAGCATCACGCTGATCTCGCCCCATTGACCGCCGATCAGCTCCTGGAGCTTCTTGGCATACAGGGGATCAGGGCGCTCGGGCGTGCAGTTGTAGGCCGCCTCCTTGATGTGGATGAACATGCGAAACTCCTCCGATTGCGGTGACGCCTGAGGAAACCTGCCGGCCTCTGGCATCCCGCAAGCGCTTCGGGGGAATTGAAGGTTCGTATCGTTGCGACGGAAGGTGCCGCGCAGCGGACGTTACGCGCATGGATTCTACTAGGTTAACTTTCACCCTCGGGCGTTGGGCGCGCGAAGATCTGCACGAGATTCGTGTAGCGCATCGCGGTGCGGCCATGCTGATTGCGGACGGTGACGCCGATGCGCACCACGCCCCGGTCGGGCTTGGTTCGCGACCTGTTGACCTCCAGGACCTCGCGGCGTGCGCGCAGGACGTCGCCTGGCCGCACCGCCTCCTCCCAGCGAAGCTCGTCCAGCTGGAGCCCCAGCAGCGGCATGTCGCCGAACGGGCTGGTCTCCACCGTATCGCGCATCACCAGCGCGGCTACATGCCAGCCGCTCGCGATGATGCCGCCGAAACGCCCCTGCGCCGCCGCCACCGGATCGACGTGCATCGGCTGCGGATCATAGACGCTGGCAAAGGCGATCACCGCATCCTCGGTGATCGGGATCGGTCTCCCTTCCCAGCTTTCGCCGACGGACAGGTCTTCGAGGTAACGAGCAGACATGGAAGCCCTTTCAGCGGGTGCGGACCGGCGCGCCGATATCCGGGTAGCGCTCCAGGATCGCGCTCGCCACGCCGTTGGTCCAGCCGAAGCCGTCCTGCGTCGGATATTCGCCGCCGCCGCCAGGCTTGCGCTCCTCGACATCGTATTTCTCGAGCATCTTGCCGGTCTCGGCATAAGCGGTGGCGACCGTATCGATCCAGCGACGGGCGATCTCGCGCGCGAGTTCCGGCTGGCCGGAGCGTTCCAGGCCAGCGATCGCGATCCACTGGAGCGGCGCCCAGCCGTTTGGTGAATCCCACTGCTGGCCGGTCCGCAGCGGCGTGGTCCGCAGGCCGCCGGTCGCCAGCAACGTCCGGCGCACCGTCGTGGCGACGGCGGCAGCCTGGCTGGGAGACGCGGCACCCGCGAACAGCGGATACAGCATCGCGGCGGACGGGCGCGGCGTGGCGGCGCGCGCGACGCGGTCCCAATCCGCATAGCGCCCCTCCTTCGCCACCCAGAAATAGCGGTCGAGCGCAGCGCGGCGGCGGGTCGCAAGGTCGCGGAACTGAACCGCGCAGCCCTGGTCGCCCGCGGCCGCACACCGGCGTGCGATCGATTGCTCCAGGATCAGCATCAGGCTGTTGAGGTCGACGGGCACGATGTCGGTGGTGCGGATCGAGGCCAGGCGCCGCGGATCGGCGAGCCACCGGCTGCTATAGTCCCAGCCGCTCTCCGCCCCTGCGCGCAGGTGCCGGTAGAGGGTTTCCGCCGGGCGCGACGGGTCTTCCTTAGCGGTGGCGACATCCTCGGCATAGGATTCGTCGCGCGGAAGCGGGCGATCGTCCCAATAGCGGTTGAGCAACGTCCCGTCCGGCATGCGCACCACGCGCGCACAGGCCCCGGACGCATCCAGGCACGCGGCGCCCTGCATCCAATAGCCATGCTCGCGCTTCAACGCCGCCAGCCGACGCGCAGCGAGTGCGGGATCGGCATCCTTCGATAGATCGAGCATCAACGCGAAGAATGGGGGCTGCGAGCGGCCGAGATAGTAGGTTCGCATGCCGTTGGGGATGTGGCCGTAGCGTTCGATCGTGTCGGTGAAGTCCGCGAGCATCGATTCCACCAGCGGCTGCTGCCCGTCGACGGTCAGCCCCAGCATCGTGAAATAGCTGTCCCAGTAATAAATTTCGCGGAAGCGCCCGCCTGGCACCACGTACGGCGCCTGCATCGGCAGTGCCGAGCTGCCCGCCGGCACCGGCTCGGGCTGGCGCACCAGCGTCGGCCAGAGCGTGCGGATGTGGCGGCGCAGGTCCGCGGCCTCACGATCGTTGACCCCCGGCACGACGAAGTTCTGGAGCACGAAGGCGCGCAACGCCTCCGGCGTGGTGGGCGCAGCGCGGCGATACTCCGCCAGGATGGCGTCCGGCGCGCGCTTCGGCACCGCATCGACGAAGGTCTTGCCGTCCGGGAAGATGCGCCCGGTCTGCACCGCGCTGAAGAGCGGGCCGTAGATGTCGGCAGGCGATTGCTGCTGCGCGCGAAGCGGACTCGCGACCAGTACCGAGAGCCCAAGCAAGCTGCCGATCAGCGAACGCGAAAGCTTCATGTCTTGTCCTCTCGTCAGCACGGGCGCGCCGTTCGTGCCCAGATGCCGGTCCAATAAGGCTGCGGCAAGCGACGGGCCTCATCAAGGTCCGAGCGAGCGAGCCCCCTTTTGCCCCCACACAGCCCTCCCGCGACAGCTATTCCTGCCGAAAACCCCATCCGCAAGATCAGCACTCCAGAAGCCGTCCTCGTACGTCGATCCTCTGTGGCAAGAAAGCAGCAGTGAAACGGCCTTGTACCGTACACCTATCGCAGCAACTGAAATGAAGTACTATACCAGCTCTTGGGATGAAGATTCCACATCAAGAACCGGCCAAGTTAGAGCCGGGTCGTACAAGTGTAGGGGATGAGACATGCTTGCCATATCCATTCGTCGACTGATGATCGGTACCGCTACCGGAGCGCTGATGACGGCACTCCCTGCACTCGCGCAAACGACCACGGACGGGGCGCAGACGACCGACAGCGCCCAGCGCGCCGCGCCTGAGGAGGGGCTGGTCGATACGAGCCAGCCGAATGGCGAGGAGATCATCGTCGTCGGCACGGCCGGCGGCGGCACGCGCCGGCAGGACGCGGCGTTCGCGGTAACAGCGCTTTCCAACGACGCCATCGAACGCGCGGCGCCGAACAGCACGGCCGACATCCTGCGCGCGGTGCCCGGGGTGATGGCGGAAAGCTCCGGGGGCCAGAACGGCGCCAACATCTTCGTCCGCGGCTATCCGTCGGGCGGCGATGCGCAGTTCGTCTCCTTCCAATATGCCGGCGCGCCGGTGTTCGCGCCGCCCACCCTGTCGTTCCTGGAGAATTCGCAGCTGATCCGGCTGGACGAGACGGTGCAGCGGATCGAGGCGGTGCGTGGCGGCACGGGATCGCTGTTCTCGCTCGGCCAGCCCGGACTTACCGTCAACGTCGTTCCGCGGATCGGCGGCAGCGAGTTCCACGGCTTGGCCAAGCTCTCCTATACCGATTACGACGAGATCCGCGGCGATGCCTGGGTCTCCGGTCCGCTCGACGAGGATACCGGCTTCATGGTCGGCGGCTTCTACGCCCAGGGCAATGGCATCCGCGACCCCCGCTTCCGCGCCGAAAAGGGCGGGCAGATCACGGCCAATGTCCATCATGATTTCGGCGGCCGCGGATCCGTGGAGGTCTATGCGCGCTACTTGAACGATCGCGGCGCCTGGTTGCTGCCCATCCCGGTGATCTCCGACAGCGACGGCGACATTCGCGCCTATCCTGGCTTCGATCCCGGCACCGGCACGCTGCTGGGGCCGGACACGCGGATCACGACCAACGTGGTCGGCCGCACCCTCGACCTGCGCGAGGGCCGCGGCGCCAAGATCGTCAACACCGGCATCAACTTCGAATACGAGGTCGCCGAGGGGCTGCGGCTGCGCGAGCGCACCAGCTTCCTTGGCGGCAATGCGGATACGCTCGGGCTCGTGCCGGTCGAGGCCCCGGTCGCAGCGTCCGCCATGGCAGTGACGCTGGGCGGCGCCGGCTCCACCGTCGGCGCGCTCACCTATGCGAGCGGCGGCGGCGCGGTCGAGGGCGGTGCCGACGCTCGGGTGATGCGCGCCGGCATCTGGGAAGTGCGCAAGAAGATCTCGTCCTTCGTGTCGGACACGGCGGCCGAATGGAGCACGGGCAAGAACAAGCTGACCGCCGGCTTCTTCTACACCAACTATACGTCGCGCGATTCCTGGGTGCTGGGCAACCAGGTGCTGCTTGCGGCAGAGCCGAATGCGCGCCGCCTGAACCTGACGCTGAACGGGGGCCGCGCGGCGACGCTCGACGGCTTTACGAGCGGCCCCGCATTCCAGGTTCGCGCGAACTACGAGGGCGAGGACTATGCCCTCTACGCCGTCGACGAACTGCAACTGACTCCGCAGCTGCGCATCGACGGCGGCATCCGCTGGCAGCGCCATGCCGTCGATGCGACGCTGCGTACGCCGATCGCGGGCGGCAACGTCAATCTCGATGGGGATCCGCTGACGCTGTACGACAATTCCGTCACCGTGCTCGGCGGCCCCCGCACGATCCGCTATCGCAACGACGCCTGGTCCTGGACGGCGGGCGCCAACTACGACTTCACCGACGAGATCGGCGTCTTCGCCCGCTACAGCCGCGGCAACAGCTTCCCGCAGTTCGACAATCTGCGCGAGGCCACGGCCGAGAACATCGCCAACGATACCGGACTGGCGGCCACCGCGGAGGTCGATACCTATGAGGGGGGCGTGAAGATCTCGACCGGGATCGCCAACCTCTATGCCACCGTGTTCCACAACAAGTTCGATGGCCTGGCGACCACTTCGCTGATCGACAATGTGCCGGTCAGTTCGAACGGCGGCGCCAAGGCGACCGGCGTCGAAGTGGAGGGTGCCGTGCGCCCGACGTCCTGGTTCAGCATCACGGCGGCCGGCACCTATCTCGACGCCACCTATCGTGACTTCTTCACCGGCAACGGCACCATCGACAACACCGGCAACCAGGTGCAACGCCAGCCCAAATGGATGTGGCGGGTGACGCCCGCGGTCGACGTGGATGTCGGCAACCTGCGCCCGTCGATCTTCGCCACGCTGCAATATACCGGCGACCGCTTCTCCGATCCGGAAAACCTGCAGGTGCTGCCGCACTTCTACCAGCTCGACGCGGGCGTCTCCCTGGAGGTGTCGCAGCGCATCCGGCTGCAGGTGACGGGCAACAACCTGACCGACGAGATCGGCCTGACCGAGGGCAACCCGCGGATCATCGGCGGCCAGGGCACGGGTCCGATCCTTGCCCGTCCGATCCTCGGTCGCTCGTTCCGGTTCAGCGCGGCGTTCGAGTTCTGACCGTGCGGTGAAGCGGCGGGAGGTCCTGAAGGGCGCGCACGGATCGGCGGAACGGCGGTAGAGGGCTTGCCCGCTCTGGACACCGGGAGGTGGCCGGGCAAAGGAGCGGCAAGCTGCTCGCCTGCTGGAGGGAATGAATGCCGATATCGCCGAGCGCCGGCGCCGGGGGATTTCCCGCGCCGCGCGATCCGAAGGGACGTGGCATGCCGTTCCCCATCGCCGCTCCTCGCTCAGCTGGGCCAATGAAGCGCGCCCTGATCGCCGCCGGTGCGGCACTGGCGTTCACGGCGCCTGCAATCGCGCGCGAGAAGCCGGTCGACCTCGTCGATCCCTTCGTCGGCACTCTCGCCGATTTCGGGCAGCTCTCCCCCGCCGCCGTGGCGCCCTATGGCATGGTGCAGCTGGGACCGGACACCAATCCTGCCAACCACGCCGGGTACGACTATGCGGCCCGCAGCCTGCGCGGCTTCTCGCACACGCGTGCGGTGGGCGTGGGCTGCGGGGGCGGCGGCGGCGACCTGCTGGTCTCGCTGCTGCCGGAGGGCGCTGGAGCGCTCGTGCCGCTCGACAAGGCAAGCGAGCGCGCAGGCGCCGGGCGCTACCGGGTCATTTATGCCAACGGCATCACCGCCGACATGACCGCGACCCGCGGCGCCGGCCTGCTGCGCTTCACCGTCGCCCAAACGGGCCGCTACATGCTCCGCTTCGATGCCGCGCACGCCTACACCCGGCGCCATGCCGCCCGGCTCACCGCCGAAGGCACCGACCTGCAGGCGACCCTGACCGCCGGCACCGTCTGCGACGAGGGTGCCTATACGATCCACAGCGCGAGCCGGATCACGGTGGACGGAACGCCGCGCGCTGCCACAGGGACGATCACCGGCAACCAGGCATCGCTTGCCCTCGATCTGCGCCGCGGCGCCGTCGTGGAAGTGCGCACGGGTCTCTCGACCGTCGATGCCGCGGCGGCAGCAGGGGTGCGCGACACGGAGCTCGGCACCCGATCGTTCGCGACGGTGCTCGCGGGCACGCGTGCGCGCTGGCAGCGGGAACTGTCCCGCGTCCGCATCGACGCCTCGCGCGAGCAGCGCGCGCTGTTCTACACGTCGCTTTTCCGGGTGATGCAGACGCCGGTCGCGATTGACGATCCCGACGGCCGACACCGTGGCAGCGACGGCCAGGTGCACCGGTCTGCACCCGGTACCACCCGCTATGCCAGCTGGGCGCTGTGGGACAATTACCGGACCCAGATGCCGCTGATCGCGATCCTCGACCCCGATCGCGCCGCCGACATCGCACGCTCGCTGGTGGCGCTGTATGGCGAGGGCAAGCAGCGCTGGTCTACCCGGACCGAGCCGTTCCTGACGGTGCGCACGGAGCATGCCGGCGTCGCGCTGCTCGATTTCTACCGACGCGGCATCCGCGGCTTTGATGCGCGTGCTGCCCTCGCCGGCATGGTACGCGAAAGCGAGACGCTGCAACGCGACACCCCGGACCAGCAGATTGAAGCGGCCTATGATGACTGGGCGGTCGCCGAACTCGCCGGCGAACTGGGGGAGCAGGCGATCACGGAGCGCTTCCGCGCCAAGGCGCTCTCCTATCGGAAGATGTGGCGCTCGGTGTTCGAGAACCTCGGGCCTGATGCCGACGTCGTCAAGGCGCGGGGCCTCTATCAGGGAACGCTGTGGCAGTACCGCTGGGCGCCGGTGTTCGACCTCGACTGGATGGTGGCGACGCTCGGCAAGGAGCGCTTCCTGCGGGAGCTGGATCGCTTCTTTGCGGACGGGCTCTACAACATGACCAACCAGCCCGACATCCATGCGCCCTGGCTCTACGCGGCGCTCGGTCGTCCGGATAAGACGCGCGACCTGGTGCACCGCTACCTCACCGAGCCGGTGGACCACCCCTATACCAACGCCGGCAAGCGCCCCGTCCCCTTCCGCGGCCACAGCTTCGCGCTGGCACCGCAGGGCTATGCCGACGGGATGGACGACGACGCGGGTGCGATGTCGGCCTGGTACGTCTTCGGCGCACTCGGCTTCTACCCGCTGGTGCCGGGCAAGCCGGACCTGGTCACCACCGCACCGTTGGGGAAACACGCTGACATCGCGGCGAAGAACCCGCGCGGAACAAGCCGGAACTAGTCCGGGGAACAGAGCGGCGGAACCGCAGAGCCCACGTAAGCGTCTGCTCAGGACCGTCGACTGGGAAGAAGTGATGAGCTGCGGAGGGCTGGCAAGATCACCTCGTCATGCCGATCCACATGATCTCGACGAAGGCCATTGCCGTAAGAGCAATGACGGCTGCAATCCGGGGACGTGACATCGCGGCCGATGCGAAGCTCGCGATGACGAAGATCGCGGCGAAAGCAAACTCAGCCGTCGGAAAGGCGAAGAACGGCCTTGAGGCATGACGAAAATCGTCCTGAGCTTCGAACCAGCCTTGCATGCGCTTTGTTTCAAGCATCGTCCAGAACAGCCATATGGCGCTAATGATGGGCAGCACATAGCGCGCTACGTGGTCGCCGGCGGTCTTGATGCGGGATGGCGTCATGTGCCGATTGTAGATGAAGGGGTGCGGCAAGCCATCGCTTTCGTCTCTTGGATGGAACGCTACGTGGTCCAGTTCCGCGGTACGAGTTCGCCTATGCGGTTGACGGGGTACCCGTCGGCGATGCGCGTAAGCACGTCGCGCAGCCAGGCTTGGGGGTCGACAAAGTTGAGCTTGGCGGTCTGGAGAGGGTGTAGATCGCCGCTGCCCGCTCGCTGTAGGTCCGCCGGCGCTCCGTCCGGGTAATGACCTCCATCTGCCCCATCTCCTGACCTCCTTCTGGACTCCAGGAGGAGACCACAGGTCCGGACATTGACGCCTACGCCGCCCCCGGCAACACGCGGCTCACCGGACGCTTACGGCGAGCGTGCTGTTTGGCGCCAGTTCGGCTGAGGAGGCGGGCACGGCACACCGCGACCGTTTCCACGCGGGTAGGCTATCTCCAGGTCCTGAACGCGTATACCCCGGACGCAACAAAGCCCGCGAGGTCGTTAGACCAAGCGGGCTTTGGTGTTTGGTTGCGGGGACATGCAGCCACCTTGATTTGCTGACTCGTTGCCGGTGCTGATGCCCGGATCGGGGCGATCACAGTCCACGACCGCTACCGACCCAATTTCCGCCACTGAAATCGCCCGCGCGGTTCCCGAAAACGGACGTTTGTCCGCCGGACCTGCAACGACCGCTCTCGCCAGAATTGTACTTACACTGGCCGAAGGGACACATGTCTCGGTGTGGATCACGCGCCCGATTGCGGGTGCCGCCCGCTTCATGTTGATCGGCTTCTCGCACCGCACGATGTGCCCGAAGCGCGGCGGATTGCTGACGCATTGTGACCGCTGGTGAATACGAAGGCACCCAGCAACCCGCGCCGCGAAGGTCCGCCTGTATTCACTGCCCGTCTCCCGATTGCACTACATCCCGAACCGGTGGCAGCAAAGAAGGTTTCGCGACCTTCCGAATACAGCGGACGAGTGCCCAAGGCGCCGGTGATGATCGGGCCAGGCGACCAGATGGGTCAGCCACGCGCCGGAGATACAAACATCTTTACGTATGTTAAAGCGTTCTAGCGAAATGTCGAGGAAAAGGAGGCATGATGCCAGAGAGTCAACCTGCACCAGAGCCGCTCTATTGGTCCCACCGGGCAGAACAGGAACTGGAGAATGCCCAGCGCGCAAAGCACCCGGCCGCGGTCAAAGCGCATTATCTGCTTGCAGGTTATTATCTCGACCGCCTTTACGGACCGGACAGCGATGCGAATGGCACCGACAGCAAAGGTTGAAGCAGGTTGGGCGGCCCGCTCGCCCGGGCGGGCGGGCGGGCCGGCTAAGGGAAGAGAGTGGTCATTTCTAAGTGCCTTGCTTCTTAAGCACCAGCGAGGTGATACGAACGGGCTTTCCTCGCGCCGCGCAAATTAAGCCTCTTGTGTGGCTCGAAACCTGAATGATCTGACGGGCGACGACGCCGGGGTCGCCGGTTTGAATCCGTAGGTCTCCTGAATGCGGCTCGCGGTCACGTACATCGTACCGGCAGGTCCTTCCAACAGGATGTCCGGCCCCTGGACAACCATATCCGAATTGCCGCCGTTCCAACAAGTAACCGAGTTGTCGCGCGGAGAAGTGATGAACAGCGCTTTCTGCTGCTCATCCACAGGCCAAACACCGTGACCACGCCGAAGGCGATCAGCGCCTCGACAAGAATTTACGCACCGTTCCGTCCCATCCTGTGGCTCCTGACCGCTTTGCTCGCCTGCCAAGTCTGAACTGCCCGCCTGGCGTGCCGTTCCAGGTTCCAGACGATTCAGTCGCTCGCGAATGTACGGGGCAGAAGGTTCTGGAAGGCCTCGCGCTTGACGGATGCCTGCTGTATCGGGGTGCCGCGGCTCGCCTTCGCCCGCTGGCCTCTCGCCCGTCGTGATCCCGCCATTTGCAAGGCGGCGAGCGCGAAGCAGGACGGCACCCGCTTCCCGTCAATCAGTACGGTGCAGGCACTGCACTGGCCCCGGCCACAGCCCTTTGGTGCGCGTATGGCCGACATGTTTGCCACTGCGCGGGCAGAACCACCGGCGGCGTCGGCCGAGAGCAGGTGATTCGGCAAATCCAGCCACGACCCCCCGATGCTAGTCACCTGGAACTGAAGTAAGTCGCATTGTATGCTGGCTCCGCTGATGAGGAGCTTGGCATGGCGAACGCGGGCGGCCGACCGACGATGCCTCTGGTGTTGGAGGCGGAGGAGCGGGACTATCTGGAGCGGCAGGTTCGCCGGCGGCGGGTGTCTCGCTCGATGTCGGAGCGGTGCCGTATTATCCTTCGCTGTGCGGACGGTATTCAGAGCAAGGTTGTCGCTGCTGAGTTGGGCGTGCACGAGCACACAGTCGGTAAGTGGCGACGGCGCTTCCTGAAGGACCGAGTTGAGGGACTGATGGACGAGGCTCGGCCCGGACGACCGAGAACGATCGACGATGATCAGGTTGCTGCCGTGATCGAGCGCACACTCCGCTCCACGCCAACTGACGCGACCCACTGGTCGATACGCTCGATGGCGGGTGCGACCGGCTTCTCCCACACGACGATCCGGCGCATCTGGTCGGCCTTTGGGCTGCAACCGCATCGGTCGGAGACGTTCAAGCTGTCGAGCGATCCCCTGTTCGTGGAAAAGGTCCGCGACATTGTCGGGCTCTATCTCTCCCCGCCTAACCGCGCGTTGGTGCTCAGCGTCGACGAGAAGAGCCAGATCCAGGCGCTCGATCGAGAGCAGCCGGTCCTGCCGATGATGCCAGGAGTACCCGAGCGGCGCACTCACAGTTACGTCCGTCACGGCACGACCTCGCTGTTCGCAGCGCTCGACATCGCTTCGGGGTTCGTGATCGGCAAATGCTACAAGCGTCATCGCGCCGCCGAGTTTCTGGACTTCCTTAAGCAGATCGACGCCCAGGTGCCGCCCGATCTCGATGTCCACATCATCATGGACAATTACGCGACCCACAAAACCGCGCTCGTCCGGGCCTGGCTCGCCCGCAGGCCGCACTATCATGTGCATTTCACGCCGACTTCGGCTTCGTGGATCAACCAGGTCGAGCGCTGGTTTGCCGAACTTACCCGCAAGCAACTGCGCCGCGGCGTCCATACCTCCACCAATCAGCTCGAGCAGGACATCCGTGCCTTCATCGAGCGCCACAACGAGAACCCGAAGCCCTACCGATGGACCAAGTCCGCCGACGAGATACTCGCCTCCGTAAAGCGCTTCTGCCAAGCCGCAGACCGTACGTTATGCGGCGAACTTTAGATTCAGGTGACTAGGGTCAGGACTCGTTGATTACAGCCAGAAGATGACGGTGGCAGCGAGGGCGATGGCGGAGAAGAAGGCGGTCGGGCAGCGGTCGTAGCGGGTTGCGACGCGTCGCCAGTCCTTGAGGCGGCCGAACATGATCTCGATGCGGCTGCGGCGTCGATAGCGGCGCTTGTCGTACCTGACCGGCTCGTTGCGGGACCGCCGCCCTGGGATGCAGGGTTGGATGCCCTTGGCCTGGAGCGCATCCCTGAACCAGTCGGCGTCGTAGCCGCGGTCACCTAGCAGCCACTGAGCCTTCGGCAGGTCGTCCAGCAACGCGGCCGCCCCGGTGTAATCGCTGACCTGCCCGGCGGTCATAAAGAAGCTCAAGGGGCGTCCGTTCGCATCGGCTACGGCATGGAGCTTGGTGTTCATGCCGCCCTTGGTGCGTCCGATCAGGCGGCCAAGGCCCCCCTTTATGGATGGCTCGCCCCTTATCTGAACCGTTGTTGCTTCACGACAGCGGGTCGTTTGCGGAAGGAGCGAAGGTCATGGACATTTCTGTGCTCGGGATCGATCTTGGCAAGAACAGCTGCAGCGTGGTTGGGCTGGACGCAATTGGCAAGGTTGTCGTCCGCCGACGAATGCGGCGCGAGACAGTCATCACCTACGCGGCGACCTTGCCGGCCTGCGTTGTGGCGATGGAGGCCTGCTGCGGTGCGCATCACATGGGACGTGCCTTGGCGCGACAAGGCCATGCGGTACGATTGATGTCGCCGGAATACGTCCGCCCTTACGTCAAGGCGCAGAAAAACGATGATCGTGATGCCGAGGCGATCGCCGAGGCGGCGACACGGCCGACTATGCGGTTTGTCGAGCTAAAGACCGAGGAGCAACTCGACATGCAGACGCTCCATCGTATCCGTGACCAGCTTGTCGGAGACCGCACCTCCCTGATGAACCAGATCAGGAGCCTCCTCCTCGAACGCGGTTACATCGTCCCACAGGGGCGTGCAAAGCTTGCCCTTCGGCTGGGTGAGATGCTGGATGGTGACGAACCGGTACTCGGCTCCCGCATTCACCGGCTGGTGAGCGACATGCGCCTGCGCTGGAGCGCGCTCGACGAACGGATCGCAGATCTCGATGCCGAGTTCACCGATGCGGCTCGGGCGGATGAACGGACACGGCGATTGCTGACCATTCCCGGCATCGGTGCGCTTAATGCCACTGCGCTGGTGGCAGCGATCGGGGATGCCCGGACCTTCGGGCGCGGGCGCGACCTTGCCGCATGGCTGGGCTTGGTGCCGCGGCAGGCAACGACCGGAGGCAAGCCGCGGTTGCTCGGTATCACCAAACGTGGGAGCCGTTACCTGCGCAAGAACCTGATCCAAGGTGCGCGTGCGTCCCTGCCGGTCATGAGCAAGAGCGATACGCGACTTGGCGCCTGGCTGCGCGGTCTCCTCTCACGTTCTCATCACAACACCGTCGTGGTGGCATTGGCCGCCAAGATGGCGCGTATCGTGTGGGCGCTGCTGCGACACGAGCGCACCTACGATCCGGTTGCACAAGCAGCCTGAACAAGCTCGGCCGGCGCGCCTTGCGCCAGCTAAATGATGTCTGCGGGAGGTGAGTGAAAGATGGCCTGACAGTCGACCGGTGTCCCGGAACCCTATGGCTAAAAATGGCACTCGATGCCGGCCCCTTTATGAGGACCAGGACGCGCGGATCTCCATCTTGGCCAACAACCTCGTGTTGGAAGGCCGGATACGTTTTCGCAGACTGCTCAGAACATCAGACACAAACCGCTTGCCGACGGGGCGAGCCATACGTTTTACCCGCAGGCTCGATGCCGTGCGGTGCGCCTTCAGGTAGGTGGCGTCGATCATAACCGTCTTCGGCTCGGCGCCTGCCGCCGCCAACCCTTCCATCATCCGCGTGAACACGCCTGCCTCACCCCAGCGCTTCCATCGGTTGTAGAGCGTCTTGTGTGGCCCATAGGCGCTGGGCGCATCTCGCCAGCGCAGCCCATTGCGGTTGACGAAGACGATGCCGCTCAGAACCCGTCGGTCATCCACCCGCGGCCGGCCGTGGCTCTTGGGAAAGAACGGCCGCAGCCGCTCAATCTGCTCATCCGTCAGCCAAAACAGGTCACTCATTCCGGTCTCCTCGCGGAGCCTGAATCAGATCGCGACGATCACATCAATGGGTCCTGACCCTAGGGCTGTTCAGAAGGCCAGCCGCAAAATGACCCTCTCCGATTTGCGTTAGAAGAGGCGACCTGGGCTCCTACCGCGGCTCGGATGGCTTCATACCGTCGCGGCCTGCCAGGCCCGGCAGGGGGATTGCCTGAACCGACGCGTCATGCCGGAGTAAGCAGATGGCTCTTCGCAGAGCAGCGCGTCTGCTATAGCATACCCACCGGCTGCCGTTCGAATGTGCCTGAGCGCCTGTCAGCAGCACCCAAATACTTTGCCGGTCAAAAGCCATTCATGGAACGGATGCATGCTCCGTCCATTCACGCGTTCGAGAGGAGCGCGAGCATGACCACGACCAAGCACGGCAAGTTCGAAGGCGAAGGCCCGTTCACCAGCGACTTGGAGGATGATCCCGGCATCGGCCAGTCGCCTGGGCTGCTGCGCACCGGTGCAGATCCGGACGCGCTCGAAGCAGACAACACGCAGGAAGGCGACGTCGAGAACGACGCCGGCGTCCAAGGCGAAGCACGCGAGGGCGATCTCGGCCGATCCAACCCATAGCTGATCCGAAGGCACCGGCCCCAGGTCCGTTGCAGCAACTCAGACTTCGATCCGACCGGAAAGGGCGCTGCGCACTGGTGAAGCAGCATAGCTTGCGCGGCAACGGTCGTCGTGAAGGAGCCCCGTCGTGACCGACTCCAGAACCTCTTCCTTCGGCAGTCCCCCTTCGCAAGTGCAGGCGGGTCCAGAGACACGCCGGTGGGGTAGCTGGGGTTCGATCGTCGTCGGCGCCGTGATCGCGCTGATCGGACTGATCCTGGCGGCAGGAGGCGCATGGCTCGCCATGCTGGGCGGGTCCCTTTATTATCTGGTCGTCGGCGTCGCGATGGCGGTGGCAGGCGCTCTGCTCATCAAGGGGCGGCTTGCCGGCGGCTGGCTGTATCTCGGCATCGTTGCTGTCACCTTCATATGGGCATGGTGGGAATCGGGTCCGGATGCCTGGGCGCTGGTGCCGCGGATCGTCGCGCCCGTCGTGCTGCTGGTCGCCGTGCTGCTCGTGATGCCGACGCTGAGCTGGCGGCGTAACCGCTGGCAGCTGGCGCTGGGCGGCGTGGCGGCGGCGGTGCTGGTCACCGGGGTGAACCTGTGGGTGGCGGACGCCAATGCGCCCAATCCGATCTGGAGCCAGCTGCCCGCACCCGGCACCGCCGGGATGGCAGATCCGTCCGGTCAGCAGGTCGGCGCCGACTGGCCGGCCTATGGCGGCACGTACAGCGCCCGGCGCTACTCGCCGCTGGCGCAGATCAATCCGGCAAACGTCGGCAAGCTGGAGCGAGCGTGGTTGATCCACACCGGCGACCTGCCGAAGTCGGAGAAAATCCGGAACACCTATGGCGCGGAGACGACGCCGCTGAAGATCGGCGACACGCTCTATCTGTGCACCCCCAAGAATATCATGATTGCGCTGGAGGCGGCGACCGGCCGGGAGCGCTGGCGCTACGATCCCAAGGTGCCGGACGAGGCAATTCCCTATACCGCCGCGTGCCGCGGCGTCGTCTATTATGCGGTTCCGGGCATGGCAGCCGACCAGGTTTGTGCGACCCGGATCATCGAAGGCACGCTCGACGCGCGCCTGATCGCCGTGGATGCACGCAGCGGCCGGCTCTGCCCGGACTTCGGCACCAACGGCCAGACGGACGCGAAGGTCGGCATGGGAGAGGTGCCGCCGGGCTTCGTCTCGATCAATTCGCCGCCGACGCTGGTGCGCGGGGTGCTGGTGACCGGGCATCAGGTGCTCGATGGACAGGACCGCTGGGCGCCCTCTGGCGTGATCCAGGGCTTCGACGCGCGCACCGGTCAGCTGCGCTGGGCGTGGGACATGATGAACCCGCAGTGGAGCGGCTATCCGCCCGAGGGCCAGACCTGGGCACGCGGCACCCCCAACATGTGGACGATCGCTTCGGGCGACGAGCAGCTGGGTCTGGTCTATCTTCCGATGGGCAATGCGGCGGTGGATTATTACTCCAGCCTGCGCCGGCCGGAGGAGAAGCGGTTCGCAACCTCGCTGGTCGCGATCGACGTGACCACGGGCAAGCCCCGCTGGCGCTTCCAGGCGGTGCGCAACGACGTATGGGACTATGACTTCGGCGCACAGGCGACGCTCGTCGATTTCAAGGGCACTCCGGCGCTGGTGCTGCCGTCGAAGCAAGGCGACATCTATGTGCTCGACCGCCGCAACGGTCGTGCGCTGACGCCGGTGGGCGCGATCCGCGCCCCCTCGGGCGGCGTCGAGCCGGAGCAGCGCGCCGCCACCCAGCCGGTGTCGCTGTGGCACACGCTGCGCAAGCCCGACCTGGCCGAGCGCGACATGTGGGGCATGTCGCCCATCGACCAGATGATCTGCCGCATCCAGTACCGTAAGGCGAGCTACAAGGGCTTCTTCACGCCGCCCGAGGCCGGGCGTCACTCGATCGAATACCCCGGCTATAACGGCGGCACCGATTGGGGCGGCATCGCGGTCGATCCACAGCGCGGGGTGATCGTCGCCAATTACAACGACATGCCCAACTACGTCACGCTGGTGCCCCGCGCCGAGGCGAACAAGCGGGGCTGGGCGCCGCGCGATCAGGCGCGCGGCGACATCGGCGGCGCGGAGGGTGCCGGCGATCCGCAGGCGAACACGCCCTATGCGGTCGACGTGAATGCCGGCTGGCGCAACAAGTTCTGGCCGTTCTCGAAGAACGGCACCGGCATGCTGTGCAAGGAGCCTCCCTATGGCGGCATCCGGGCGATCAACATGGCCGACGGCAAGATCATCTGGGATCGTGCGTTCGGGACCGCACGCACCAACGGGCCGTTCGGTATTCCCTCGATGCTGCCCTTCACCATCGGCACGCCCAACAACGGTGGCGCGGTGGTGACCGCCGGCGGACTGGTGTTCATCGCCGCGGCCACCGACAATCTGATCCGGGCGATCGACCTGCGCACCGGCAAGACGATCTGGCAGGATGTGCTGCCGGGCGGCGGCCAGGCGACGCCGATGACCTATGAAGCGAACGGCAAGCAGTATCTGGTGATCATGGCGGGCGGACACCACTTCATGGAAACGCCGGTCAGCGACGCGCTGATCGCCTATGCGCTGCCCGATTGAGGCGGGTGCCCGGGAGCAGGTCGCGAAGGCGCACCCTGCTCCCGGCGACGGGCGGCTGGTGCCCGGGGCAGGTATCACGGTCGACAGAATGCAAGCCTGGCGGCGTATCGTTCCGCCCTTTTCCGAGGACCGCAGCCAGCTCGGCTTCCGCCTGATTCGGTAATCGGGCGAAATCCGATATGGGGTGGCGCATGCGAGCCCTGTTCCCCCTCTTCTTCTTTCTGTTGGCCAGCTGCGGGGACATCCCGCGCGATCCGGACGGCAGCCTGAAACGCATCCGGCGAGAACGGGTCCTGCACGTCGGAATGGTCGAGGGCGCCGATCTCCAGAGCATCCGCCGTGCCGACGCCCTGATCGCGGCCTTGGCGAAGGACACCGGGGCGAACCCGGCCGTGACCCGCGACGGGCAAGAGGCGCTGCTGCTGCGACTGGAAGCCGGCGACCTCGACATCGTGGTCGGCGGGCGTTTCGCCGAAGACACACCTTGGAAGACCCGCGTCACGCTTGGTCCCCCGCTCGCGTCCGAGACGGCAGCGGCAAGCACGCTGAACGACCATGCGGTGACACGCAACGGCGAGAATGCATGGATCATGCTGGTGCAACGAGAGGCAAGGAAGGTGGCACGATGAGCAACGCCCTGCCCGAAGCGCTCGTGCCGCTGATGCGCCGCGCCGAGCGGCTGGAATGGTGGTCGATCGCCTGGACGATCAGCGTGATCGCCGTGATGGGCGCGGCAATGGGATCCAGCCAGACGATGAAGACGGCCTGGATCGAGGATTGCCTGAGCCTGATCCCGCCGATCGTGTTCCTGGTCGCCGTCCGGGTTGAGCGCTGGGCGCCGACAAACCGGTTTCCGAACGGCTTCCAGCGCGCGCCCAGCCTCGCCTTCGCCATCGCGGCGGCAGCGCTGACGGCGCTCGGTGGAAGCTTGCTGGTGAACTCCGCGATGAGCCTGTTCGCGCAGGAACATGCCACCATCGGTGCCATCGACGTCTTTGGTCACGAATTATGGCTCGGCTGGGTCATGGTCGCAGCCCAGATCTATTCGATCGTGGTGCCGCTGGTGCTCGGCCGGCTGAAGCTGCCGCTGGCCAGGGCACTCAACGACAAGACGCTGTTTACCGACGCGCAGACCCAGAAGGCGAACTGGATGACCGGCATCGCCGGGATCGGTGGCGTGATCGGGATCGGGCTCGGCTATTGGTGGGCCGATGCCGTAGCGGCCGGCATCATTGCTCTGGACATCCTCAACGACGGATTGCGCGCCCTTCGTGCGGCAACGGCCGAGCTGGTGGACGGAACGCCGCGGGCTCTCGACAGTCCGAAGATCGCCGAAGATGCCGCCGCCATAGACCAGCTACTCAGAGCCCGCTTCCCGGGCGCGGAGGTCCGGTTGCGCGAAACCGGCCGGATCATCCACGCGCAAGTGATCGGCGCGACGCCTCCTGCACAAAAGGTGTATCCCGCAACCTATTGGACTGGGGATCCGGAACGATCCTGGCGCCTGGGCCAGATCAGCTTCGTGGCACCCGAGCCGGCTGAGCAGGAGCCCGCGGCATCCGCATCGAAGGGGAACGGCTGAGTCCTATGCCGGTGCTGACCGACCGCCCGCGCCGCTGATTTAGAAGGTCAGCACGATCTTTCCGCGGACATGGCCCTTCTCCAGCCGCTCGTATGCAGAGGGCGCGTCTTCGACGGGAAACACCGCGGCAACCTCGACCTTCACCTTGCCCGCGTCGATCAGCGCCGCGATTTCGCCGAGCTGCTTCGTGTTGACCTGTGCCAGCCAGCGTTCCGGCACGCGGATGTTGCGGTCCCTGCCCTTGTCGGGTTCGGCGACATCGAGCGTGGAGACGAGCGTGCCACCGTCGCGCAGCACGGCAAAGGACCGGGTCTGCGTCTCGCCGCCGACCAGGTCGAGCACGAGGTCGATGTCGGTCGCGACGTCCTCGAACCGCTGGTTCTTGTAGTCGATCGCCGTATCCGCGCCGATCGAGCGGACATAGTCGAGATCGCCCGTCCCCGCGGTCACGAACACCGTCGCGCCCTTTGCCTTTGCGAACTGGACGGCGAGGTGTCCCACGCCACCGGCACCGCCATGGATCAGCACGCGTTGCCCCGCCTGCAAGCCGCCGTGGTCGAACAGCCCCTGCCACGCCGTCATGCCCGCCAGCGGCACCGCGGCCGCATGCACGAGATCGATCGAGGCTGGCGCGGCGGCAAGCTCCAGCGCCTTCACCACCACATATTCGCTCTGCCCGCCGCGATCGAATCCGATGAAGGCGAACACGGGGTCGCCCTTGCGGAGCATATAGTGCGCACGCGTGCCGACCGCCTCGATCGTCCCGGCAAGGTCGCGGCCCAGGATGGCGGGCAGCGCGTCCTCGCCGACCGGCGGGAACTCGCCCTCGCGCGTCTTGTAGTCGACAGGATTCAGGCTGGCGGCGGCGACCCGGACCAGCACCTCGTCATCCTTGGCCTGGGGGATCGGGACCGGTTCGACCCGCAGCACCTCCGGCCCACCAAATGCGTGCACCCGTACCGATTTGCTCTCGTGCATCTGTGCCTCCTGAAACTTGGGCAGGCCCTTCTCGTGGGCCGATCGTCACTCGCCGAACGGATAGGTCTCGGGCATGCCGCGATGGTGCTCCGGACCCAGCGGCGTCACGGCGCGGGTCGTGTCGAACCACACATAGGCGTCGAACTGCTCGGGCAGGACCGCGTCGCTATAGTGGCTCCAGCGCTCCGTGTCGGGGCGATAGATGACGCCGATGAAGCGCTCCAGCCGCGGTTCCGCCAACGCGCGCCGCAGCGCCTCGTGCCGTCCGGGCGCAAGATCGAGCAGAAACCGCTCGGTGCCGCTGTCGTGGCATAGCCGCTCATAGCTGTCGCGACGGGAGGGATTGACGCGCTTCACCTCCATGTCGCCGTCCCAGTCAGTCGCTGCGGCCACGGTGCCGCTATGGGTGCCGAAGCCGATAGACGCGACCGCATCGCCCCACTCCTCGCGGCAGAGCTGCCCGATGTTCAGCTCGTCCCGCACCTGCCCCATGTCGGTCGCACGCGCGTCGCCGATGTGGCTGTTGTGCGCCCAGACGATCGCCTTGGCGTCCGGCCCCTTGGCATCCAGCAGATGGCGCAGGGTCTCGAACATGTGCGTGTCGCGCAGGTTCCAGCTCTCCGCGCCGCCATAGTACATGATCCGGTAGTAGCGCTCGGCCGACGCGACCAGCCGCGCGTTCTGCGCCGCATCCAGGAAATCGTCGCCGTCCTCCGCCGCATAGTCGAGCTGCTTCTGGAGCAAGGCCTGGCACTGCTCGATCACGGCCCGCTCGCACTCGGCATAGCCCCGGCTGAGCGCCGCGCGGCCATAGGTCGCCGGGTTCTTCTGCCAGGGCGTGAGGCATCCGTACCGCTCGCGCGCCGCGGCACCGGCTTCGGGATCGATCCGGTCCAGATAGTCGAGCACCGCGCCAATCGACCCGGACATGTTGTAGATGTCGAGCCCGTAGAAGCCGGCACGGTCGTGCATCGGCCTGTCGGCATTGTGCGCGTGCATCCAGCGGATCAGCGCCTGGACGTCGGTGTTGCGCCACATCCAGGTGGGGAAGCGCTGGAACGGCGTTTCCGCGCCGGGCCGCGGCTCGCGATGGCGGACGAAGCGGTCAACGGTGGCGGCATCCGGCCAATCCGCCTCGACCGCGACGATGGTGAAGCCGTGGTGCTCGACGAGGTGCCGAGTGATGGCGGCACGCGCCTGGTAGAATTCGCTGGTGCCGTGGCTCGCCTCCCCCAGCAGCAGCACCCGGCGATCCGCGAACCGATCGAACAGGCGGCCGAATGCCGGATCGTCGAACGCGGGCAGCGGCTCTGCCGCTTCGGCGATCATCTCCGGCAGCGTCTGCTTGCGCGAGGCGCCGGGGGTGTGATTGCTCGCCGAGCGGCTGCCATCCTCCGGCCAGCCATGGGCGCCGATCAGCGGCACGAACGTGACGGCGCCGAGATTCTGCTCCTCGAAGCGATCCTCGGTGAGGCGCGTCACCTTGCAGAGCTTCTGGTCGCCCGGTTCCCCCACCGGCACGATCAGGTGCCCGCCGACCGCCAGCTGCTGCTTCAGCGCATGGGGTATGTCCGGCCCGCCGGCGGACACCAGGATCGCGTCGAACGGCGCTTCGGCCGGAAGTCCACCGCTGCCGTCGCCACTCACGATCCGGACGTTGTCGTAGCCGAGCGCCTCGATCTGCGCCGCCGCGGCGGTGCCGAGCTGCGCATGTCGTTCGACGGCGAATACCCGTCCCGCGACCTGGCCGAGAACGGCAGCGGCGTAGCCGGATCCGGCCCCCACCTCCAGCACCCGATGCTGTCGCCCGATCTCGGCCGCCTCGATCATGGCCGCCACGATGAACGGCTGGGAGATCGTCTGTTCCGCCCCGATCGGCAGGGGCGTGTCCTCATACGCAAACTCGGCGAGCGCCTCCGACACGAAGCGCTCGCGCGGCACCGTGCGCATCGCGGCGAGCACTGCCGCGTCGCGGATGCCCCGGCGCGCGATCTGCACGTCCACCATCCTGGCGCGGGCGGCAGCGAAGTCGGTCATGGTTCAGCTCTTGCTGTCGTGCTCGGGCTTTCCCTTGCGCTTGGTGTGCGCCAACTCCTCCAGCTGCTTCTCGCTCATGGAGTCCTCCATGCTCTTGGAGGCACCTTTCAGCTTCGACTTCGGGGTGTCGCCGCGCTTGGCGCTGAGTGCGGCACCGGCGGCCTTCTGCTGGGCGGCGGACTTTGCGGGCATCTTCACTCTCCTTCTGACCGGTCAACGCCCTGGGTCAGCCATGGTGCCTCACCCAAGGCCGAAGTTGCGTCCGGCCGTTCAGCGCAACGCCTGTGCCGAAAGCGACGTGCAATCGGCGTCGGTGGCGAGCGCGCCCTGCCGGCCGGTGATCGTACGACCAACCGCCTTGAGGATGTTGCCCACGGACTTGGTCTCGTGCGGAATGGTAAGCCGGGGTGCGCTCAACGAGCCGGTGAGACGGGCCTCGCCCGGCAGGCGCAGCAGGCTCTTCTGCTTGGGGGCGCCCGTCAGGCGGATGGCGATCTGCTCGCGCGGGAACTGGATCGAGCCGCTGCCAACGAGTTGGCTCACGCTCGTATCGAGGACCAGCGAATTCACCCTTCCCTCGCCGCCGCTGACCGGCAGTTGCAGGACCAGGCAGCGCAGGGTCGCTCGCGCGTCCTTGTCGGCCGTCAACGCACCGACCGCATCGAAGCCGAGCGCTTCCGCATAGCGCGCGGGCAGCGCGCCGTCCCGGACGACCAGTCCCACCCGGCCGCTCGAGCGACCAACCGCCTGGCGGATGGTATCGCCGCGACCCGTCAGCCGCGCACGCGCTTGCATGCGGCCCGTGACGGGGCCGGCATCGGCAAACATCCTAAATTGGCTGCCCTCCGCCTTCAGATCGAGCGCGAGCGTCGGATGCGCGGCGCCTTCACGCTGGTCGACCGTCGCGCGTCCCGCCGCCTCGCCCCCGGAGAAGCCGAGCGTGAGCGGATCGATTTGCAGCCGCTGATGGTCCAGCACCAGTTTGCCGCTCAGCCAAGTCAGGGCAGGATCGCCGTTCCGGCTCGTCACCCGATCGATCCGGACGGTGAGCGTCCCGTCGAGCGCGTCGACATTGGCGAGGTTGATCCGGGTGTCGGGAATGACGCGCGGGCCGATCCTCTGCCGGCGCACCCGTCGCTCGGCCAGCCCCTGATCGGACGAAAGATCGTCGAAGTCGAACCGGCGGGAGGTGATCTCCCCGTCGAGCTTGGTGCGGTTGTCGCGTTTCTTCACCACGACCCGGCCGGCGATGTCGGAGCGGCCGATCGTCCCCATCAGCTTCGTGATCGTCCAGTCCCGCCCGTCATGGCGGACATGCGCCTTGAGCGCGACAGGCTGGGTGCGGAAAAGCCCCGCTTCGATCACGGCGTCGACCAGCTTGAGGTCGGCGGCGCGCGTGTCGAGATCGAGCGTCATGTGGCTCGTGTCGAGCGGGCGGTCCATCGTCCCGCGCGCGTGCATCGTCAGCGCCTCTCCATCGATCCGCGCCTGGAACGGCCAGTTATCCTGGCGAGACCGGACGATCGGCGCACCGGTCACTGCGATGCGAACGGGCGCACCGCGGATCGTGCCGTTGCCGACCACGCGAAAACCTTGCGCGTTCGATGCGAGGCCGAGGGTCGCGCGCCGATCCTGCTCGGCATCCTGGTAGCGGATGACGCTATTGCGCACGGTCACCGCCTTCAGGCCGATCCTGTCGCCGCTCCCGCTCCCCTCTTCTTCGCGCGACCAGTTGGTACGTCCGTCCTTTGTTCGGACCAACGCCAGCCGGAGACCGCTGATCTCGATGTCGCGTGGTTGCACCGCGCCGGTCAGCAGCGCCCAGACCGGAAAGGTTACCCGCGCCTCGTCCAATCTCAGAAAGTCGCCAGAACCGGCCCAGTCTGCCTGTGGAATACGGACATCGCGAAGTGCCACGGTCGGCGTGAAGCCGATGTGGTCGATCCGCTTCAGGCTGCCGATGACGACAGGACGTTCGAAATGCTTGCTCAGCCGGTCCGCCAGTACCCCTCGCAGGAGTCCCCAGGGAAAGAGCGCGATCACGAGCAGTGCAAGGACCAGCACGGCCGAGGCGCTCAAGATCCATCGACGAACCGTGCCCGCGCCCCCATCTGCCATCAAGCACGGACGTGCGGCAGTCCAAGATGTTCCCTGATCATCGGCGCGTCGGAACTCGGCTGGGTGCCGAGGCGTCGACGCGCAACATTGCGGATTGCTGCGGGTTGTTGGGGCGAAGCGAAGTAGCCTGGCTGGAGCGAAGTTCCTCATGACCGAACTTGTTGCCGGGCTGCCGCTCGCCGCGCTTGTTGCTTTCTTTGCGGCCGCCGCAGCCGTCGTCTGGTGGGCAGGGACGCACCTGACGAAACAGGTCGACCAGGTCGCCCAACGCTTTGATCTGGGTCAGGCGTTTGCGGGCATGGTGCTGTTGGGCGGCATCACCTCGCTGCCGGAACTGGCAGCGGTCAGCACTGCGTCCATCAGCGGCGACGCCACGCTGGCGGTCAACAATTTGCTCGGCAGTGCGGCGGTGAACATCCTGCTTCTGGTGATCGCGGACATCGTGTTCGGTCGAGACGCGCTGACCCGCGTCGCGGCACAGCCGGGCACGTTGATGCAGGGCGTGCTGGGCATGATGCTGATGGGCGCGGTCGCCAGCCTAGTACTGTGGGGGGACCTGTCCGTGGGCGGCGTAGGGCTAGGCGCGGTCGGCGTCGCGGTGGCGTGCGTGCTCGCGATGCGGATTTCCTCCCGCTACGAGCGGCGCGACGTCTGGCGGCGCACCGACGACGACCAAGAAAGCGCGCCCGCCAACGAGAAGTCCGATCCGCGCTCCACCGGTCGCATGTTGGCGAACCTGGCACTGCTTGGCGTCGCCATCCTGGCGGCTGGGGCGCTGCTGTCGCTCTCCGCCGACGGCATCGCGACGCAGACGGGGCTGTCCAGCGGAATGGTCGGCTTCCTGCTGGTCGCGTTCGCGACCTCCCTTCCGGAACTGAGTTCGGTGACCGCCGCCGTGCGGGCCGGCCGCTACGAGCTGGCGGTCGGAGACATCTTCGGAACCAACCTGTTCAACCTGGCACTGCTTCTGATAGCCGACCTCCTCAGCAGTGGCGAGCCGGTCCTGGCGGCGGCGGGCCCGTTCGAGGCGCTCGGCGCGCTGGTGGCGCTGCTGATGACGGGCGCCTTCGTCATAGGACTGCTGGAGCGAGGCAATCGTACGCTGCTGCGGATGGGCTATGATGCCATCGCAGCGTTCGCGATCTTTGTCCTCGGTGTTGCCGCGATGTCCACCCTCTAAGGGTTGGATCCAGGGTTTGGCGGCGCAGTCCTTTCGTTGGAACGAAAGGATGCTGCATGGGGCAGGTTTCTTGATCGCCATGCCCCCTGCGCCGCTTGAACAGCAATACAGCAACCGCAAGCTCCACTTGCGAGCGAATCAGTCAGCTCGATGACAGGCATCTCCGGCATGCGGAGCGCGAACAATACCACGGGTTCATCGCGACCGCTCGGTGCCGCGGCCATGCGCGCTGCTCGACGCGAGCTTCCCGCATCCCCCACGACCCGGATGAAGCCGAGACCTTCGTACAGCTGATGCGCGCGCTGGAACGAAGCGGAGCCGGATCCGACGAACCGCGAGCCCGAGCCAAGGTGAAAGCAATTAAGACGCTGTCGCTGGCTACCCTCTCGATCAGGGTGCCGAGAGTGGCGTGAACCCGCCCCGCCCCCGGGTGGCCAGAGCGTTCCGAAGAGGTTCGTCGAACCCTCGGGCCTCTCGAATGCTCGATTGCGCAATAAGTACCGTGGAGTTCACGAGAGCGTCGATCGGCTCACGAAATCTTCTGTAACGCTTTTCGACAGTCCTCAGCGCATTCGCGGCACATGTCTGCACAAAGCCGGCAGTGATCGTGATCATGTTTGGCGCACTCTTCGGCACAGATCTCACACGTGCGGATGCAGGTTTCCAGCATTGCGCGTAGCACCGCTTCGTTGCTGCCGGTGCGTCGGGTTGCGACCTTCATCGTGGCCTCGCAGACGTCGGCGCAGTCCATGCACGTGCGGATGCACTGCCGCATGTCCATCTCCTCGCCCGAGCAAGCGTCAGCGCACGACGTGCAGATCACCGAACAGAACATCGCGTGACGAACCGCTTTCGCCAGATCCTCGTTCAGGTTGCCCGCGACATCGGGGTGAGCGGCAATCATCTTGTGAATGGACATGGCCTTCTCCTTTGAAAAACCAGAACGGAGTTCAGCAGGCGCTGTTCCTCGGCATATCCTGTTCACGGGTGAAGGAGCGCCGCTGGAGGCGACCTGCCTAACCTATGTTCCTCAAAAGAGTTTTCTTGTTCGGCTCGGAACGCCCCGCCCGACCATCTGTTCTCGCTGAACTCGCGCCATCGGGCAGTAGATCCCGAAAACGGGCGAACACGCGCTACTCTGCTGGAGGCTGATCCACGATGCGCATCAAGGCGGCGGTCATGCAGAAGGCGGATGGAATGCTGACGCGGCGCCGGATCGAGCTGGAAGAAGTCGAGCTCGACTCGCCTTATGACGACGAGGTCCTGATCCGCATCACCGCATGCGGCGTTTGCGGAACGGACAAAGGGGCGATCCACGGCCTTGAGCCCTACCCCACGCCCGGCGTTCTCGGCCACGAGGGGGCCGGCATCGTCGAGGCGGTCGGGCGCGACGTGAAGAGCGTGAAGCCCGGCGACCGGGTAATGATCGGCTTTCCTTTCTGCGGCGAGTGCCGCACCTGTCGTCGCGGCGAAATGCGATATTGCGAGAAGGGGCAGGCGCTCAGTTTCAGCGGCTATCGTCTCGACGGCTCCAGCGGAATGAAGCGGCTGAACGGCGAGCCGCTCGCCGGGCGCTTCTTCCAGCAATCATCCTGGTCGACCCACACACTGGCCCTCGAACGCCAGCTGGCCAAGGTGCCGGACGGCATCGATCTCGACCTGTGCGGCCCCTACGGTTGCAGCATCTCGACGGGCGCGGGCACGATCCTCAACGAGCTGAAGCCCCTCCCCGGCAGTGCAATCGCCATCTTCGGGGCGGGCAATGTGGGGCTCGCCGCCGTCATGGCTGCCAGACTGACCGGCGCTACCCGCATCATAGCGATCGACAAGGTGCCTGAGCGGCTGGCGCTCGCACGCGAAATCGGCGCGACGCACAGTCTTGAACATGGAGCGGATACCATCGCCGAACTGAAGGAGCTGGTCGGCGGTCATCTCGACTACAGTGTCGAGGCGACAGATGGTTCGAACCTTGTCGGAGAGGCGATCAGCGCTTTGGGCCCGCGCGGAACCTGCGCGATGGTCGGCGGCGCCAAGATGACCGCCACGGTCAAATATAACCACCCCGACGTGCTCATGAACGGCAAGCATATCATCGGCGTGATGGGCGGGGGCGGGCAGACGCCGACGTTTCTCCAGAGCCTGATGGAGCTGCAGCGCCAAGGGCGCTTCCCGCTCGAGAAGCTCGTGCGCTTCTACGACCTCGCGGACGTGAATCAGGCTGTCGACGACAGCGATGCAGGCACGACCATCAAGCCCATCCTCCGCATGCCGCACTGATCAGGAGAGACAACATGGCCGACCACAAGAAGAAGGGCGACTTCCACAAGAACGGCAAGGACGACGAAGGCGGGAACAAGAAGCAGGACAACTGAGCTGCCCCCTTCTGAGTGGTCCATCGACTATGACAGTCTGGATCAAGGAAGGGACGACGAATGCCTTCGAAGAAGCACAAGCCCGAGGAGATTATCGGGAAGCTGCGTGAGGTTGAGATCATGCTGGGCCAGGGCGGGACGACGGCTGAGGCGTGCCGGCGGATCGCGGTCAGCGAGCAGACCTATTACCGCTGGCGCAAGGAATATGGTGGCCTGAAGACGGATCAGGCTCGGCGGATGAAGGATCTGGAGAAGGAGAACGCCCGGCTTCGGCGTGCGATTTCGGATCTGACGCTCGACAAGCTGATCTTGCAGGAGGCGGCAAAGGGAAACTTCTGAGCCCCGCACGGCGCCGGCGCTGCATCGATCATGTCCGGGACGTGCTGGATGTATCCGAGCGGCGGGTGTGCCGCGTGCTCGGCCAGCACCGGTCGACGCAGCGCAAGGTGCCGTGCGGGGCAGATGACGAAGAGGCGCTGACCGAGGTGTGAAGGGCGGTGACAAACCAGGCCACAGGACCGCCGGCGCAGTGCCGTCGGGGGCGGAGTAAAATCCGGCCAGTTGGTAAGCTGCTCCCTTTGCGGAGCGGCGGGGATGTTTGTCGTGGAGAGCTACGCAGCGGTCAGACGGTTTGTATTTGTCGAGGGGCATAGTCGCCGGGAAGCGGCGGAGGTGTTCGGGCTGAACCGGGATACGGTACGCAAGATGTGCCTGTATTCGGCGCCTCCTGGATACCGCCGGACGAAACCTCCGACCAAGCCGAAGCTCGGGACGCTGCTACCGGTTATCGACGCAATCCTGGCAGCCGACCGCGAGGCGCCGGGCAAGCAGCAGCACACGGCCAAGCGGATCTTTGAGCGGCTGCGCGACGAGCATGGCTATACGGGCGGCTACACGATGGTGAAGGACCATGTGCGGCTGTGCAGGGCCCGCGGGCGCGAGACCTTCGTGCCGCTGGCGCACCCGCCGGGGCATGCACAGGTCGACTTTGGCGAGGCGGTCGCGGTCGTCGGCGGGGAGCGGATGAAGATCCACTATTTCTGCATGTCGCTGCCGCAGTCGGATGCCTGCTTCTTCAAGGCGTATCCGCGCGAGACGACCGAGGCGTTTCTTGACGGGCACGTGTCGGCATTCGCGTTCTTCGGGGGCGTGCCGCTGTCCATCCTCTACGACAACACAACCATCGCCGTGGCAAAGATCTGCGGCGATGGAACGCGCGAGCGCACACGCGCCTTCACCGAGTTGGTCAGCCACTACCTGTTTCAGGACCGTTTTGCGCGTCCAGCGCGAGGCAACGACAAAGGCAAGGTCGAGGGGCTGGTGAAGTTTGCGCGCAACAACTTCATGGTGCCCGTGCCGGTCGCTGCCAATTTCGATGTCCTGAACGCCAGGTTCGAGGAGTCCTGCCGTACGCGCCAGGGCGAGCATGCCGGTCAGCACGCGCAGACCATTGCCGAGCGGCTGGCGGCAGACGTATCGGCATTGCGCACGCTGCCGTCCGTACCACTGGAGCCATGCGAGAAACGCGCGGCGCGCGTGTCGTCGACCGCGATGGTGCGCTACCGGACCAACGACTATTCGGTGCCGACCGCGTACGGCTACCGCGACGTGATGGTGAAGGGGTTCGTCGACGAGGTCGTCATCATATGCGCGGGCGAAGAGATTGCCCGGCACGCGCGTTGCTACGACGAAGGCGTATTCGTCTCCAACCCACTGCACTATCTCGCGCTCATCGAGACCAAGCCCGGTGCGCTCGACCAGGCGGCAGCCCTTCAGGACTGGAACCTGCCGGACATCTTCCAGCATCTGCGCCACCTGCTCGAGGCCCGGATGGGCAACAAGGGTAAACGCGAGTTCATCCAGGTGCTGCGGCTGCTCGAGGCGATGCCGCTTCCCATCGTCACGGATGCCGTGACCGAGGCAGTCCAGTTGGGCGCACCTGGTTTTGACGCGGTAAAACTCATCGCGCTGGCGCGTATCGAGCGCCGTCCGCCGCGCCTGGATTTAGCGGCGTATCCGCACGTGCCCAAGATGGACGTCAAAACGACGTGCGCGGCCGACTATGCGGTGCTGGCAGCATGACGGACAAGGACGCCATGCCGGTGGGCACGACCGCAGGTACGCCACAGGTGCTGCTCGCCCATCATCTCAAACAACTCAAACTGCCAACCGTTCTGCGCGAGTACGAAAAGGTCGCGCGCGAATGCGCGCAAGGCGGGGTCGACCACACGCGCTACCTGTTGCGGCTTATCGAGTTGGAGCTCATCGACCGCGAGCGCCGGACCATCGAGCGACGGATCCGCGCAGCCCGTTTCCCGGCTGTGAAGAGCTTCGACACCTTCGAGTTCACCGCCATCCCCAGCCTGAACAAGATGATGGTGGTCGAGCTCGCACGGTGCGAATATATCCTGCGCCGCGAGAACGTCATTGCGCTCGGCAACAGCGGGACAGGCAAGACGCATGTAGCCCTCGCGCTCGGCCTGGCGGCTTGCCAGAAGGGCTTCACAGTCGCCTTCACTACCGCGGCCTCGCTGGTGAACCAGTTGATGGAGGCGCGAGACGAGCGACGGCTGCTCAAGCTCCAACGCGAGATGGCGGCCGTGAAGCTGCTCGTCGTCGATGAACTCGGCTACGTCCCGTTGTCCCCGACCGGCGCCGAACTGCTCTTCGAGGTGCTGTCGCAGCGCTACGAGCGCGGCTCGACCATCATCACCTCCAACCTGCCGTTCGAGGACTGGACGCAGGTGCTCGCCTCCGAGCGGCTGACCGGCGCACTGCTCGACCGGCTCACCCACCATGCCACCATCCTGACCATGAACGGCGACAGCTATCGCCTCAAGCAGTCCACCGGACGCAAACGTCGCGGGGCGGAGCAAAACCAGGCCAGTGCCCTGTCCGACCCGGACACCGGTGAGATATTATCTTCCTGACCATCAGGCCGAGGACGGCAACGATATGAAAAGGGCCCCGATCGGGGCCCTTTTCATATCGTCAGCGCGCGCCTCAAGTGGCCTGCTTTTACTCCGCCCCGCTGGCCTGGTTTTGCTCCGCCGTTGACAGCTGCAGGCGTTCCTGGAAGAGTACGAGGCGGAGACTCGGCGACTGCAAGCCGCGAGTGTCGTTGTCCGCCCCGCGCGCGAGGTCGACTTGGCCGAAGTGAACGGCCAACTAGCGACCATCAAGGCGGCCATCCTCAAGGGCGTCGACGCCGCAATGTTCGTGGATGAGTTGAAGCAGCTTGGCGAGCGTCAGAAGCAATTGAGCGCCGAGCTTGAGATGAGCGCGTCCCGCGAGGACGTCCCCGCGCTGCTCCACCCCGATCTCGGCCCGCTCTATCGCGACCGAGTAGCGCGTCTCACGCAGGCGTTTGAGGATGAGGCACTCAAGGCACAGGCTTTCGAACGCATCCGCGCCCTTATCGAGGCAGTGGTGCTGACGCCGGAAGACGGCACGCTCGCGGTCGAGCTGCGCGGCGAGCTGGCGTCGATGCTGGAGCTATGCGCTTGCGCAGAAATGCAAAACGCCCCGGAAGCGGTTGCTTCCGAGGCGTTGCAAATCAAGATGGTTGCGGGGACAGGATTTGAACCTGTGACCTTCAGGTTATGAGCCTGACGAGCTACCGGGCTGCTCCACCCCGCGCCAGGGTGAATTGCATTGTGAATGGGTTGTGTGTGCACGAGCTTCAATGCCTGGCGACGACCTACTCTTCCATCGCTTGAGCGATAGTACCATTGGCGCGGTCTGGTTTCACGGCCGAGTTCGGGATGGGATCGGGTGGGTCACAGACGCTATAGCCACCAAGCAATGAAGCCGGTGCACACAAGTTTTTCAAATCGATGTTAAGGCTGAGGGTACATCCACATCTTGGACAACCAGGGTTGTCGTTGATGGTGGGACTCTTCAAGCGCGAATAGGACAATTAGTATCGGTTAGCTACACGCGTTACCGCGCTTCCACATCCGATCTATCAAGGTCGTGGTCTCCGACCGTCCTAAGAAATCTTATCTCGAGGGAGGCTTCCCGCTTAGATGCTTTCAGCGGTTATCCCGTCCGTACATAGCTACCCTGCTGCGCCGTTGGCACGACGACAGGTACACCAGAGGTACGTTCAACCCGGTCCTCTCGTACTAGGGTCAACTCCTCTCAAATTTCGACGCCCACGGCAGATAGGGACCAAACTGTCTCGCGACGTTCTGAACCCAGCTCACGTACCACTTTAATTGGCGAACAGCCAAACCCTTGGGACCTGCTCCAGCCCCAGGATGTGATGAGCCGACATCGAGGTGCCAAACAACCCCGTCGATATGAGCTCTTGGGGGTTATCAGCCTGTTATCCCCGGCGTACCTTTTATCCGTTGAGCGATGGCCCTTCCACGAGGGACCACCGGATCACTATGACCGACTTTCGTCTCTGCTCGACTTGTCAGTCTCGCAGTCAGGCTGGCTTATGCCATTGCACTCTAACAGTCGGTTTCCAACCGACCTGAGCCAACCTTCGCGCGCCTCCGTTACTCTTTAGGAGGCGACCGCCCCAGTCAAACTACCCGCCACAGAGGGTCCCTGAACCAGTTTCATGGTTCGAGGTTAGACAGTAAACAACAACAGGGTGGTATTTCACTTGATGGCTCCACACCAGCTGGCGCCGGTGCTTCAAAGCCTCCCACCTATTCTACACAGTTCTTGTCCACTGCCACTCTGAAGCTGCAGTAAAGGTGCACGGGGTCTTTCCGTCTAACCGCGGGTACTCCGCATCTTCACGGAGAATTCAATTTCGCTGAGCATGTCCTGGAGACAGTGGGGAAGTCGTTACGCCATTCGTGCAGGTCGGAACTTACCCGACAAGGAATTTCGCTACCTTAGGACCGTTATAGTTACGGCCGCCGTTTACCTGGGCTTCATTTCGGAGCTTGCACCCCTCCACTTAACCTTCAGGCACCGGGCAGGCGTCAGACCCTATACGTCGTCTTGAAGCCGACTTAGCAGAGCCCTGTGTT
>NZ_SLYP02000001.1:3322500-3436294 GCF_004341505.2 Sphingomonas sp. JUb134
CGCAGGCGAAGAGGGGCATCGGTCACGCGACGCGGCCTAGCGCCTGGGCCGCCGGGCGTCGAGGGCAGCCCGCCCCACCTGCTTGCGTTTACGCAAAGCAGCGTTGCGGCGGCTGCGCTTGCGCTGCAGTGCAGCATCACCCATTTGCGCGACAATGGCTTCCTCCCCTTCTGCTTCCACGCGCGGCGTCGCGCTGGTGCACCTCGCCCTCGCCACCGGCGGCTTCGCGATCGGCACGACCGAGTTCGCGGCCATGAGCCTGGTGCCGCTGTTCGCCCCCGGCCTCGGCATCACCGAGCCGGTCGCCGGCCACGTCATCAGCGCCTATGCGCTGGGCGTGGTGGTCGGCGCGCCGCTCGTTGCCGTCCTCGGCGCGCGCATGTCGCGCTTCGCGCTGCTGATCGCGCTGATGGGCTCGTTCGCGCTGTTCAACGGGCTGAGCGCACTGGCGCCCACCTATGGCTGGATGCTGGTCTTCCGCTTCCTGAGCGGCCTGCCGCACGGCGCCTATTTCGGCGCGGCCTCGCTGGTCGCGGCCTCGCTGGTGCCCTCGGAGAAGCGCACCCAGGCGGTCGGGCGCGTGATGCTGGGACTGACGGTCGCCACCATCCTGGGCGTGCCGGCCGCAAATGCGCTCGGGCAGACGGTCGGCTGGCGCTGGGGCTTCGGCGTGGTCGCGGTGCTGGCGCTCGGCACCGTCGCACTGCTGGTGGCGCTCGCCCCGCGCGACAAGGCAGATCGCACCGCCAGCCCGCTTGCCGAGTTGCGCGCGCTTGCCCGCCCGCAAGTGTGGCTGACGCTCGGCATCGGCGCGGTCGGGTTCGGCGGCATGTTCTGCGTCTACACCTATGTCGCCTCCACCCTGCTGGAGGTGACGCGCGTCTCCGCCGCGACGGTGCCGGTGGTGCTGGCGGTGTTCGGCACCGGCATGACCGCGGGCAATTTGATCGTGCCGCGCTTCGCCGATCGCGCGCTGATGCCGACGGTCGCTTTCACGCTGCTGTGGAGCGCCGCCATGCTGGCGCTCTACACCTTTGCCGCTGCGTCCTTGTGGACGATCGTCCCGTGCGTGTTCCTGATCGGCCTGGGTGGTGCGCTCGGCACCGTGCTGCAGACCCGGCTGATGGACGTGGCGGGCGAGGCGCAGAGCCTGGCCGCAGCCCTCAACCACTCGGCGCTCAACCTCGCCAACGCGATTGGGCCCTGGGTGGGTGGCATGGCGATCGCCGCCGGCTGGGGCTGGGAGTCGACCGGCGCGATCGGCGCGGTGCTGGCGCTCGCCGGCCTGCCGATTTGGGCGGTCTCGGTGGCGCTGGAGCGCAAGCGCACGGCGGTGTTGCAGCCGGCCTAAGCGTACTCCCGCGCAGGCGGGACCTCTGCGAAACCACGGACCGTGCTCCTGCGAAGGCAGGAGCCCAGGGTTCCAGGCACCGCAAGTCGTTGGTCTGCTTGGCCCTGGATTCCTGCCTGCGCAGGAATACGGGTGTGACCAAAGAACGGCGGCCGCTGTCTCGCAAGTCAGGCGCAGGCGGGAGTCCAAGGCCACAGACGCCATCGCCTGCGGCTCCTGGGCTCCCGCCTTCGCGGGAGCACGGTTCCGAGCGGCGACGTCAGTCCAGGTTCGGCCGCAGCCAGCGCTCCGCCTGTTCGACGCTCACCCCGCGGCGCCGGGCATAATCCTCCAGCTGGTCCCGCCCGATGCGGGCCACCCCGAAATACTGGCTGTCCGGGTGGCCGAAGTAGAAGCCGGACACCGCCGCGGTCGGCAGCATGGCGAAGCTCTCCGTCAGCACCAGCCCGGCGCGTTCGCCGGCGTTCAGCATGTCGAACAGCATCGGCTTCAGGCTGTGCTCCGGGCACGCCGGATAGCCCGGCGCCGGGCGGATGCCGCGATACTGCTCGCGCACCAGCGCCTCGTTGGTCAGCTGCTCGTCGGGCGCATAGCCCCACAGGGTCGTGCGGACATGCTGGTGCAGCCGCTCGGCAAATGCCTCGGCCAGGCGATCCGCCAGCGCCTTCAGCAGGATGTCGTTGTAATCGTCGTGCGCCGCCTTGAAGCGGGCAATGTGCGGGTCGATGCCGTGGATGCCGACCGCAAAGCCGCCAAACCAGTCGCCGGCCGGATCTATGAAGTCGGCCAGGCACATGTTCGCCCGCCCTTCGCGCTTGGCGATCTGCTGGCGCAGCATCGGCAGGCGCACGCTCGCCTCGTTGGCCGGATTGAGGTCCGGCGTGTGCAGGTCGGCCGGGAAGTGCGCGCCGTCCGGGCTCACCTGGTCGTCGCTATGGCGGGTGCGCACCACGATGTCGTCGCCGTCGCGGTGGCACGGCCACAGGCCCGCGACGCCGCGGGCGGTCAGCCACTTCTCGGCGATGATGGTGTCGAGCATCTTCTGCGCGTCTTCGTAGAGGCCGCGCGCGCTTTCCCCCACGATCTCGTCGTCGAGGATCGCCGGGAAATTGCCGGCCAGTTCCCAGGCGCGGAAGAACGGCGTCCAGTCGATGTAGCCGCGCAGGTCGGTGAGATCCCAGTCGTCGAACTGGTGGATGCCGGGCTGCGCAGGAGCCGCGGGCTTCTGCGCGAAGTCGGCGACGAAGCCGGCGGCGCGGGCGTCGGCGATCGGCAGCAGCGCGCTCTGCCCCTTGCCCTCGCGCGCGGCGCGGACGGCGGCATAGTCGGCCGCGACCTTCTCGACATAATCGTCGCGCTGGGTGTCGCTCACCAGCGTCGTCGCCACGCCCACCGCCCGGCTGGCGTCGAGCACATGCACCACCGGCCCGTCATAGGCGGGCGCAATGCGCAGCGCCGTGTGCACCTTCGACGTGGTCGCGCCGCCGATCAGCAGCGGCATCACCATCTTGGCGCGCTTCATCTCCTCGGCCACCGTCACCATCTCGTCGAGCGAGGGGGTGATGAGGCCCGACAGGCCGATCATGTCGGCGTCGTTCTCGTTCGCCGCCTCCAGGATCTTCGACCACGGCACCATCACGCCCAGGTCGACCACCTCGAAGCCGTTGCACTGGAGCACCACGCCGACGATGTTCTTGCCGATGTCGTGGACGTCGCCCTTAACGGTCGCCATCACGACCTTGCCCTTGCCCTTCGAACCCGGTTCCTTGGCGGCCTCGATGAACGGCAGCAGGTGCGCCACCGCCTTCTTCATCACGCGGGCGGACTTCACCACCTGCGGCAGGAACATCTTGCCCGATCCGAACAGGTCGCCGACCACGTTCATGCCGTCCATCAGCGGACCCTCGATCACCTCGATCGGCCGTGCGAACAGCTGGCGCGCCTCTTCGGTGTCGTCGACGACATGCGCGTCGATGCCCTTCACCAGCGCATGTTCCAGCCGCTTGGCGACCTCCCAGCTGCGCCACTCCGCCGCCTGCTTCTCCGCCACCGCATCGGTGCCGCGGAAGCGCTCGGCAAGCGCCACCAGCCGCTCGCCCGCATCCGGATCGCGGTTGAGGATCACGTCCTCGCATGCCGTGCGCAGCTCCGGCTCGATCTGGTCGTAGACCTCGAGCTGGCCTGCGTTGACGATCGCCATGTCCATGCCGGCCGGGATCGCGTGGTAGAGGAACACGGAGTGCATCGCCTTGCGCACCGGCTCGTTGCCGCGGAACGAGAAGGAGAGGTTCGACAGGCCGCCCGAGATATGGACGTGTGGGCAGCGCGCCTTGATCTCGCGGCACGCCTCGATGAAGTCGACGCCGTAGTTGTTGTGCTCCTCGATGCCCGTCGCCACCGCGAAGACGTTGGGATCGAAGATGATGTCCTCAGGGGGGAAGCCGATGCCGACCAGCAGCTTGTAGGCGCGCTCGCAGATCTCGACCTTGCGGTCCTTGGTGTCCGCCTGGCCGACCTCGTCGAACGCCATCACCACCACGGCGGCGCCATAGGCCATGCACTTGCGGGCGTGCTCGAGGAAGAGCTCTTCCCCTTCCTTCATGCTGATCGAGTTCACGATCGGCTTTCCGGACACGCACTTCAGCCCCGCCTCGATCACGTCCCACTTCGAGCTGTCGACCATCACCGGGATGCGGGCGATGTCCGGCTCGGCCTGGATCAGCTTCAGGAAGGTCGTCATGGCGTGGTGCGCGTCGAGCAGCCCCTCGTCCATGTTGACGTCCAGCACCTGCGCGCCGGCCTCCACCTGCTGGAGCGCGACCTCGATCGCGGCAGCATAGTCGCCGTTCATGATCAGCTTCTTGAAGCGCGCGGAGCCGGTAACGTTGGTGCGCTCGCCGATGTTGACGAAGCTGGTGGAGGAGGCGGTGGCGTTCATCTGTCTTCTTCTTGATCCTCCCCGGTACGGGGAGGGGGACCAGCGAAGCTGGTGGAGGGGGGTTGCCGCAGGGAGCCCGCTCGCGGAGAGCCCCCTCCACCACGCCCTTCGGGCGCGGTCCCCCTCCCCGTTCCGGGGAGGATTAGCGTTACGCTGCCATGGTGAACGGCTCGAGCCCGGCAAGCCGCGTCCGCACTTCCGGGGTCGGGATCTTGCGCGGCGGCAGTTCGCGCACCGCCTCGGCAATCGCCTGGATGTGTGCGGGGGTCGACCCACAGCAACCGCCCAGCACATTGACCTGGCCGTTCTCCGCCCAGTCGCGCACCAGCCCGGCGGTCGTCTCCGGCGCCTCGTCATAGGCGCCGAGCTCGTTGGGGAGGCCGGCGTTGGGATAGACCATGATCAGCGTGTCGCAGATCTGCGACAGCGTCTTCACATGCGGCCGCAGCTGCTCCGCCCCAAACGAGCAATTGAGCCCGATGGTGAGCGGCCGCGCATGGCGCACCGCATGCCAGAACGCCTCGACCGTATGCCCCGACAGGTTACGGCCCGACAGGTCGGTCAGCGTCATCGACAGCATGATCGGCAGGTCGCGGCCAAGCGCATTGCCCGCCTCGATCGCCGCCATGATCCCCGCCTTGGCGTTCAACGTATCGAACACCGTCTCAATCAGCACGAAGTCCGCGCCGCCCTCGACCAGCGCGTCGATCTGCTCGCGATACACGTCCTTCAGGTAATCGAAGTCGATCTCGCGGAAGCCGGGATCGTTGACGTCGGGGCTCAGCGACAGCGTCTTGTTGGTCGGCCCGATCGCGCCGGCGACGAAGCGCGGGCGGCCATCCTTGGCCTGGAACTCGTCGGCGATGCGGCGCGCGAGCTTCGCGCTCTCGACATTGATCTCGCGCACCAGATGCTCGGCGCCATAATCGGCCTGGCTGATCCGGTTGGCGGAGAAGGTGTTGGTCTCGGCGATGTCGGCCCCGGCCTCGAAATAGGCGCGATGGATCGACTCCGGCACCTCGGGCTTGGTCAGCGCCAGGATGTCGTTATTGCCCTTCTGGTCATGGCTGAGGCCGAGGGTGCCGGCATAATCGGCTTCCGACAGCTTCCAGTTCTGGATCTCGGTCCCGAACGCGCCGTCGGTGATCAGCACGCGCTTGGCGGCCTCGGCCAGCAGGGTTTCGCGGGGAGTCATGCCTTCAACCTTCTCTCGTCGCCCTGAACCTGGTTCGGGGCCCATCTATCCGCACGTGTCGCCGTCGCCTGCTGCACGATGGATGCCGAAACAACTTCGGCATGCCGTGCGAAGCGGCGAAGCGCCTTACGCCGCCACCGCGCCCGCCGCCTTGTTCGGCCGCAGCCCGAGCAGGTGGCAGATCGCATAGCTCAGTTCGGCGCGGTTGAGCGTGTAGAAGTGGAAGTGGCGCACGTCGCCGGCATAGAGCCGGCGGCACATCTCCGCCGCGATCGTCGCCGCCACCAGCTGGCGCGAGGCGGGATGGTCGTCCAGCCCCTCGAACAGCCGGTCCATCCAGTCCGGAATCGCCGCCCCGCACATGCCCGCGAACTTGCGCGTCTGGGCGACGTTCGAAACGGGCAGGATCCCCGGCACGATCTCGGCCGAAATGCCCGCCGCGGTCGCGGCGTCACGGAAGCGGAAAAACGCCTCGGGCGTGAAGAAGAATTGGGTGATCGCCCGCGTCGCGCCCGCGTCGAGCTTGCGCTTCAGATTGTCCAGGTCCTCCACCTTCGTGCCCGAATCCGGATGGCACTCGGGATAGGCGGCGACCGAGATCTCGAACGGGTGCAGCTTCTTGAGGCCCGCGACCAGCTCGGCGGCATTGGCATAGCCCTCGCCATGCGCCTGGAACTTCTGGCCCGCCACCGGCGGATCGCCGCGAAGTGCCACGATGTGGCGCACGCCCGCTGCCCAATATTCCTCGGCCACCTGGTCGATCTCGTCGCGGCTCGCCTCGACACAGGTCAGGTGCGCAGCAGCCGCCAGGCTGGTCTCGCGCTGGATCCGCGCGACGGTCGCGTGGGTGCGCTCGCGCGTCGACCCGCCTGCGCCATAGGTGACGGAAACGAAGCGCGGGCCGAGCGGCTCCAGCGTGCGCACCGCCTCCCACAGCGTTTCTTCCATCTTCGCCGACTTGGGCGGGAAGAACTCGAACGACACCGCGGCGTCGCCCGCCATGTCCGCGAACAGCGGCGCATCGAGCGCGCGGCGCGCTTCCTCGAGCTGGTTCACCGAAATCGTCATGCCGCCTGCTTCTCCACCCGGGTGGCGCCGGTTTTCCGCGCCAGCCACAGCTTCACCGTCAGTTCGCCGCCTTCCAGCGTCTCCGTCTGCACGGGCGCGAGCCCGGCCGCGGCGAACCAGCCGAGCATCTGCTCGTCCGAAAATCCAAGTCGCGCATGCGCGTCGCGCGTGCGCAGGTCCTCGCGCTCGTGCGGCGCGAAATCGACGATCAGCAACCGCCCTCCGCTCGCCAGCACGCGCGCCGCTTCCGCGATCACGGCACCGGGGTGCTGCGCGAAATGCAGCACATGGTGCAGGATCGCGGCGTCCGCATCGTCGTCCGACAGCGGCAGCCGGTAGAAATCGGCCTGGCGCAGCTCCGCCTTGTCGAGCCCCTGCTCGGAGAGCTTGGCACGCGCCAGCCGCAGCATTTCCGAGCTGCGGTCGACGCCCAGCGCATGCGCCGCCTGAGGCGCGAACAGCTCCAGCATTCGGCCGGTACCGGTGCCGATGTCGACCAGCGTCCCGATCGGCTGCGCACCCAGCGCCCGCGCGCACGCTGCCTCGACCTCGCTTTCGGCCACGTGCAGCGATCGGATCGCGTCCCATTCGCCGGCATGTGCCTCGAACCAGGCGGCGGCCGCCTGCGCGCGATCGGCGCGCACCGCCGCGAGCCGCGCGGTGTCGGCCAGCGTCCAGGGATCGCCCTCGCCCGTCCAGGCATCGATCGCGGCGAGCACCGGCGCGATCCGCGCCTCCTCGCCCAGCGCCACGAACACCCAGCTGCCTTCCTTGCGCCGCTCGGCGAGGCCTGCGTCGACCAGGATCTTCACATGCCGCGACACGCGCGGCTGGCTCTGCCCCAGCACCTGCGCCAGCTCGCCCACCGACAGCTCCATCGAGCGCAGCAGCGCCACGATGCGCAGCCGGGTCGCGTCCGCAAGCGCGCGAAAGATGTCGAGGGCGGGAGCCATGCGCCGTGATATAAAGATTTCTTTATATGGGGTCAACGCCGCGCCACGGCTTGCACGCGCCCGTTGCGGCAGGGAAACAACCCTGCCCGCGGTGCGTTCGCGCCGCGGATGATTTCAGGGTCAAGGAAAGAGGAACCCCCGATGAAGAAGGCCATTCTGCTTCCGATCGCCGCCGCCGCGTTCGCACTCTCCGCCTGCAGCGACAAGGCGCAGAACGAGACCAGCGAGGCCGCCGATTCCATCGCCGCAGACGCCAACGCCACGATGGGCGAGGCCGTCGACGACGTCGAGGCGGCCAGCGACCGCGCCTTTGACGCCGCGGAGAACGGCATCGACCGCGCCGGCGCCGCGATCGGCAACGCTGCCGACGATGCGGGTCGCGCGATCGACCGTGGCACGCGCGAGACAGGCGAGCATCTGGAGCACGCCGGCAACGACCTCCAGCACTGACGCGATGCGGTTCCTCGTCCTCCTGCTCGCCCCGCTGGCGCTCGCCGGCTGCGGCGGGCCGGAGGACGCGGCGCCTGGCGCGATCCGACCGGACGAGGCGCGCGCCCTCAACGAAGCGGCCGAGATGCTCGGCCCCAACAGCGTGAGCGCCGCCGCGCTCGCCGCCGACAACCAGATGGACAGGCCATGACCCCTCGCCCCCTCGGCCCCACCGATCTCGAGACCCCGCCGCTGGTGCTGGGCGGCAACGTCTTCGGCTGGACCGCCGACAAGGACACGAGCTTCCGCGTCCTCGACGCCTTTGTGGAGCGCGGCGGGCGGATGATCGACACCGCCGACGTCTATTCCGCCTGGGTCGGCGGCCACCAGGGCGGCGAGTCCGAGACCGTGATCGGCGAGTGGCTGCGCGCCACCGGCAAGCGCGACCAGGTGCTGCTCGCGACCAAGGTCGGCATGTTGCCGGGCGAAGGCGGGGAAAAGCTCGCCCCCGCGCGGATCGCCGCTGCGGTCGAAGCGTCGCTCCAGCGGCTCGGCACCGATCGCATCGACGTCTATTTCGCCCACCAGGACGACGAGGCGGTTCCCCAGGAGGACTATCTCGCCGCCTTCGCCCGGCTGGTCGAGGCCGGCAAGGTGCGCGTCCTCGGCGCGTCCAACTTCCACGCGATGCGGCTGAAGTCGGCGATCGACATCGCCGTGCGCGAGGCGCTGCCGCTGATCCACGTGTTCCAGCCCGAATACAACCTCGTCAGCCGCCACCGCTTCGAGGGCGAGCTCCAGAACCTGTGCATCGAGCACAACATCGCGGTGACGCCCTATTACGGGCTCGCCTCGGGCTTCCTCACCGGCAAGTATCGCAGTCGCGACGACCTGTCGAAGAGCGTACGCGGCCGCGGCATGGCCGAACTGCTGGAGGGCAAGGGCGCCGCGGTGCTTTCGGCGATGGACGCGGTCGCCGCCGAGACCGGCGCCACCCTCGCCCAGATCGCGCTCGCCTGGCTCGCCGCCCAGCCCGGCGTCACCGCCCCGATCGCCAGCGCGACCAGCGTCGAGCAGGTCGAGGAACTGACCGGCTCCTGGGACCTGGACCTCAGCAAGGACCAGCTCGAGCGCCTCACCAACGCCGGCGCCTGACGGCCTCCGTAGCCAACCGCATCCCCGCGCAGGCGAGGCCTCTACGAAACCCCTGACCGTGCTCCTGCGAAGGCAGGAGCCCAGGGCCCCAAGCACCGCAAGTCGTTGGTCTGCTTGACCCTGGATTCCTGCCCGCGCAGGAATACGGGTGTGGCCAAGGGACGGCGGTGCCAATTTCGCAGTATCCCCGCACAGGCGGGGATCCAGGGCCCAGCAGAACAACGGCAGCGCCCGGGAGCCTTGCCGCCGAGGACTGCGGAGCGGGACTGGCCGGGAAATTCCAGGTCATGAACCCATCAGTGAACGCCTCTAAATCGAGCGCGGAGCCGCAGGGCAGAGCGCCTCTCCCCAACCCCACCGCGATGGAGAGAGATGGAATCGGTGCTATCCTGCCCGAATGAAGAATGCCCTCCGCTCCGTCGTCGCACATCCTCGTACCGCGGCGACCCTATTCAGCGCCCTCCTGATCGCGCAGTCCTGCCCTGCAGCCGCGACTTCCTGCGACAGGACAGCCATCGCCGCGATGTCAAATGAGGAGGCGGCCGAGACGATCCTCGACGGCAGCGTGCGGGTCGGATTCGGTTTCGTACGCGAAAGCGAAAGCGGGCCAGACATTCGACGGCAGGAGGTGGACATCGTGCTACCGCTGAAAGGGCGGGCTGGGATCGTCCTTTTGGAACCTGAATCGATTAACCGGGCCAGGAAAGTGGACGGGTTTTTTCGCTGGTTTCCGTACGGCCCGAACGAGTTTCGTCTGTTCGCCCTAGCTTCCTCGGCCGGTGGCGCCGCAGTGCCAAAGTGCCTTGCGGCAATCATCACCTCGAAGCCCGCGCCGGACCTCTACAAGGCCATCGTCGCCGCGTCGAAAAGGCAGAAGTGAGCCTAGAGGACGGCACCCGTCGGTCCGCCAGTCTACCGCTATTCGATTTCTGCCGCGTCTTCAGCATCCTGGCGGAGAGCGTCTCCGCCGCTAAGTTCGGACTGCCGTCGGGCATGCCCCGCCTCGGTGGGGCAAGCGCCGCACGGTACTAGGCGTCGCGCTTTCCTCCCCTATAATGACGCAATGGCCAGCCTACCCGACCCAAGCTCCCCATCTTCGTCCGCCGGCGCGTCGGAGCCGTTGATCACCGGCCCCGTTCCGCCGGAGCTTCAGGAGAGCGTGGCACGTCACCAGGCCCATCTTCTGGCGCTGGTGGAGAGCCTGCGGGCCGCCGGCGTGGGGGAAGAGATCATCGAGGCGAGCGTCTCGCAGCTGCTCGACAGCTACCGTAGCGAGCTCACGGCGGCGATTCGCGCCCTGGTCCGGGAGCGGTCCGGTGACTGAGCCGAAGCTGGCAGACGACGAAGGCCGGCTCGCCGCACTCGGACGGTTGCAGATCCTCGAGACGCCGCCCGAGCAGCCGTTCGAGAAGATCGTCACCCTGGTGCGGACCGTCCTTGCCGTCCCGATCGCCACCGTCTCCCTCGTCGACCGGGATCGCCAGTGGTTCAAGGCGCAGCGCGGCCTGGAGGTTCAGGAAACCGCCCGGTCGATTTCGATCTGCACGTACACGATCCAGCAGGCCGAGCCGCTCATCATCGAAGACACGCATCTCGACGCGCGCTTCGCCGGAAACCCGCTGGTGCAAGGGGGTCCGCGCATCCGCAGCTACGCGGGTGTCCCGCTCCGGACGTCGGAGGGCTATAATGTGGGCTCGCTGTGCGCGATGGACACGAAGCCGCGCCGCTTCAGCCCCGCCGACATCGCGATCCTGAGCAACTTCGCCAACATCGTCAGCGACGAGATGGAGTTGCGCCTGATTGCGAGCACGGACTTTCTGACCGGCGCCCTGAGCCGTCGGGGGTTCGAAGAACAGCTCGGCCGCGAAATCGCCCGGCACAGGCGCTATCACCGGCCGAGCTCGCTCGCGATCGTGGACATCGATCACTTCAAGACGATCAACGACAGCTTCGGACATCCTGCGGGCGATGACGTTCTGCGACAGATGGGCCAGCTGATCGCGAAGGTGCTTCGCCCGGCCGACGTCTACGGGCGTCTGGGCGGAGAGGAGTTCGGCGTGCTCCTGCCCGAGACCGGCGCGGCAGACGCCTTCGTCGCGGCGGAACGGCTGCGCGAAGCCATCCAGAACCACCGTTTCGAGATGCCGGGAGGACACCGCATCTCGGTAACCGCCAGCGTTGGCGTCGCGGAATGTGGCGAGATGGAAGAGCCCAAGGCCTGGCTCTCCCGAGCCGACAAGCATCTGTACGAGGCAAAGACGAGCGGCCGGAATTGCACCCGCATGGCGCCGTCGGACGCATCCGCACGCGCCTGATCGCTTCGGGGCGCGAGGGGCGCCGGTCCCGGCGCTCCCCTGCCTCCTGGAGACGCCCTGAGCCGGAGGCGGATGGACGGCCAGCGCTGGAACACCGAGGGTGGCTGCACGGCCGTGTGTTGATCGGACCCAGCGCCGTCCAGCGCCACATTACCGCCGCGGCTGTTCAGCAGTGCGTGCCAGCAGCCGAGGACGCTCCGGGGCACCGTCGGAGTATCGCTCGGCGGCACGGCTCCTGAGTCCGGGCATTCGGCGGAGGAGGGCGGAGGTTCTCTCCTCACTGGGATAGCCGGAAACTGGTGGAAAGCGGAACGACTGCTTCTGGATCCCAGTCGTAGGTAAGGCGACTACGCTCGAACGAGCGCGAACCCCTCTTCCATCTCCATCATGTCGCCTTCATCGCGAAGTTCTCTAGACAACTCGTTGGTAAGAACCACGCCGCTGACGGTTATCCGCGACCAGTCCGGGTAGTGCTCTTGGACGTTCCAGATAGACCGGAGTATGGCCTCATGCCCGATCTCCCTGCCTTCCGGGGTGAATATCGCGCTGCCAGCATCAAGATCGGACTGCTTCTTGAACCACCGGCGATTTTCGTCACTCTCCACGATCCAAACCGCGCCTGCTTTTTGACCTTGGAACGCGGGTTCGAAGATGATCGAGATTTCCATCCGGGCGATCTGCGCGACGGGAGGGCGGTTCGCAATGGCAGGTGTTGAGCCGGTGGAACGCCTAAATCTCTCTGCCCATTCTATGGTTGTTATAGCCAAGAGCCCAATCACTAGGCACGCGAACATCAACTTCTCTAGCGCGGGCCCGAGTTCGATCACTCTCCAATATGAGGCGGCCAGCGCTACGGTGACCAGGAGGCTCGCCAGTCCTATCACTCGCCGAGCCGAACCCATACTCCGCCCCTTCATGTTGGTTGCCGCAGTATGAGCTAGCTGAATCAACGTCCGCAAGTGGCGTTTGCAGCCGTTCCGGTTTGGGTGCCGCCGGGTAAGCCTCGGGGGGTGGGGGCTCTTGACCCGAGCTGTCTCCGGCGCCTGCGAGAGCTCGGCGTACAACGCCTCCGCGTCGGATGTTTGAACGGAAGGCAGACGTGATCCGCCCCCGGCGCTAGCGGAGGAGAAAGAACACCACCACAAGCACGAGAGCCAAGCCTGCTATCACGCGCTCGAAGGGGAGCGACACACCCTCTCGCCTCCCCTTCGACGGAGGTACGCCGCCACCATTGCGCCGCTGCAGGTCTTGCCGATGCATCTCTGCAAGGAGGATCCCGGGATCACCGTGCGGCTCCCTCCGGCCCGGCGATCCGTAAAGCAGAGGCACCTCCGTCAGGAGATCCTTCTCCAGACCCTCCGCCGCTTCCTTTCGCCTCTTCAGATCCGCGGCGAAATCCTCCGGGTTCTCGAACGATCCGTTCATGAGGTCTTGGCCCCCTGCCCTCAGGCCAGCACCGGATCCGGCAGCGCCTCGAACGCCGGCTTCGCCAGCAGATAGCCCTGCACCAGCTCGATGCCGAGCGCGCGCACCGCGTCCAGCTCGCCGCGCGTCTCGATCCCCTCGGCGATCACCGTCACGCCCAGCCTGCGGCACAGCCCCACCATCGCGTCCACGATCACCCGGCGCGGCTCGCTCGCGTCCAGGCCGCGCAGCAGCGCCATGTCGAGCTTGATGACGTCGGGCTGGAACCGCGCGAGCAGCCCGAGCCCGGCATAGCCCGCGCCGAAATCGTCCAGCGCGGTCGTGAACCCCATCTCGCGATAGCTTTCGACGATATCCAGCACATGCGCCGGATCGGCCATCTTCTCGTCCTCGGTGAACTCGAACATCAGCCGGTCGGTCGGAAGGCCGGTCGCCTGCGCGGTCCGCAGCGTCAGCTGGATGCAGGCCTTGGGCGAATAGACGGCGTTCGGCAGGAAGTTGATCGACAGCCGCGCCCCCGTCTCCAGCAGGCCAGCCGCCACTGCACCCTCGATCGCCGCCACCCGGCACTGCTGGTCAAAGGCATAGCGGTTCTCCGGCGTCACCCGCGCCAGCACGCTCGCAGCGGACTCCCCCTCGGCCCCGCGCACCAGCGCCTCATAGGCCCAGGGGCGCCCCGTGCGCAGGTCGACGATCGGCTGGAATGCCATCGAGATGGGAAAATCGAGCGCCCGTCCGTCGCGGCAGGCACCGCATCCGCGGGAAGGCGTATCGGTCATGCATCCCCAATAGCATCAAAGTGTTAGCAACTTGTGTCGGTCAGTCCCCGGCAAAGGCGAAGGGCGTCACCCCGCCCTCGCGCTCCTGGACCAGCAGCGCGTGTCCCGCCGGCGGCGCCGAGCGCTGGCCGCAGTCGCGCCGCGTGCAGGCGCGACAGCCAAGGCCGATGCCCACCGCCTCGCCGCCCAGCTCGGTGCCCCGCGCCGCCGCCCAGCCGCGCGCCTGGTCGGTCCCCAGCAGCAGCGCGATCGCATAGCGCGCGCGCACCCCCGCCACCTCGCCCACCGCCGGGTGGACGACGTGCGCCCAGCTGAACCAGCGGCTGCCGTCCTCCAGCTCGACCAGCTGGGTCACCGCCGCATCGGTGCGGGCGAACGCCTCGAACGCGCTCCACAGCGGGCAGAGCCCGGCGGCGTCCGCCACCGGCGATCCGCTCATCCCGGCAAAGCGCTTCGACACCTGCCCGGCCCGATCGATCCGCAAGAGGCAAAAGGCGAGCCCCCGTGCGCCCACCCGGCCCAGCGTGGTCAGCCGATGCGCCACCTGCTCGAACGACGTGCCAAACCGCCGCGCGAGCAGCGGCACGTCATAGCCGGTCGCCTCGCACGCGCGCAGGAATCGGGCGTAGGGCATGGTCACGGCCGCCGCGAAATAGCCCAGCAGGTGGCGGCGATAGAGCCGCTCCGCCGCCCGATCGGTAAAGCCGGCGCCGCGCACCAGCGCCTCCACCGGCACCCGCGCCTCGCCCTGCCCGATCTGCCGCGCGAGCAGCTGCAGGCGCTGCGCCGGCCCCAGCAGCTCCGACAGCTGCAACTGCCGCGCGTGAAGGTCCAGGCGATAGAGCCGGTCGGGCAGCACCTCGGCCGGCAGCACCCGCACCGAAAGCTGGTGGCGCACCCGCAGCCGCTCGGCGAGCGCGGCGCCAAGGTCCGCTGCCGACTGCCGCAGCTCGTCGGCCACGCCCTCGGCGAGTTCGTCCAGTTCGGCGAAATGGTTGCGCCACCGCTCCACTTCGCGCCGCACCAGCACCTGCGGGTCGTCCGCGGCAGGTGCGGCTCCGGGGGCACCCGCCGCGCCGCCCAGCCGGTCGAACACGCGCGCGAACGCCTCCGCCCCGCCAGGCGCGCTCGCCAGCCACTCGGCGACTTCATGGCGGTCGATCTCCAGGTCCGCGAACATCGGGTCAGCCAGCCGCCGCCGCAGCGCATCCACCCCGCCCGCCGGCTCGCCGCTGGTCAGCGTGCGCGGATCGAAGTCGAACCGCTCGGCCAGCCGCACCAGCAATGCCGCCGACAAGGGACGCTGGTTGCGCTCCACGAGGTTGAGGTAGCTGGGCGAAATGCCGAGCAGTTCGGCCATCGCCGCCTGGGTGAGCCCAGCCTGCCGCCGCACCCGACGGACCGCATGTCCCGCCAGCAGCTTGCGCTCCGCCATCCCACTCCTTCCCGGCATCGTCTGTGAAGACTTTACAGCATCACTGCTTCCGGGGCGAGCGTTTCCACTCCATGACCCCTTTTGTAGCGCGCGCGTGCTTCTGAAAGGCGCAGTCGTAGGGCAAGGAAGTCCGGCAACTTCAGGGTGCAGCTGTAAAGGACATGACAAGGTCGTGTCGCCGGCAGCGGACCTTGCCGTCCGGCACCCCGATCACCGTCTCGGCCGGGCCTAGAGCCCCGCCCACCCGTTCCTGGGGAGGAAAGGTGCCCGCCGGAGTCTCTCCGGCGGGCATTTTCATGTGTGAGGCGCGGCATGGCAGCCGCGTATCCCTGGGGCAGGAAGGCACCCAAGGCTCAGCAGAGCAACCTAGGCCACGCTTCAACAACCCTGGGCTCCTGCCTACAGGAGCACGACGAAGGGCAACGTGAGCGACCTGGCGCAGCCCCGCCATCAGCGGGAGGAGCCGCGCAACCGCGGCCCCTCCCCCGAAGGATCAGCCGTCGACCATGCCGCCGGCCGCCAGCACCGCCAGCGTCACCAGCTCGCTCGCGGTCGACGTCATCGGCGCGATCTGCACCGGCTTTTCCATGCCGATCAGCATCGGGCCGATCATGTCGTCGCCGCCCAGTTCGCGCAGCAGCTTGGCCGAGATGTTGGCCGACTGCAGACCCGGCATGATCAGCACGTTGGCCGGGCCCGACAGGCGCGCGAACGGATAGTTCGCCAGCTGGCGCGGGTTGAGCGCGACGTCGGGCGTCATCTCGCCCTCATATTCGAAGCTCACCTCGCGCTTGTCGAGCACGCCGACGGCCCCGCGAAGCTGCTCCAGCCACTTGCCCTCGGGGTTGCCGAAGTTGGCGTAGCTCAGGAACGCGACCCGCGGCTCGTGGCCCATGCGACGCGCGACCTGCGCGGTCGCTTCGGCGATGTCGGCCAGCTCCTCGGAGTTCGGACGCTCGTTGACCGTCGTGTCGGCGATGAACACCGTGTGGCTCTGCCCCACCAGCACGTGGATGCCGAACGGCGTGCGGCCTTCCTTGGGATCGATCACGCGGCGCAGCTCGCGGATCGTCTGCGCATAGGTGCGCGTGACGCCCGTGATCATCGCATCGCCCTCGCCCAGCTGCAGCAGCAGTGCGCCGAAGATGTTGCGATCCTGGTTCACCATCCGCTCGCAATCGCGACGCAGATAGCCGCGGCGCTGGAGGCGCGCGTAGAGGAAGTCGACCATCTGCGGCACCAGCGGCGAATGGCGGCTGTTGTGGACTTCGTAGGTCTCCGGGTCCGTGACACCCAGCGCGCGCAGGCGATCGTACACGTCGTCGCGGCCCACCAGCACCGGCGTGCCATAACCGCCCTCGCGGAAGTTGATCGCGGCGCGCAGCACCACCTCTTCCTCGCCCTCGGCAAAGATGACGCGCTTCGGGTGCGCCTTGGCGCCCTCATAGGCGAGGCTGAGCACCGAGGTGGTCGGATTGAGCCGGCCGCGCAGCGTGTGGCGATAGGCGTCCATGTCCAGGATCGGCTTGGTCGCCACGCCCGACTCCATCGCCGCCTGGGCGACGGCGGCGGGCACCAGCTCCATCAGCCGCGGATCGAACGGCGCCGGGATGATGTATTCCGGGCCGAAGCTGTGCTTGACGCCATAGGCGGCCGCGACTTCCTCGGGCACCTGCTGGCGCGCGAGCTTGGCGATCGCCTTTGCGGCGGCGACCTTCATCGCGTCGTTGATCGTGGTCGCGCGCACGTCGAGCGCGCCGCGGAAGATGAACGGGAAGCCCAGCACGTTGTTGACCTGGTTCGGATAGTCCGAACGGCCGGTGGCGATGATCACGTCCGGGCGCGCGGCCTTGGCCTCGGGCGGGGTGATCTCCGGATCCGGGTTCGCCATCGCGAACACGATCGGGTTCGGCGCCATCTTCTTGAGCAGCTCGGCCGGCAGTGCGTTCGCCGCCGACAGCCCCATGAACACGTCGGCGCCGTCCAGCGCCTCGGCGAGCGTGCGCTTGTCGGTGGCGACGGCATGCGCCGACTTCCACTGGTTCATGCCGGCTTCGCGGCCCTGGTAGAGCACGCCGTCCAGGTCGACCATCAGCAGGTTTTCCTGCTTGACGCCCATCACCTTCACCAGGTCTGCGCAGGCGAGTGCGGCCGCACCCGCGCCGTTCATCACCACCTTGGTCTCGGCGATGTCGCGCTTGGTCAGGTACAGCGCGTTGATCAGGCCAGCGGCGGCGATGATGGCGGTGCCGTGCTGGTCGTCATGGAACACCGGGATGTTCATGCGTTCGCGCAGGGTCTGCTCGATGATGAAGCATTCCGGGGACTTGATGTCCTCCAGGTTGATGCCGCCAAAGGTCGGCTCCATCAGCTCGACCGCGTCGATGAAGCGATCGACGTCCTCGGTCTTCAGCTCGATGTCGATCGAATCGACGTCGGCGAAGCGCTTGAACAGCACCGACTTGCCTTCCATCACCGGCTTGGACGCGAGCGCGCCCAGGTTGCCGAGGCCAAGGATCGCGGTGCCGTTGGAGATCACCGCGACCAGGTTGCCCTTGGCGGTATAGTCATAGGCGGTGGCAGGGTCGGCCGCGATCGCGCGCACCGGCACGGCGACGCCCGGCGAATAGGCGAGCGCCAAGTCGCGCTGCGTCGACATCGGCTTCGACGCGATGATCTCGATCTTTCCCGGGCGCCCCTCCGAATGGAACAGCAGCGCCTCGCGCTCGGAGAATTGGACGTTCGATTCTTCTGCCATCTGCAACCTTCCCGCACTGATGGCTCTGCCCTTAGGACGCATCCTCGCCTCCGTCACCCCACCGCAGCGGGCATGACGCCGGTCGCTTCTTCGGCTACCCACGCGCGCATGCCTGCCGTTCCAGCCCCGACCCCGATGATGGCGCAATATCTCGCGCTCAAGGCCGAAGCCGCCGACTGCCTGCTGTTCTACCGCATGGGCGACTTTTTTGAACTGTTTCACGACGACGCTAAAATCGCTGCGGCCGTGCTCGACATCGCGCTCACCGCGCGCGGCGAGCATGAGGGCGCCAAGATCCCGATGTGCGGCGTGCCGATCCATGCCGCCGAGGGGTACCTGGCGCGGCTGATCAAGGCCGGGCACCGTGTCGCCATCGCCGAGCAGGTCGAGACGCCCGAGGAAGCCAAGAAACGCGGCGGCTCCAAGGCGCTGGTCGCGCGCGCGATCGTGCGCGTGGTCACCGCCGGCACGCTAACCGAGGAAGCGCTGCTCGACGCGCGCGCCGCCAACTGGTGTGTGGCGGTGGGCGAGGCGGGCGGCGAGGTCGCGATCGCCGCCGCCGACGTCTCCACCGGCCGCTTCGAGCTGATCGAGACGGACGCGCATGCGCTCGCCGCCACCATCGCCCGGCTCGCCCCTGCCGAGGTGGTCGCCTCCGAGTCTTCCGCCTTTGCCGAGATCGCAACCAGTCTGCGTCCCCGGATCGACTTCGACAGCGCCGCCGGGGAGGCGCGGCTGAAGGCGCTGTTCGGGGTCGCCACACTCGACGGCTTCGGCAGCTTCGGCCGCGCCGGGCTCGCCGCGGCCGGCGGGCTGGTCGCCTATCTCGACCATACCGCGCGCGGCAGCCTCCCCTTCCTCCGCCCGCCCCTGGTGTCGCGCAACGACCAGTGCATGGCCGTCGACGCCGCCACCCGCGAGAGCCTGGAGCTCACCCGCACCACCTCCGGCACCCGCAGCGGCAGCCTGCTCGACGCCGTGGACCGCACCGTCACGGGTGCCGGCGCACGCCTGCTCGGTGCCGACATCGCCGCGCCGCTGATGGACCGTGCCGCAATCGAGGCGCGGCTCGACGCCGTCACCCGCTTCCACGACGATCCCGGCCTGCGCGACGGCGTGCGCTCCGCCCTGCGCGCGCTTCCCGACGTTGGCCGCGCGCTCGGCCGCATCGCCGCCGGCCGCGGCTCCCCGCGCGACCTGGGGCAGCTGCGCGACGGCCTGGACGGTGCCCGCACGCTCGGCGACCGCCTCGAACAGCTCGCCGACGCGCCGCCGCTGCTTGGCCGGCTGGTGCCGGCGCTGCGCGGCCACGGTGCGCTGGTCGAGCTGCTCACCCGCGCGCTCGTCCCTTCACCGCCGATCGACGCCGCCAACGGCGGCTATATCGCCGAAGGCTATGACGCCGCCCTCGACGATCTGCGCGCCACCGGCGCCGGCGGCCGCCGCGCCATCGCCGCGCTGGAGGCGGAGTTCCGCACCCGCACCGGCGTCAACGCGCTCAAGATCCGCCACAACGGCGTGCTCGGCTATCATATCGAGGTGCCGGCCCGCGCCGCCGACGCGCTGATGAAGGCCGACAGCGGCTTCACCCACCGCCAGACGCTCGCCGGCTGCGTGCGCTTCAACGCGCCCGAACTCCATGACGTGGCATTGAAGGTCACCCAGGCGGGCGCCCATGCGCTCGCCGCCGAGGCCGCACATCTGGAGGAACTGACCGGCCAGGTGCTTGCAACCCGCGAGGCGATCGCCGCCACTGCCGACGCCCTCGCCCGCATCGACGTCGCCGCCGGCCTCGCCGAGCGCGCGGCCGAGGGCGGCTGGGCACGCCCCGACCTGGTCGACCACGCCTGCCTGGAGATCGAGGGCGGCCGCCACCCGGTGGTCGAAGCCGCCGTCGCCAAGGCCGGCGGCCGCTTCGTTGCCAACGACTGCCGCCTGTCGGAGGACAATCGCCTGTGGCTGGTGACCGGCCCCAACATGGGCGGCAAGTCGACCTTCCTGCGCCAGAACGCGCTGATCGCAGTGCTGGCCCAGGCGGGCAGCTACGTCCCCGCCACCCGCGCCACGCTCGGCCTGGTCGACCGGCTGTTCAGCCGCGTCGGCGCCTCGGACAATCTCGCGCGCGGCCGCTCTACCTTCATGGTCGAGATGGTCGAGACCGCCGCCATTCTGGCGCAGGCGACCCCGCGCAGCTTCGTGATCCTGGATGAAGTCGGCCGCGGCACCTCCACCTACGACGGCCTCGCCATCGCCTGGGCGGTGGTGGAGGCGATCCACGAGGACAACCGCTGCCGCTGCCTGTTCGCGACCCATTATCACGAGCTCACCCGCCTGGCGGAACGCTGCGAGGCGCTGAGCCTGCACCACGTGCGTGCGCGCGAGTGGAAGGGGGACCTTGTGCTCCTCCACGAACTGGGCGAGGGCCCGGCCGACCGCAGCTACGGCCTGGCGGTGGCCCGGCTCGCGGGGCTTCCGCCCGCCACGGTCGCCCGCGCGAAAGCGGTGCTCGCCAAGCTCGAGGCGGGTCGCCAGAAGACCGGCGGGCTTGCCGCCGGGCTCGACGACCTGCCGCTGTTCGCCGCCTTCCAACCGGCCGAGGAGGAAAAGCCCGATGCGCTGCGCAGCGAACTCGCCACGCTGGACCTCGACTCCCTCACCCCGCGCGCAGCGCTCGACGCGCTCTACCGGCTGAAGGATCTCGCCCGCGCCTAGCGGGCGGTCAGGGCCGCCCCAGCGCCGCGATCGCGCGCGGCCGGAGGCGCTCCACCGCCGCCGCATGGATGCCGGGCGCGGTCGCCAGCACGCCGAACGCCTGCGCGCGCGGCGTGTTGAAGCGCAGCGGCTTGCCGAGCGAGTCGGTCACGGTCGCGCCGGCCTCGCGCAGCAGCAGCACCGCCGCGGCCACGTCCCATTCATTGCCCCAGCGGAAGGTCGCGAGCAGGTCCGCCTCGCCCGCCGCCACCATCGCCATGCGCAGCGCGATCGAATTGGGCTTGGCCACGGCCACGAGGTCGCGGTCCGCCTTGGGCAGCGCGTCCACCGGCGTGCGCGCGCCCGCGATCCGGGCGATGTCGCTCGCCGTCAGCCGCACGCCGTTGCGCCACGCGCCCTCGCCCGCCGCCGCGCGCCAGCGCTCGTGCCGCGCCGGGGCATCGAGCACGCCCAGCACCGGCTGCCCATCCTCCACCAGCGCCACCGACACCGACCAGCCCGGCCGCCCGCGGATATAGTCGCGGGTGCCGTCGATCGGATCGACGATCCACACCCGCCGCTTGGCAAGCCGGACGGGATCGTCGGCCGATTCCTCCGACAGCCAGCCCGCGTCCGGCAGCAGCGCGCTCAGCCGCTCGCGCAGCAGCGCGTCCACCGCCAGGTCGATCTCGCACACCGGGTTCCCCGGCGCCTTTTCCCAGCGCTCGAAGTCGGTCGCCGCGCGCCCATGCGCCAGCGTCGCCGCTTCGGCAGCGATCGCCGCCAGTTCGTCGAGCAGCGTGTCAGCCACCCGCCACCGTCATCCCGTCGATCCGGATCGTCGGCACGTTCACGCCATAGCGGAATTCCAGGTCGCTCGCCGGCACCAGGCCCGCGAACATCTGGCGCAGGTTGCCCGCGATGGTGATCTCCGCGACCGGGCGGGTGATTGCGCCCTTCTCGATCAGGAAGCCGGCGGCGCCGCGGCTATAGTCGCCCGTCACGCCGTTCACGCCATGCCCGATCAGTTCGGTCACCAGCACGCCGTGCTCGATCTCGCCGATCAGCGCCTCGCGCGTGATGCGCCCCGCTTCCATGTAGAGGTTGCTGGTGCCCACGCCCGGCCCGCCGCCGATCCCGCGGGTGGCATGGCCGGTCGGCTCCAGCCCCAGCTGCCGCGCCGAGGCGCTGTCCAGCAGCCAGCTCTGCAGCACGCCGCTCTCGACGATCGCAAGCGGCGAGACCGGCAGCCCCTCGCCGTCGAACGGCCGTGAGCGCAGGCCGCGCGGCCGGTGCGGATCGTCGCGGATGGTGACGCCCGGCCCGAACACCGCCGTCCCGAGCGCCTCGCGCAGGAAGCTGGTGCCGCGGGCCACGCCCGGCCCCGCGATCGCGCCGGTCAGATGGCCGAGCAGGCTCGACCCCACCCGCGGATCGAACACCACCGGCATCGCACCCGACGCAATCCGCGCCGGATCGAGCCGCGCCACCGCACGCTCGCCCGCCAGGCGCCCGATCGCCTCCGGCGCCTCCAGCGACGCGCGATGGCGCGCGCTGTGGTGCGCATAGTCGCGCTGCATGCCCGATCCGGTACCCGCCAGCACGCTTGCCGAGACGCCGTGGCTGGTGACGGCGTAGCTGCCGGCAAAGCCGTGGCTGGTGGCCAGCGCCACCACCGCGCGGCTGGCACTCGCACTGCCGCCCTCGGAGTTGGTGACGCCAGCCACGCCGCGCGCCGCATCCTCGGCCGCCAGCGCCTGCGCCTTCAGCGCCTCGGGCGAGACCTCGCCGCCGTCGTCGAGGTCGAGCAGCGGGGCGGTGCCCTTCATCAGCCGATCGGCCGGCGCCAGCCCGGCCCAGGCGTCCTCGGGCGCCAGCCGCGCCATCGCCACCACCCGCTCGGCCACCGCGTCCAGCGCCGCGTCCGACAGGTCGGAGGTGGCGACGCTCGCCGAACGCTTGCCGACGAAGACGCGCAGGCCCAGCTCGCCGCCCTCGGATCGGCCGACGTCCTCCAGCGCGCCCAGGCGCACGGAGACGGAAAGCGCCGTGTCGGCGATCAGGATGGCGTCGGCGGCATCGGCGCCACGGGCGCGGGCTCGGTCGATCGCCTGCGCGGCACGGGCTTGCGCCTGTTCGGGGGTCAGCATGGCCGCGACTTAGGGAGCCGGGGCCCCAAGGTCAAAGCCGCGGCGGCGATTCAGGCCGCCGTCCCCACCACCAGGCAGGCCAGGAACATCAGCAGCCCCGCGTCGCGATTGCTGCGGAACCGCGCCAGCGTGTTGTGCCCGTCCTGCGGCGAAAGCGTCGCCACCTGCCACAACAGGTGCAGCGCCATTGGCAGCAGCGCCACGAGCGCGAGCGGCGTCGGGAACACCTGCCAGAAGGCGCCCGCCCAGCACAGCAGCGACACCAGGTACAGGCCTGCGACGCCGGGCCGAACCTTCGCCCCCATCGCCCGTGCCGACGAACGCACGCCCACCAGCGCATCGTCCTCCACGTCCTGCAGGGCATAGATGGTGTCGTAGCCGATCACCCAGGTGATCGATCCCGCATAGAGCAGCAGCATCGGCACGATGCTGCCGTGGGTCACCTCCACCCAGCCGACCGGCGCCGCCCAGCTGAACACGATCCCAAGCCACGCCTGCGGCCACCAGGTGATCCGTTTCATGAAGGGATAGGCAGCGACCAGCACGATGCTGGAGACGGCGACGATCGCGGCCGCCAGCCTCAGCTGCACCAGCACCAGCAGCCCGACCGCGCACAGGATCAGCAGCCAGGCCCAGGCCGCCTTCAGCGACACCGCCCCGCTCGCCAGCGGCCGGCTGCGCGTGCGCGCCACCTGCCGGTCGAGGTCGCGGTCGACGATGTCGTTGTAGACGCAGCCCGCGCCCCGCATCGCGATGCTGCCGAGCAGGAACCACGCGATCATGTCCCAGCGCGCGATCCCCTGGCCCGCCAGCGCGATCGCCCAGGCGCCGGGCCAGAACAGCAGCCACCAGCCGATCGGGCGGTCGAAGCGCGCCAGCAAGGCGAACGGCCGCAGCCCCGCCGGCAGCCGCCCGACGAGCCCGCGATGCTCGCTGTCGGGAACGATCTCGGTCGCCGCCGTCATCGCGTGCCGCCCCTCGCCTGGGGAACGTGGCGGAAGGAGCTTGAGTGCCGGCGCGGCTGCAACAGAAGAATCGGGGATGTCATGCGGCCTGCTGCCACAGATGGACGGAGCTTGGACAGCCCGTGTGCGTGGTCGCCCGGGAAACTCCCGCGCGCTTCCCGCGTTGCCCGAGCTCACCGACTACATTATTTACTGTTTACGTGCTTGAAGGCCCTGGACGGCGCCACAAAGCGAGCGCCGAATCCCAGGAGACGCAAGATCAGGTCGAACAAGCTGCTCCCCTTCAAGGGGTTCTGGCGTGCGGTCTCCGCCAGCCTGACCGCCCGCGTTCTGATGGTGGGCATGCTGCTGATCGGCCTCCTCGCGCTGGTCGGCTTCGTGGCGTTCGGCCGCGTCGTCGACCTGACGCTGGTGCGGCTCGGGTCGGGCTTTGCCGAGCGGCAGGTACTCTATGATCGGGCACGCGGCCTCGGCACGCTGCAGCGGGATGTCGCGCTTGCCGAAACGAACGCGCGTTCGGAAGCGCTCATCGGCTGGCTGCGCGACGAGGGCAATCCCGCAAAGCGCCGCGCCGCCATCGCCGAGCTGCGCCGCGTCGTGCAGCTGTCGGCGGGCGGCACCTTCTTCGTGGGCTCCGCCGCCTCGCGCCAATATTTCTACGAGGAGCCCGGCAGCCGCTATTCGGCCGACCGCCCGCGCCTCACCGTGCAGCCGGGCAACAACCGCGACCGCTGGTTCTTCGAGGCGCTGTCCCGCCCGCGCGACTGCCACCTGAACGTCGACGCGGACGATCTCGCCAAGCGCACGCGCGTGTTCGTCAACTGCGTGATCCGCTTCGAGGGCAAGGCACTGGGCGTCACCGGGACCGCCGTCGACCTTTCCTCCTTCGTGCACGAGGCGCTGGCCGACACCCAGGCCGGCGTCTCCACCTTCTTCGTCGACCACGACGGGGCCGTGCAGGCGCATCGCGATCCGAGCAAGGTCGACCGCTATTCCGACCCCAACCGCAAGCATCCGCCCACCGTCTTCGCCATGCTGAGCAACGCCGACGATCGCGCCCGGCTGCACGCGATGATGGCGGACGTCGCCTCGGGCCGCGCGTCCGCGCGGTCCAGCTTCCTGGAGATGGGCGGCGAACGCGTGCTGGTCGGCGTCGGTTATCTGAACGGGCTCGACTGGTACAATGTGACGGTCATGGACACCGATGCCATGGTGGACCGCCGCCTGTTCGGCCCGCTCGCCGCGCTGATCGTGCTGATGCTGGTGATCGGCGGCGCGCTCGCCGTCGTCCTGTTCAAGCGCGTGGTGCTCGATCCGCTCCGCCAGCTCGAGATGAGCGTGATCGAGGCGGAACGCGGCAACTTTCAACCCGCCGAGCAGCTCGACTCCGACCGCAACGACGAGATCGGGCGCCTGTCGCGCCGGTTCGCGGCAATGGCACGCGCGGTCGCCGAACACACCCGCTCGCTCGAAGCGCGGGTGCGAGAGCGGACGATCGAGCTGGAACGGCTCGCCAACCGCGATTCGGCGACCGGCGTCGCCAACCGCCGCGGCTTCGTGGCGGCGTTCGATGCGGTGCAGCGTCAGCGCGGCGCGGGCTCGGTCGGGCTGCTGCTGATCGACGTCGACCATTTCAAGCAGATCAACGACCGCTTCGGCCATGTCGCGGGCGATGCCGTGGTGGCGGAGATCGCGCACCGCATCCAGGCAGCACTCCGCCCCACGGACCTGTGCGGCCGCTGGGGAGGCGACGAATTCATCGTGCTCTTGCCCGGCCTCGGCGCTGATCCGCTGGAAACCGTCTCGGACCGGCTGGTCGCGGCCGTCTGCGCGGCGCCCGTCGTGCTGGGGGATGGCGCGCGCGTCCCGATCACGCTCAGCGTCGGCGCCTATTGCGTGACGCCCGGCGACACGATCGACACCGCGACCGATCGCGCGGACGCCGCCATGTACCAGGCGAAGAAGGAGGGGCGCGACCGCGTCATCGTCGCCGACGATTGCCCGGTGACGTGACGAAGCCGCCCGCTTCGCCTAACACCCGGTCCATGCCCGCAACCCCCGCCTGGCCGCCGCAGTCCACCCCGCGCCTGTTCCTGGAAGCGACGATCGCACCCGATGCCGCGATCCGCATCGACGGACCGCAGGCGCATTATCTGCTGTCGGTGCTGCGGGCGAAGCCGGGCGATCCGGTCAAGCTGTTCGACGACCGGACCGGCGAGTGGCTCGCGACCGTCGCCCATGCCGGCAAGCGTGACCTCACCCTCCAGGTCACCGACCTGCTGCGCCCGCGTGAGCCGGTGCCCGACCTGTGGCTCTGCGCCGCCCCGCTCAAGAAGGGGCGCATCGACTGGACGGTGGAAAAGGCGTGTGAGCTGGGCGTGGCGCGCATCGTCCCGGTGCTCACCCGCCGCACCGTGGTCGACCGGCTCAACCTCGACCGGCTGCGCGCGCATGCGATCGAGGCGGCCGAGCAGTGCGACCGCACCGCCCTTCCCGAGCTGGCCGAGCCGGTGAAGCTCGCCGCGCTGCTGCGCGACTGGCCCGCCGAGCGCGCGCTGTTCTTCGCCGACGAGACCGGCGGCGCCCCGGCGTCTGCGACCATGGCGCAGCACCGCGGCCCCGGCGCCGTGCTGATCGGGCCGGAGGGCGGCTTCGACGCGGAGGAGCGCGAGGCGATCCGCGCGCTGCCCCAGGCCTACGGCGTCACGCTCGGCCCCCGCATCCTGCGCGCGGAGACAGCGGCGGCCGCCGCGATCAGCGTCTGGATGGCCAGCGCCGGCGACTGGTAACGTACGGCATCAAAACGGCGCTGGCGCCGCACCGCGGCACCGCCTATGGGCGCAGCCCATGAGCACCAAGACCGTTTCGGACACCAGCGCAGCGGTCATCGAGACCCGCGACCAGCTGATCGGCTATTTCGCAGGCGGCGAGAAGCCCGCGGAACGCTGGCGCATCGGCACGGAGCACGAGAAGTTCGTGTTCCGCACCAGCGACCATCGCGCCCCCAGCTATGACGAGCCCGGCGGCATCCGCGACCTGCTGCTGGCGCTGACCGAGTTCGGCTGGACGCCGATCGAGGAGAACGGCAAGGTCATCGCGCTCGCCGGCAAGGACGGCACCGTCAGCCTGGAGCCCGCCGGCCAGCTCGAACTCTCGGGCGCCCCGCTCGAGAACCTGCACCAGACCTGCGGAGAGACCGGCCGCCACCTGCAACAGGTGAAGGCCGTCGGCGAGAAGCTGGGCCTGGGCTTCCTGGGTCTGGGCATGTGGCCGGACAAGACCCGTGCCGAGCTGCCGATCATGCCCAAGGGCCGCTACGCCATCATGCTCAACCACATGCCGCGCGTCGGCAGCATGGGGCTCGACATGATGCTGCGCACCTGCACCATCCAGGTGAACCTCGACTATGCTTCCGAAGCGGACATGGTGCAGAAGTTCCGCGTCGGCCTGGCGCTCCAGCCGCTCGCAACCGCACTGTTCGCGAACTCGCCGTTCACCGAAGGCAAGCCCAACGGCATGCTTTCCTATCGCAGCCACATCTGGTCGGACACCGATCCGCACCGCACCGGCATGCTGCCCTTCGTGTTCGAGGACGGCTTCGGCTACGAACGCTATGCCGACTATGCGCTCGATGTGCCGATGTACTTCGTCTACCGCGACGGCAAGTATATCGACGCGGCCGGCCTCTCCTTCCGCGACTTCCTGAAGGGTGAGCTCTCCGTCCTCCCCGGCGAGCTGCCGACGATGGACGACTGGGCCGACCATCTCTCCACCGCCTTCCCCGAAGTGCGACTCAAGACCTTCCTGGAGATGCGCGGCGCCGATGGCGGTCCCTGGGGCCGGATCTGCGCGCTCCCGGCGCTGTGGGTCGGCCTCCTCTACGACCAGGGCGCGCTCGATGCCGCCTGGGACCTCGTCAACGACTGGAGCCTGGAGACCCGCCAGGCGCTCCGCGACTCGGTGCCGCGCCTCGGCCTCGACGCGCCGCTCGGGACCAAGGGCGGCACGCTGCGCGACATCGCCCGGCAGGTGCTCGACATCGCCGGTGCCGGCCTCAAGGCGCGCGGCCGCCTCGACGCGGCCGGCGACGACGAGACCGGCTTCCTCACCCCGTTGCGCGATGTCGTGCGCGACGGCCGGGTACCCGCGCAGCAGCTGCTCGACCGCTACGGCAGCAGCTGGGACGGCGACGTCACGCGGGTGTACGACGAACTGACGTTCTGACCGCGACTTCATGACCGTTCCCGTGCTCCTGCGAAAGCAGGAGCCCAGAGCCACACAGCACAGCGCCTGTTACCCTGGGCTCCTGCGTAGGCAGGAGCACGGCACCGCTAGCCGCGCAGCCATTTGAAGAACCGCGGCACCACCCCGTGCCGCCCCATCCAGTCATAATATGCCCGGTAGTCGGGATCGGCGAGCAGGTGCCGCTCCTCGGTGCGCGCGCGCCAGTAATAGACGCCGCTCACCAGCCCCAGGATCGCGGTGTTGCGGAACGCGTCCAGCCAGTTGCCGGTCGTCACCAGCATCGGCCAGCTCACCAGCCACCAGAACAGGTTCTTCGACAGATAGGCCGGGTGGCGGCTCCAGGCGTACGGCCCGTTGGTGATGATCCCGCGATTGGTGAGGTTGGAGAAGCGCAGGCCGAACGCCACCGTCGCCCACGCATAGACGAACGTCAGCGCCACCAGCGCCGCGCCGATCGCCGCGAGGATCACCGGATGCCCCGCGAACCAGTGCGTCCACTCGGCCCCTCCCGGATGATAGTCGAGCGGGCCACCGTCGCCCATCAGCACGAACGGGGGGTAGCAGATCAGCGCCGCCGCCCAGCCGGCCGCATAGGGATTGGCCGAGCGGATGTGCGTGTCGATCGGCCGCAGCGCCAGGATATAGCCGCAGGTCGCAAACGCCACGTCCACCAGGAACATGAAGGTGATCAGCCACTGTGCCAGCGCTACGGGATCGTGCAGCACCGTGGCCGTGTCGGCGGCGACGAACTCGCGGAAGCCGCCCGGCACGATCCCCAGCATGAACGCCAGGAAGAACGCCTTCACCGCCCAGGCGCGCAGATGGTCGAAGATCGCCTCGCGCTCGATCGGCTCGTCCAGATGCATCAGCCAGGCGCCGAACGCCCAGCAGCCGTCGCGCGGCGCCACCAGGTGGCGGTCGATCCACAGCACATAGGGGATCGACAGCACGAACAGCACCGGCGCCGCATAGCCGAAGCACCACATGGCAAAGGCGAAGCCGCCGTCCCAATAGAAGCGCCCGGTCGCATAGAGCAGCGCGATCCCCACCCAGGTCGCCCACAGCCCCGCCAGCTTGGTGATGCTGACGTCCAGCGTCGCCCGCCACGGCCGCGGGTTCGCCCAGTCGATCCCGGTCGAAGGGTTGCGATGCACCTTGTCCACCAGCACCGACCAGGCGAGCATCGGCAGCCCGCAGGCGACGAGGCTCACCAGCGCCGCATAGGGCCCGTCCATGCCGTAGTGGCGCGCGATCGCGACCCAGGCGAGCAGCCCGGCCATGCCGGCGAGGCCGGTGCCCGTGCTCACCGCCGATCGCGGGCGCGGATCGGCGGCGGTCGCGGTGTCGGCAGCGGGCACGAGCGTGGAGGCCATGCCCGACCCTAGCCGCCGCACCCGGCGGATCGAAGCCGGAATCGTGTCCCGCCTTGCGACAGGCTGGACGCCCGCTGCGATATGTCGTTACACGACACCATCTCACCTCGACGAAAGGCCGTCATGTTTCGCACCCCTGCGTTCGCCGCCCTGTTGCTCGCTTCTGCCGTTCCCGCCCATGCGCAGCTGAACCCCGCCGGCAATACCCTGCCGCAGCCGGTGCCCTTCACCGACACGATCCCGGCCCCGCGCGACATCGACTATCCCGGCACCCTCCTGCTGGAGGTCGACGCGACCGACATCCAGCGCGGCATCTTCAACGTGAAGGAGACCATTCCGGTCGCCGGGGCGGGCCACATGGTGCTGCTGTTCCCGAAGTGGCTGCCGGGCGCGCACAGCCCGCGCGGTGAGATCGAGAAGCTCGCCGGCCTGGTGATCCGCGCCAATGGCAAGGTGGTGCCCTGGACCCGCGATCCGGTCGACGTGTTCGCCTTCCACATCGACGTGCCCGCCGGTACCAAGAAGCTCGACGTCAGCTTCCAGTTCCTGTCGGCGACCGCCGGTGATCAGGGCCGCATCGTCATGGCGCCCTCGATGCTGAACCTCCAGTGGAACTCGGTGAGCCTCTACCCGGCCGGCTATTTCACCCGCCGCATCCCGATCCAGGCGACCGCCAAATATCCGGCGGGCTGGAGTGCGGCGGCAGGCCTGCCGGCGACCAACAACGGCTCGATCTATTCCTACCAGCGCACCAGCTACGAAACGCTGGTCGACTCCCCCACCTTTGCCGGCAAACACTATCGCCAGTGGGCGCTGTCGCCGCGCGTCGACCTCAACGTCTTCGCCGACAGCCCTGAAGAGCTCGCCGCCACGCCCGAGCAGATCGACGCGCACAAGCGCCTCGTCGAGCAGGCGACCCGCGCGTTCGGCGCCCAGCACTACGACAAGTACGAGTTCCTGCTGGCGATCACCGATACCATGGGCGGCATCGGCCTGGAGCATCACCGCAGCTCCGAAAACGGCGTGAAGCCGGGCTATTTCACCAAGTGGAACGACGGTGCCGGCAGCCGCAACCTGCTCCCGCACGAATTCAGCCACAGCTGGGACGGCAAGTTCCGCCGTGGTGCGGACCTGTGGACGCCCGACTATCGCACGCCCATGCGCAACTCGCTGCTGTGGGTCTATGAAGGCCAGACCCAGTTCTGGGGCTATGTGCTCCAGGCACGCTCGGGCATCGTCACCAAGCAGGACACGCTGGACGCCTATGCCGCGATCGCAGCCAGCCTCGACACCCGCCGTGCGCGCGAATGGCGCCCGCTGGTGGACACCACCAACGACCCCATCATCTCGGCGCGCCGGCCCAAGGGCTGGACCAGCTGGCAGCGCTCGGAGGATTATTACAACGAGGGCCTGCTGATCTGGATGGAGGTGGACTCGATCCTCCGCCAGCAGTCGGGCGGCGCCAAGAGCATCGACGACTTCGCCCGTGCCTTCTTCGGCGTGCGCGACGGCGACTGGGGCGTCCTCACCTACACGCTGGACGACGTGGTGCAGACGCTGAACGGCATCCAGCCCTATGACTGGGCCGGCTTCCTCAACAGCCGCGTCAACGGCGTGTCGGAGCGCGCGCCGCTCGCCGGCTTCACCAACAACGGCTATCGCCTGGTCTACAGCGACCAGCCGACCCCTTATTTCGTCAACAACGACCGCACCCGCGAGCAGGCTGATCTCAGCTATTCGCTGGGCCTCGTCACCGGCAAGTCGGGCTCGGTCAACTCGGTCGCCTGGGGCAGCCCGGCGTTCGACGCGGGGCTCACCGTCGACAGCAGCATCGTCGCGGTGAACGGCGAAAGCTACAGCGCCGATCGCCTCAAGGCCGCGGTCACCGCGTCCAAGGGCAATCGCACGCCCATCCGCCTGCTGGTCAAGAACGGCGACAAGCTGCGCGAGGTGGCAATCGACTATCACGATGGCCTGCGCTATCCGCGGCTGGAAAAGACCGGACAGGGTGAGACGGGCCTCGATCGCCTGCTCGCCGCCAAGTAAAAGGGACAACACGACATGCGGATCGACATGGTGCCGGTGGGCAAGAACCCGCCGGAAGACCTGAACGTCATCATCGAGGTGCCGACCGGCGGCGAGCCGGTGAAGTATGAGTTCGACAAGGCGTCGGGTGCGCTGTTCGTCGATCGCATCCTGCACACCCCGATGCGCTATCCGGCGAACTACGGCTTCGTGCCGCACACGCTGTCGCCGGACGGCGATCCGCTCGACGCGCTGGTCGTGTCGCGCACGCCGTTCATCCCGGGCTGCGTCGTGCGCGCGCGTCCGATCGCGGTGCTGAACCTGGAAGACGAAGCCGGCGGCGACGAGAAGCTCGTCTGCGTGCCGGTGGACTCGACCTTCCCCTATTACACCAAGGTCGGCGGCCGCGCCGATCTGCCGGAGATCGTGTTCCAGCAGATCGAGCACTTCTTCACCCACTACAAGGACCTGGAGAAGCAGAAGTGGGTGCGCGTCGGCACCTGGGGCGACGCCGACGAGGCGGCACGCATCACCCTGGAGGCGATCGAGCGCTACAACGCCGCCAAGGACCGTGGCGAGGAACCGCTCGACCACGACGTGCCCGGCCGCGACTAAGCGCTGAGCGACACGTAATCCGGACCCCGTCGGCACCCAGGTGCCGGCGGGGTTCGTCGTTTCAGCGCTTGTTCTTGCGCTTCGGCTTCGGCGCCCGCGCCCCAGCCGCCAGCGCGAGCCCGGCCCACTCCCGCATCGCGTCCGCATCGTCATAGACGTCGTCGGGCGCACGCCGGTAGTTCATCGATCCGGTGGTGCCGTCGCCCTTGGCATAGGTGAAGCGCGCGCAGTCGGCCGCGTCCCAGGCCGCGTCGCTCTCGGCATCCGCCTTGAACCAGAGCCCGTCGTCGCCGGCGATCGCAAAGATGGTGCCGTCGCAATAGAGCGTCGCCCCGCCCATCATCCGCCGCGACGTGACGGTGCCGATCGGCGCCAGCGCCTCCGCCACCCATTCGATCAGCCCTGCGTCGACGCCCATGCGGCCCTCTCTCTGTATCGTGGACTCATAAAGGCTGTCCGTCCGGACGCCAGATGCGGACAACCAGCCTCGCCAGCCCCTTAACGGAAACGAAGCTCCTGGCGCTGTAACACCTGCGAGGTGAGACTCGCGACCATCACGAACTGGGCGTATGGGACCACAGTGGCGCTCGCCCTGCTTTCTGGCGGCACCATGCTGCTCGCCTCCCAGGCGCAGAACGAGGAGCGAGCGGCTGTCGCGCAGCGATATGCGCTGGATCAGGCAAGCTCGAAGGTGGCGATGCTGGAAGCCAGTCTCAGCGGCCGGGCTCGCCAGTTCGTCGTCACCGGCACCGCCGCGGATCTTGCCGCGTACGAGCGCGGCAGGAGCGAACTTCGCACGATCGAACATCGCATACGCCGCGTGCAGGATGTCGGCGCGGGTCCCGACGAGCTCCAGGCTCTCAAGGATGCCCTCGGGGTGCTCGATGACTTGCAGGACGAGCAGCAAGCCGCAGTCGCAGCGCGCCTGAAGGGGGACAAGGCCACCGCGGTCGAGATCCTGTTCAGCCCGAATTATGAGCAGGAACTGGATCGGGCAAACAGCCTGTTCGAGCGCTTTCAATATCGGTTGGACCAGCGGACCGAAACGGAAGTGGCCGGGGCCACGAAGGTCGCCAGGATCTGGCGTACCGTTTCGGAGGTCGTGCTGGCGATCACCGCACTCCTGTTCCTGTGCGTCCTCTTCTTCATCTTCAAGCGGCGGGTGCTGCACCCCGTCGTGAAGCTGAGCGATGTTGTGAAGCGACTTGCCGCACAGGACTATGCGGCCGTGCCTCCGAACCTGGAGCAGATCGACGAGATCGGCGACATGGCGCAGGCGATCGGGATCTTCCGGGACAACGGCCTGGAACGGCTGAGATTGGAAGAAGAACAGAACGCGGACCGGAACATGCGGGACCTGCTGTCCCGCATGACGCAGCGGATGCAGGCAAGCGATACTCTCGACGATCTCAAGGACGTGATCGAGCGCTTCACCCCGCAGATCGCTCTGGGATACGCCGGCAGGCTCTACATCCTCGACAAGCCGCGCCAGGCAATGGTGGAGATATGCTCCTGGCTTGACCCCGTGCATTCACGAACGGAATTTTCGCCGCTTTCCTGCTGGGCGTTGCGGCGCGGCTTGCCGCACCGGACGGGCGGCCAAAATGTCGACGTTCCTTGTGATCACCTGCAGGCCGGAGGCGACGACGAGGCAGACTTCATCTGTCTGCCACTCACGGCCCAGCGCGAGATCCTGGGCCTGCTTTACCTCGAACGTCGCGGCGATGCCCAGCAGGCGCCGACGCGATCAGACGTGTATCTGACGATGCTGGCCGAGAACATCGGCTTGGCCGTCGCCAACCTGCGCCTCAGGGATGCATTACGGGAAATGGCCATGGCGGACCCGCTCACCGGGCTCGCCAATCGGCGTCACCTGGACGCGGTGCTCGGCCTGGAGTTGGCGGCTGGGGAGCGTCCGCTGAGCTGCCTCATGATGGACGTCGATCATTTCAAGCGGATCAACGACAGCTTCGGTCACGATGCCGGAGATGCCGTGCTGCGCGAGGTGGGCGCTACCCTCAAGGGATCGAGCCGGGAGGGCGCGCTGGCCTTCCGGTTCGGGGGAGAGGAGTTCCTGCTCCTGCTGCCCGGCCTTTCGCTGGACCAGGCCCGCGAGCGGGCCGAGGAGGTCCGCGGGCGCATCGCTGCGATGCGGATCGAGCATGAGGGCAAGGACCTGGGGACAATCACCGCATCGTTCGGCGTCTCCAGCACTCCAGAGGTGTGCGGCGCCGACAAGCTCGTGCAGACGGCCGATGCAGCGCTTCTGCGAGCCAAGGCTGCCGGTCGCAACCGCGTCGTTGCAGCCGACCGGAGGCAAGAGCACGCCGTCGCCTGAGTCCCGAACAAGCGCAGGAAGAAGCAACAGCCTGACCGCAATCCGCGGCCGCTTTTCCCCCGACAGTCGCCAGGCGTACCGCCCCCGAACGTCTGATGGGGAGACTCAGGTTCGGTAGGTTCGCCGCGCCTTGAACCCGAAGCCGCGCGAATGGCAGGAAACTCCCGTAGGTGCTCTAAAGCGGCGGGCCGTAATCCACCGATCCCGGACTCTCCGCGCACAATCCGGAAGCGATCACGTCCCGGTCCACGGCCTGGAGGGTCAGCTCCCGGCCAGCCGCGCCAGCGCCTCGCCCGAAACGCGATAAATCCGCCATGGCATCGGCTCGGCGCCGAGACTCCGGTAGAAGCCGGCGGCGGCGGCGTTGGTGTCGCTCACCGCCCATTCGACCCGCGTGCACCCGCCCGCGACGCCGACCGCCGCGACATGGGCGAGCAGCGCCCGGCCCGCGCCGGAGCCGCGCGCTTCGGGCGCGACGTACAGGTCTTCCAGGTACAGCCCGTTCCAGCCGCTCCAGGTCGAATGCTTGTGAAAGAACAGCGCGGCGCCCACCGCCCGTTCGTCCTGCTCGGCGATCGCCGCCTCGACCCCGCGCTCCTCGAGCGCCCGGCGCAGCAGCGCCTCGGTCGCGACCAGCTTGTCCTCGGCGTCCTCGTGGCGCGCCAGATCGCGCACGAAGCCGAAGATCAGCCCCGCATCGTCCGGAGTGGCGGTTCGGATTGCGATCATGCGCCTGCCTCGCTCTGGGAAACCGGGGCGGCGCCGCGCACCGCCACCAGGCAGCCGCCGACGATCAGCAGCGCACCCGCGACGGTGAACGGCGACACCCGCTCGTCGAATACGAGGTAACCGAGCAGCGCCGCCCAGACAAAGGCGGTGTATTCGACCGGTGCCAGCACCTGCGCCTCCGCCCGGCCATAGGACCAGGCGAGCAGCAGCGCGGAGATCGACCCCAGGATCGCCGAGCCGACGATCGGCACCAGCTGGTCGGTCGCCGGCCACGTCGCCAGCCAGGGTGCTCCCAGCGCCAGCAGCACGCCGATCACCAGGCTGGTGAACAGCGTCACCTCCAGCGGGTCGGCGAGCTGCGCCTGCTGGCGCAGCAGGATCAGGCTATAGGCATAGAGCACCGACGCGACCACGATCGCGAGCGCGCCCAGCACCACATCCACCGAGGCGCCCGCCTGCGCCTGCCCCAGCGCGATCACCAGCACGCCCACGGCTGCCACCACCGATCCCAGGATCGCGGCACGCCGGATCCGCTCGCCCAGCAGCGCCGCCGCCAGGAACAGCGCGATCAGCGGCGACAGAAAGGTGAGCGCCACCCCCTGCGCCATCGGCACGCGCACCAGCCCCCAGAAGAACAGCAGCACCGACAGCCCCGCCGCCAGCCCGCGCAGCACGTGCAGCCGGAGCGCCTTGCGCTCGGGCCAGCGCTGCCGCCGCGCCACGAACACCGTGCCGGTGAGCAGCACGCCCGCGACCGAGCGCCACAGGACGGCGCTATACGCACCGCTCGCGATGCTCAGCCCCTTCATCAGGGCGTCCATGCACGAATAGATGGCGATGCCCGCCGATGCCGCGGCAAAGGCGACGGCGGGCGAGGTATGGGTGCGGGTCATGGCCGCGTCGATGCGCAGCAAACGCCCGCCGCGTCCAGCCGCCTACTCCGCCGCCTGCTCCAGCGCCGCGGCCTGCGCCTCGATCTCGGCGGCCTTGGCCTCGACCAGCCGGACGATGTGGTCGACCATGTCCGCGTCCTCGACATGATGGTCGGTGACGCCCGACAGATAGACCATGTGGCGGCCGTTGCCGCCGCCGGTGATGCCGATGTCGGTCTCGCGCGCCTCGCCCGGGCCGTTGACGACGCAGCCGAGCACCGACAGCGACATCGGCGTGCGGATGTGCTGCAGCCGCTCCTCCAGCTTCTGGACGGTGCGGATCACGTCGAAGCCCTGGCGCGCGCACGACGGGCACGACACGACGCGCACGCCGCGGTTGCGGATGCCCAGCGCCTTCAGGATCTCGAAGCCGACGCGCACTTCTTCCTCGGGCTCGGCCGACAGCGACACGCGGATGGTGTCGCCGATCCCGAACCACAGCAGCGATCCGATGCCGATCGAAGATTTGACCGTACCGCCGATCAGCCCGCCCGCCTCGGTGATGCCTAAGTGCAGCGGGCAGTCGGTCGCTTCGGCCAGCCCCTGATAGGCCGCGACCGCCAGGAACACGTCCGACGCCTTCACCGCGACCTTGTATTCGTGGAAGTCGTGATCCTGGAGCAGCTTGATATGGTCGAGCGCGCTTTCGACCAGCGCTTCGGGACAAGGCTCGCCGTATTTCTCCAGCAGGACCTTCTCCAGGCTGCCGGCGTTGACGCCGATCCGGATCGCGCAGCCATTGGCCTTGGCGGCGCGAACCACCTCCGCCACGCGCTCGGACGAGCCGATGTTGCCCGGGTTGATGCGCAGGCACGCGGCACCTGCGTCCGCGGCTTCCAGCGCGCGCTTGTAGTGGAAATGGATGTCCGCGACGATCGGCACCCGCGAGGCGCGCACGATCTGCTTGAGCGCCGCGGTCGATTCCACGTCGGGGCAGGACACGCGGATGATGTCGACGCCCGCTTCCTCGCACCGGCGGATCTGGTCCACGGTCGCGCGCACGTCCGGCGTCGGCGTGTTGGTCATCGTCTGCACCGTCACCGGGGCATCGCCGCCGACGGGCACGTTGCCGACCATGATCTGGCGGCTCGGACGGCGGACGATATCGCGCCAGGGGCGGACGGACATGAGGATCTTCTCGCAGAGGCTGTCGGGGCTCCCCCCATATAGACGCGCAGTGTGGCAGGCGGAAGGCGCGCCGGACGCGGTGGCATGCACCGCCCCTTCTGCTACACCGCGCGCTCCTTCTGGAGCCGCACGATGCGCCTAGCCCTGTTGATCGGAGCCCTGTTGATGTCCTCTCCCGCCGCCGCCGAGCAGAAGCCCACCTGGACGCTGGTGATCCACGGCGGCGCCGGCTCGATCGAGCGCGCGCGCATGACCCCGGAGCGCGAGGCCGCCGCCCGCGCCGGCCTCGACGCCGCGCTCGCCGCCGGCGAAGCCGTGCTCGCCAAGGGCGGCAGCGCGGTCGATGCGGTCGAAGCGGCGATCCACGTGCTGGAGGACGATCCCAGCTTCAACGCGGGCCGCGGCGCCGTCTTCACCTATGAAGGCACCAATGAGCTCGACGCCGCGATCATGGACGGCTCGACCCGTGCCGCCGGCGCCGTCGCGGGCGTCACCCGCACCCGCCACCCCGTCAGCCTCGCCCGCGCGGTGATGGACAACAGCCCGCACGTCCTCCTCGCCGGCAAGGGCGCCGACATCTTCTCGACCGAACAGGGGCTGGAGCAGGTCGACCCCAGCTGGTTCGCGACCGACGAGCGCCGCCGCCAGCTCGACGAGCTCAAGGCCAAGAAGCTCGGCTGGTTCGACGTCGACATGAAATACGGCACCGTGGGCGCGGTCGCGCGCGACCAGGCCGGCCATGTCGCCGCCGCCACCTCGACCGGCGGCGTCACCGGCAAGCGCTGGGGCCGGGTCGGCGATTCGCCGCTGATCGGCGCCGGCACCTATGCCGACGACCGCGCCTGCGCCGTCTCCGCCACCGGTGCCGGCGAGTTCTTCATCCGCGAGGGCGTCGCGCACGAGATCTGCGCCCGCATCCGCTTCAAGGGCGAGACCCTGCAAGCCGCCGCCGACACGGTGATGGCGGAAACCCTGGCGCTGGGCGGCACCGGCGGCGTCATCGTCACCGGCCCGAATGGCGAGGCGACGTGGAGCTTCAACACCCCCGGCATGTACCGCGGCAAGGTCACGTCCGGCACGAAGCGCATCGTCGCGATCTACGGCGACGAGGGCTGATCGCCCGTCCCGGCCGCCCTTGCCGCGGCGGCCGGGACGCCCACATGAAGCGGCATGGAAGCGTTCCGCAGCACCCCGGCCGAGCGCGCCCGCGGCGCCGTCGCGGCCGTGGCCGTGTCGCTGGGCCTCGGCGCCGCGCTGGTTGCGGGCCTCTCCGTCGACGTGCGCCGGCTTGCCGAGCGCGCCCCCAGCGTTTTCGGCATCCTCCCCGCCCCCGAACCCGAGCCGACCCCGCCCGTCCGCTCCCGCCCCAAGCGCGAGGTCCACGAGGCGCCCAAGCGCGCCACCGCGCCCCGGCCAGAGGGTGCCGCCTCCCCCGCCAACCTGCGCGGCAAGGCGACCGAGATCGTCGCCCCGCCGGTGCCGATCGTCCTCCAGCCGCCGCCGCTGGTCACCGCCGAGATCGCCGGCACCGGCAGCCAGGCGAACACCGGCGCCGCCCCGATCAGGGGCCCCGGCACCGGCAGCGGCGGCGTGGGGAACGGCACCGGCAGCGGCGCGGGCGGGGATGGCGACGGCGGCGGCGGTGGTGGCGCAGGCGAGACCCCGCCCCGCTGGCGCCGCGGCCAGCTGCGCGATTCCGACTATCCCTCCGCCCTCACCCAAGCCGGGATCGGCGGCACGGTGGGCGTCCGCTACGTGGTCGAGACCAACGGCCGCGTCGGCCGCTGCGACGTCACCGATTCCAGCGGCAGCGCCCAGCTCGACGCGCTCACCTGCCGCCTGATCCAGCAGCGCTTCCGCTTCGATCCCTCCCGCGATGCCGAGGGCCGGCCGGTTGCCTCGACCATCGTCGAGAACCACGAATGGATCCCTGAGCCCGGCGAGGGATCGGACGAACGCTGACGGTTCGGCAAAACCGCCGAGTCCCACCCTCCCCCAGCCCTCGCGTTTCGCCTAAGGGACCGGCCATGATTCGCCGCCTCCTCTTCGCGCTCGCCCTCGTCTTCGTCGCCTCACCCGCCCAGGCCTATTGGGAATATGGGCATGAGAGCGTCGCCGCGATCGCCTATCGCAACGTCTCCCCCGCCACCCGCGCGAAGATCGACGCGCTGCTGCGCCAGCAGAAGCTGCTGGAGACGCCTACCTGCCCCGCCCGCACGGTCGAGGAGGCGAGCGTCTGGGCCGACTGCGTGAAGCCGCTGGGCGAGCGGTTCAGCTACGCCTTTTCCTGGCACTATCAGAACGTCGACGTGTGCAAGCCGTTCGATCTCAAGTCGGCCTGCAAGGACGGCAATTGCGTCTCGGCGCAGATCACCCGCGACATGAAGCTGCTCCAGGACCCCAAGGTCCCGGTCCGCGAGCGGGTGCAGGCGCTGGTGTTCCTGATCCACTTCGTCGGCGACCTGCACATGCCGCTCCACGCCGGCGACCGCGGCGATCTGGGCGGCAACCGCGTCAAGGCCCGCTACGGCATCTACGGGCCGGATCGCTTCAACCTCCACAGCGTCTGGGACGGCCCGCTCACCGAGCGCGCGGTCTCCACTCCGCCGTCGATCTTCCGCACCTACACCGCCCAGGAACGCTCGATGCTCGCCGGCGGCAGCGTCGAGGACTGGAGCCGCCAGAGCTGGGAGATCAGCCGCGACTATGCCTATGCCAGCGCCTTCGGCGGCGATGCCTGCGGGCCGGTGCCGGAAGGCCGGGTGACGCTCGACCAGGCGACCATCGACCGGCTCCTGCCCGTCGCCAAGCTTCAGGTCGAGCGCGGCGGCCTGCGCCTCGCGCGGCTGCTCGACGAGGCGCTCGGCTGAACCACCCGTCCGGATCCCGTTCCACCAACGGGCGTTCTTCTCTCCCATGGCGGCTGCCGCACCGGTGGAACGGCTGGCCGCTGTGGGCCTCGGTGGCTTCACCTTCCGTTCAGGCGGGGGGACGCCTTTGAAAGGCCCGTTTCACGGGGCTCTTCGGGCGGCGCAGGGAGCGCCGACCGGTCCTTAAAGGGAGGATGAAGATGCGTATCCGTTCCATGATTCTCTTGGCCGCAGGCGCTGCGTCGCTCGCCGCCTGTTCCAAGGACCCGCCTGTCGCCACCACCCCGCCGCCGCCGCCGGGCGCGGTTTCGGGTAGCGTCGCTGCCGATCGCGACGGCGACGGCATCATCGACGGCTATTACACCTCGGACGGCATCTATCACCCGCTCGCGCCGCCGGCGCCGCCGCCCCCGCCGCCGCCGCCGCCCACCCCGCGGGGAGAACGCGGCTGATCCGTCTCGACCGGGGGATGCGGCACTGCCGCATCCCCGCCATTCTGCTTCTGATCGCCACCGCCGGGACCGGGCTCGCCCCGACCTGGGACGCGCGCGCCTATGCCCAGGCAAAGAAATCCGCGCCCGCCCGGAAATCCGCCGCAAGGAAGCCGGCACCCAAAAAGGCGACGGCAAAGCCCGCGCCCAGCGAGCCGCAGGCGACCCCCGCCACCCGCGCCGTCGCGGTGCAGATCCGCGAGCAGGCCGGCGGCAAGGTCAAGGGCTTCTACGCCGATCGCGGCTTCTGGCCGATCTGGGCGACGAGCGGCCGGCTGGGTCCGGAGGCCGACGCCTTTGTCGACATGGTCGAGACCGCCGACCTTGATGGCCTGCGCCCCAACAGCTACGGGCCGGATGCGCTGCGCAAGGCGGTGGCCGCGGCGCGCAGCGGCGATCCCGTCGCCGTCGCCCAGGCCGAACTCGCGCTCTCTCGCGCGCTTGCCGACTATGTGGCGGACGTCCGCCGCCCGCGCGAAACGGGCATGACCTACCTCGATGACGAGGTGAAGCCCCGCAAGCTCAAGGCCGAGAACGTGCTGCGCGCGGCCGTCCTCACCAAGTCGTTCGCAAGCTACATCCGCGACATGGGCTGGATGAGCCCGCACTACGTGCGCCTGCGCACGCTGCTGGCGACCCCGGGCCTGTCCCCGGACGACCGCGCGCGCCTGCGCATCAACCTCGATCGCGCGCGCCTGCTGCCCGGCGCCTGGACGCGCCATATCGTCGTCGATGCCGCGTCGGCACGCCTCTATTTCTACCAGGGCGGCAAGCAGGTCGGCACCATGCGCGTCGTCGTCGGCACGCCGCAGACGCAGACGCCGATGCTCGCCGGCATGGTCCGCTACGCGATCCTCAACCCCTATTGGAACGTGCCGACCGACCTCGTCCAAAAGAAGATCGCGCCCAAGGTGCTCGCCGGCCAGTCGCTCACCGCCATGCGGTTCGAGGCGCTGTCCGACTGGAGCGAGAACGCCACCAGGCTCGATCCCAAGGCGATCGACTGGCACGCCGTTGCCGCCGGCCAGCAGGAAGTGCGCGTGCGCCAACTGCCCGGCCCCGCCAACTCGATGGGCCGCGTCAAGTTCATGTTCCCCAACGACCTCGGCATCTACCTGCACGACACCAACGAGAAGGCGCTGATGAAGAAGCCCGCCCGGCACTTCAGCAACGGCTGCGTGCGGCTGGAGGATGCGCCGACGCTGGGCAAATGGCTGCTCGGCAAGCCGATCACCACCGTCGCCAAGAAGCCGGAACAGGCCGCCCCCCTGCCCCAGGCGGTGCCCGTCTACCTCACCTATTTCACCGCCACCGCCGCCCCCAGGGGCGTCGCCTTCCTCCCCGACGTCTACGGCCGCGAGACCCGCGGCTGACGGCGGAGGCGACGGGCGGGTTCGCCGCCCGCACGCCGATCGCCCGACCTGCTAATCCGCCACACCAGCCGCGCGACCCGTTAGGTCCGTGGCAACTTCCGCCTGCCATCCCTTCGCCATGAGCAATCGCTTCCCTCATTTGCGGCAGGCGCAGGCCGATCGCGGCTCCTTTGGCTCGCGCCGCGCCTCGGCACGTCGGTCCGGCTACCCGGCGGTCGTCGCCCTGGGGTGTGTTCTGGTATTCGCCGCGACCTGGATCGCCACCCCAAACCTACAGCGGTTGTGGGCACAGACCTCCACACCCAAGCCGCCTGCGGTGAAGGCGACAGTGCAGGACCCCGAAGCGGCCGAGCGCTCCGTCTACTTCAGCGGCTGCAGCGAGGCGCGCGCCGCAGGCGCCGCGCCCATACACCGCGGCTCCCCCGGCTATCGCCCGGAGATGGACGGGGACGGCGATGGGGTCGCCTGTGAAAACTACAGCGGATTCCGCGGCAGCGAAGGCGGCTACAGGCTCCCCCGCCTCCGCCGCCGCCACTGATCCGCAAGCCCCGCTTTCCGAAACGAGGACGCCGCCCCACAGCCCCCGCAAGTCTTCGTTGACGCTTTCTCCGTACAGCACGTCCGCTCTTGAAGGCGCGATGGGCAGAACGGGAGCGCGGCTTGCGGCGCAGCGGCGATATCGGACGAGTTTGGGAAACACGGGGAGCGTGCGCTCGCGCACTCGGCTCCAGGCCAACGCTCCTGCTGCTCGCGATCCTTGCGGCCGCGGCGTTGCTGCGCCTCGGCACCGCCGATCATTCCCTATGGTATGACGAGCTCGCCTCCGTCGAGTTCGCCCGCCAGCCCATCCATCGCCTGTGGAGCGCGTGGATGGTGCGGGAAACCAACCCACCGTTGTTCTACTCGCTCTTGGCGGGAAGCATGGCCCTGTTCGGGGACAGCGACATTGCGCTCCGGCTGCTGCCGATCGCCATCGGCCTCACGGGGATCTGGGCGGCGTTTCTGCTCGGCCGCACGCTGGATGGCCCACGCGCGGCGCTGCTGGCCGCGATGCTGCTCGCGCTCTCGGCCCAGCATGTCGATTTCAGCCAGCAAGTCCGGGCATATGGCCTGGCGCACACGGCAGTGCTCTTCGCCTGCCTCGGCATGGTGCTCTACCTTCGGCGCCGCTCCACCGCGGGGCTGGTCCTCTACGCGGCAGCTACGCTTACGGCCCTGTACGCGCATACCACGCTGGCGCTCTTCGCCGGGCTTGCGGCCGTCACCATGCTCTGGCTGCTCCGGGACGACCGCCGCGCGCAGCGGGACTGGCTCGTGGCGAATGCCGGCGTGCTCGCGCTGTGGAGCTGGTGGGCGGCGATCACGCTTCGCCAGCTCGCCATGCCCGTCACCAACATCGCCTGGATCGCAGCGCCCTCCTTCCGCGAAGCGATCGACATGACGGCGGTCGCGTATCTGCCGATGTACCTGCGCGCAGCGGGTCCGGTCGGCACTGCCCAGCTCCTCGGGCTCTTCGCAGGGCTGGGCGCCTGGGTGGTGCGGGCACGCCGGCCCGACCTCACGCTCCTCGCGGTGCTGGTCGCCGGCGCACCGCTGCTGCTGTTCGCCATCACCCAGCGCGTCCCGATCTTCCTGCCGCGCACCTTGAGCTGGGCAAGCAGCCCGGCGCTGGTCCTGCTCTCGGTCGCGGTCGTCCAGATCCGGTCGCGCCTGGTCGCCGCAGCGACCGTGGCGGTATTGCTCGCCTCCAGCGCGATCGGGCTCGCGGCTTGGCTGCCGGACCGGGAGCGCGATCAATGGCGCCAGACGGCTGCCGCAGTCGAGCGCCTGCATCCCCTGCCGGTGTTCGCAGGCGACGACGCCGTGGCGCTGGCGATGCTGAAATACCGCGCCTCGCCGGCTTCGGGCTTCACCCCCATCGTGGTCCAGGCGCCGTGGCGGGAGCGCTGGGCCGCGGGCCTCTACTCCGGCCCGCATCTCTCACCGGCGGCAGCACGGCGGCTGATCCGGATGCGCGGCTGTGCGGTCGCGATCGGCTGGGGGCCGATGTATCCGCCGATCCTGGAGGGCGCCGCCACGCAACGCATCGGCCCGCCGGATCGCCAGCCGGAGGTGCTGCTCGTGCAGTTCCCCGGCGGCCGTGGATGTTCCCGCTGATCCCCTGACGGCGGTGCAGCGCCGGGCTTAGCCCAGCGCCGACTTCAGCTTGGCGAAGAAGCCCTGGCTCTCGGGGCATTCCTCGCCCGTCTCGGTCTCGCGGAATGCTTCCAGGAGCTCGCGCTGCTTGGCCGACAGCCGCGTCGGCGTCTCCACCTCGACGCGCACCACCAGGTCGCCGAAGCCGCGGCCCTGCAGCACCGGCATGCCGGCCCCGCGCTGGCGCAGCTCGCGGCCGGACTGGATGCCGGCCGGGATGCGGATCGTGCGCACGTCGCCGTCGAGCCCCGGGATCTCGATCTCGCCGCCCAGCGCCGCGGTCGTGAAGCTGATCGGTGCGCGCGCGTAGAGCGTCGTGCCCTCGCGCTCGAACAGCGGGTGCCGCTTCACGTGCATGAAGATGTAGAGGTCGCCCGCCGGCGCCCCGCGTGCGCCCGCCTCGCCCTCGCCGGTCAGGCGGATGCGCGTGCCCTCGTCGACGCCCGGCGGCACGTTGACCGACAGCGTCTTGGTCTGCTCCACCCGGCCCTCGCCGTGGCAGGCCGGGCACGGATCGCTGATCACCTGGCCCGCGCCATGGCAGGTCGGGCAGGCGCGCTCGACCACGAAGAAGCCCTGCTGCGCGCGCACCTTGCCGTGGCCGGCGCAGGTCGTGCAGGTCTTGGCGCTCGTCCCGGGCTTGGCACCCGTGCCGCCGCAGGGGGCGCAGGCGCTGGACACGTCGACCGTGATCTCGGTCGCCTTGCCATGGAACGCCTCGTCGAGCGTGATCTCCATGTCGTAGCGCAGGTCGGCACCCCGGCGCGGTCCCGCACGCCCGCCGCCGCGGCCGCCCATGAACTCGCCGAACACGCTTTCGAAGATGTCGGAAAAGCCGCCGAAGTCCTGCGGGCCGGCGCCGCCGCCCCCGCCCTGGCGGAACGCGGCATGGCCATAGCGGTCGTAGGCCGCGCGCTTCTGCGGGTCCTTCAGCACCTCATAGGCTTCGGACACGGCCTTGAACTTGGCCTCCGAATCCTTGCACCCGGCGTTGCGGTCCGGGTGATACTGCATCGCGAGCTTGCGATAGGCGGACTTGAGCGTCGCGCCATCGGCGGTGCGCTCGCATCCGAGCAGTTCGTAATAGTCGACTTCGGTGCTCATGCCGCTTCCATCTGCCGCCGCTCGCAGCACCCGGGGGTGTGCATCGCGTCGGCCGTCCCCCGGGCGCAGGCCGCGGTCCAGGGCCACCCGCGGCGCCGTGTGTTGCTCTCGTCCCCAGCTCGCGCCGGCTCCGAATCAAACGCCGGGTCGCCCCCTGCCCCTCCGCTCCCGAAGGACCGGCGGAAGCGGAGACGACCCGGCAGCGTCTTACTTCTTGCTGTCGTCGACTTCGGAGAATTCCGCGTCGACCACATCGTCGTCCTGAGCGGCAGCACCGCCCTCGGCACCCGGCGAAGCCTCGGCCTGCTGCTGCTTCTCGTAGATCGCCTGGCCCAGCTTCATCGCGACCTGGGCGAGCTCCTGCGCCTTGGTGGTCATCTGGTCGGCGTCGCCGCTTTCCACTGCCGCCTTGGTCTCGGCGATCTTGCCCTCGATCTCGCTCTTCAGGCTCGCGTCGACCTTGTCGCCATTGTCGGCCAGCTGGCGCTCGGTGGTGTGCACCAGGCTCTCGGCGTTGTTCTTCGCCTCGGCCGCCGCACGGCGCTTCTTGTCCTCCTCGGCGAACTGCTCGGCGTCGCGCACCATCTGGTCGATGTCGCTGTCCGAGAGACCACCCGAAGCCTGGATGCGGATCTGCTGCTCCTTGCCCGTGCCCTTGTCCTTGGCAGAGACGTTGACGATGCCGTTCGCGTCGATGTCGAAAGTGACCTCGATCTGCGGCACGCCGCGCGGCGCCGGCGGAATGCCGACCAGGTCGAACTGGCCCAGCATCTTGTTGTCCGCCGCCATCTCGCGCTCGCCCTGGAACACGCGGATGGTGACCGCCTGCTGGTTGTCGTCGGCCGTCGAATAGACCTGCGACTTCTTGGTCGGGATCGTCGTGTTGCGGTCGATCATCTTGGTCATGATGCCGCCCAGCGTCTCGATGCCCAGCGACAGCGGGGTCACGTCGAGCAGCAGCACGTCCTTGACGTCACCCTGCAGCACGCCGGCCTGGATCGCGGCACCGATCGCCACGACCTCGTCCGGGTTGACGCCGGTGTGCGGCTCCTTGCCGAAGAAGTCCTTCACGACCTGGCGCACCTTGGGCATGCGGGTCATGCCGCCGACCATCACGACCTCGTCGATCGCGCTCGCCTTCACGCCCGCATCGGCCATCGCCTTGCGGCACGGCTCCAGCGTGCGCTGGATGAGATCATCGACCAGCCGCTCCAGGTCGGCGCGGTTGATCGTCTTCACCAGGTGCTTCGGCCCGTTCTGGTCCGCGGTGATGAAGGGTAGGTTGACCTCGGTCGACTGTGCCGAGGACAGCTCGATCTTCGCCTTCTCGGCCGCTTCCTTCAGCCGCTGCAGCGCCAGCTTGTCCTTGGTGAGGTCGATCCCTTCCGCCTTCTTGAACTCGTCCGCCAGGAACTGCACGACCTTGGAGTCGAAGTCCTCGCCGCCCAGGAAGGTGTCGCCGTTGGTGGCCTTCACCTCGAACACGCCGTCGCCGATCTCCAGGATCGAGATGTCGAACGTGCCGCCGCCCAGGTCATAGACCGCGATGGTCTTGTTGTTGTCCTTGTCCAGGCCATAGGCGAGCGCCGCCGCGGTCGGCTCGTTGATGATGCGCAGCACTTCCAGGCCGGCGATCTTGCCCGCGTCCTTGGTCGCCTGGCGCTGGGCGTCGTTGAAGTACGCCGGCACCGTGATCACGGCCTGCGTCACCGTCTCGCCCAGATAGCTCTCGGCGGTTTCCTTCATCTTCTGGAGCGTGAAGGCGCTGATCTGCGAAGGCGAATATTCCTCGCCGCCCGCCTTCACCCACGCGTCGCCGTTGGGGCCGCGTGCGATGCTGTAGGGCACCAGCTCGGTGTCCTTCTTGGTGACGGGATCGTCGAAGCGGCGGCCGATCAGGCGCTTCACCGCAAAGATCGTGTTGTCGGGGTTGGTGACCGCCTGGCGCTTGGCCGGCTGGCCGATCAGTCGCTCCCCATCCTTGGCGAACGCGACGATCGACGGCGTGGTGCGCGCACCTTCCGCATTCTCGATCACCTTGGGGCTGCCGCCTTCCATCACTGCGACGCAGCTGTTGGTGGTGCCCAGATCGATCCCGATTACTTTAGCCATATTCCCTCGTAGGCCCCCGGCTCGTGTCAAACCATCGAAACACGCCCCCGTGACTGGGCGACGCGTCGTTACGCTGGGGCATATAGGTGGGGTTCCGCTTGCCGCAAGATTGCGTGGAACCTATCCGTTTCGCGAGAGTGAACCGGCCGCGCCCGCCGCCCGGCCCAAGGGGGAAACCACCATGTCCGCCACCACCGCCGCCGCCCTCGCCCGCCCCGCCCGCCTGGGCCTCCCGGCGCTCCGGCTGCCGGCCCTCCCCCGGCCGTTCCTCCCCCTCTTCGCCCTCTCCCTGCTCGCCGGCTGCGGCACCGCCGCCGAAGCCCCCGCCGAGCCCCAGGCGCAAAAGGCCTGGGTCCGCCTCCCCGCCGTCCCCGGCCGCCCGGCGGCCGGCTATCTGACGCTGGTCGGCGGCAACAAGGATGCGACGCTGGTCGCCGTCACCACGCCCGCCGCCGCCCGCACCGAGCTGCACGAGACCATGAAGATGGACGCCCCCGGCGCGCCCGACCACGCCGGCCACGAGGCGATGGCAGGCATGTCCGGCGCCACCACCATGCGCCCCGTCAAGGCGCTGCCCCTCCCCGCCGGCCAGACGGTGAAGCTTGCCCCCGGCGGCCTCCACCTGATGCTGTTCGACATGGACGCGAAGGTGGCGCCCGGCGCAAGCGTGCCGCTGCGGCTGGCGTTCGCGGACGGGCGGACGCTGGAGACGCAGGCGAAGGCGGTCGCGGCCGGGGATGCGGGGGTGGAATGAGGGGGCCACCCTCACTCTAATTCCGTTCAAGCATGTTCTTTAACGTTGCGCCCTCATCAAGCGTCAAAAAGGAAGCCGGAGCACTATCCTTCGCAGTAGTCCTTTAGCCCAGGCAGTGACCGCCAGAATAAGTATGCGGATTCGAGGGCGTCACCTCCAAGGAAAGTGGGAGGAGGAATGGCCGTACGTTGAGCAAGGGGGGTTGCTCGCACCGCGCGCTCGTAGCACTTTCGAGCGATCTGGAGAGCGAGTTTTCCCCTAAGCCAACGGAGCATCTCTTCAGGTTTGAAAGATCTAGCTCTTTTCAAGAGATCGACACGCGAGATCGGCTTTGTGATTTTAAGCGTTTTGACAGCCGTTTCCAACACACCCGTGCGACGGGGACTCTCGCGATTAGTGAGGTCGAAGAGTTTGTCGATACCAACATCGTCAAATTGAGGATGCTCACCGTTCGATCGAATCTCACACATGAACGCGCAATAGGGCCTAATGTCCTTCGCCATACTTCGAAAAAGTTGCCAGTAACGATCGACAAACGCGCGCCGATGCCCCGGCGTAAGCTGCCCCGTGGAGAACTTCGCAACATTATATTCTACAAAGTCAGGATTAACCAAGTAGGACTCGATGCTGTACCATTCAGTTTTCCAGACTCCTGGATGAACAAACCCTAGGTAATCGTCGAAGTCTTTATCGCAAAGGTATCTAAATAGCGGCGGATTAACCCAGCTGTACTCCTCAACGGCTTTTTTGAACTTTAGGAGACACGGCTTGCCCCCGCAATCGAGCAGGCGAATCTCGGGTCCGCCTAACGCCGATTTTAGGAAGTCATAATAGAATGCTCTGTCCGCCACCCCCTCAATGGCTATAAGATAATCCCATTCCTCATAGCCCGACGTGAGTATTTCCAAAAGCAAGCCATTTGTATTACTCTGCTCGGCGAGCAAATCTTCAACATAATCAGTCATCGGCAGCCACTCGCAGACGCCTCACATCGACAACACTGCTTCTAAGGTTATTATCAAATACAAAGGGGCTATGAGTGACTGACACAATGTGTGCGCAACTTTCAGTGCGAATCAAATCCGGAAGAAATCTCTTCTGCCAAGGCACTGACAAAGATAGTTCCGGCTCGTCGATCATAAGGATGAAATCGCGTTGCCCGGAGAGTAGAAGATAGGCAAATATCGAAACTATTTGTTTTTCGCCCGAGGATAGTTTGTCCAAGGGGACATCCATATCGTCGTCTGCATAACTCCTGATAACTATTTGATGGCCGTTAAGCAACGCCCGCTTGCCGGGCTTGAGATAGCTGCTGACTAGATCTACAAACAAGCGAAGCGGATGCTCACGATCTTTTACTAGCATGTGGGCAGCGAGTAGTTTTTCAACAAACATGCCAAGAAATCTGGATTCAGCCGTTGGCTGTCCACTCTGACGCTTTCTCAAATCGTCAATTCTTTTACGAAAGCTCTCCCTATCAGCAGAAGTGAAAAGCTTATCGTCCAAGCTATTTTTGAATTCTTCGAAGTCGTCGTCTGGCATTCTTCTCAAATTTGAAAGAGAGTACTTTTTTATTTTTCCAGTCACGATATCGCGAATGTACTCCTGCGACGCAGTCTCAGAAGCCAACCTTCTGTAGTCGCGAATGTCCGACGTGTAGCCGTCAACGATCTGCTGAATGTCACCCATGCCGAAACCGGCGATCTCTTTGAAACCAGCCCCGGCGCGAGGTGCCATATGCCCTTCTTCAATCCGAGTCCGGATCCGGCTTTCTATGTCTGGAAATATAGATTTGATGTCTTTTTCAATGCGACGGTACGTTGGCAGGTATAATATCTCGCCAAGGTTTAATGCCGTTACCTCCGCGTCTATTTCATAAGCTCTTCTTGTAAACCCCAGCTCGGTTTGCACGTAGCGGCGAAAACTCGCCAGCTGATCGACGGCAAAGCCACTGATAGAGGAGAGGCGCTCACGCTCCTCTCGCGTCAATGAGGTAAGCGTGGCCGGTAGGCCGCCTTGTTATTGCGGCCGGCTCTTCTGGTAGGCGAGCTTGCCAGCATGGCGGCGGATGGCGATGGCGGCGACGGCGCGCCGGGTGAAGCGTTCGTCGATGTCGTCAGGGTTGTAAGGGCCGCCATACCAGTTGCGCAGTCGGTCGTGTTCCTCGTGAGTGGGGTCGCCCATGGCGTCGAGGAACATCTCGTATCCGGGCAAGCCACCGACATCCTCGGGTGGACAGCGCCGTTCGCCGGCGACGAAGCGCGGGTATTTGACGTCAGGCTCGCCGGGGCCGACCGTTTCCACGGTGATGGTGTGCCGCCAGTCGTCGCCCATGTCGTAGGTGTAGACGAGTTCTTTCATGCCCCGGTCGAGGAGGGCGGCGAGCTTCACGTTCTTGGCGGCCGCCATGCCGCTTTCCGACCACATCGGGTCCGGCACGCCGTAGCGGTGGTCGCCGGCCTCGAAGTGCCAGAGATGACAGTTCTCCCAGCCCATCGCAGCCTGGACGACATCGTGGAGCATCTTGAGGCTGGCGGTGACCGGCACGTCGACCCGGCGCCAGATGGCGGGTTCGATGTTGTCCAGGACGAGGTGCAGGCGGGCAACGGTTTCGGCGCTCATGCCGCCAGCCTGGCAGGTTCGCGAGCCCAGTTCCACGGCATGAGCTCGTCCCAGCGGCTGGCGGGCCAGTCGTCGGCGACCCTGGCGATGACGTCGGCGATGTACGCCTGCGGGTCAACGCTGTTGGCCTTGCAGGTCTGGATGACGGTGTAGATCGCGGCGGCACGCTCGCCGCCCGCCCTGGAGCCGGCGAACAGCCAGTTGCGGCGACCAACGGCGACGCCGCGCAGGGCACGCTCGGCGATGTTGTTGTCGATCTCCAGGCGGCCGTCGTCGAGGAAGCGGCACAGTGCCGGCCAGCGTTTGGTGCCATAGGCGATGGCCTTGGCCATATCGGACTTGGGCGACAGGCGACGAAGGGCAGCGTCGAGCACCTCGCGCAAGGCGCCGACCAACGGCTTGGTTCGGTCCTGTCGCACTCGGTGCCGGACATCCGGTGGCTGGTCGCGCACCTCGGCTTCGACGGCATAGAGCGCGCCGAAGCGCTGGAGGATGTCGGTGGTCAGCGGCGTGGGGATGCGCTCGTGCAGGTCGAACACCTTGCGCCGGTAATGCGCCCAGCACGCTACCTCGGTGACACCGCTGCGGTACAGCCCGTCATAACCGGCATAGGCATCGGCCTGGAGGAAGCCGCGGAAGCCGGCGAGATGCGTCTGCGGGTGCGCGGCGGTCCGGTCGGGTGTGAAGCGATACCAGGTCGCGGGCGGCGCCGTGCTGCCGGACGCGCGGTCATCGGCCGCGTATACCCACAGCCGCCCGGTCGCGGTCTTGCCTCGGCCCGGGTCGAGCACCGGCACCGGCGTGTCGTCCGCATGGATCTTGTCTGCGGTCAAGACAGCATCACGGATACGGCTGACGACCGGGTCGAGCAGGACTGCGGCCTGCCCGGTCCAGCCGGCAAGGGTGGAGCGGTCGATGTCGAGGCCCTGCGCCGCCATCATCTCGGCCTGACGATAGAGCGGCAGATGGTGGTCGAACTTGGAAACGACGACATGCGCCAGCGTGGCGAAGGTCGCCTTGCCCCGCGCCACGGCGCTGACCGGCGCGGGTGCCTGCACGATTTTCTCGCAAGCCCGGCAGCTATATTTGGGGCGAACGTTGCGCACGACCCGCCAGTGGACCGGCATGACGTCGAGCATCTCGTGCGTATCCACGCCCAAGCGACGCAACATGCCGCCACAGTCCGGGCAGGTGCAGGCACCAGATGCCGGCTCATGGACTACTTCCTCGCGCGGCAAGTGGTCCGGCAGGCTGCGGACCGGTGCCGGTCGCGGCGCTACTTCGGGTGCCGCAGTCTCGACTGCGGAAACATCGCGCTCGGTTTCCAGCTCTTCCAGTGCCAGTTCGAGCTGCTCGACCTCGCGGCCCAGCTTCTCGGATGAGGCGCCGAACTGCATCCGCCGCAGCCAGGCAATCTGCCCGCGCAGGGTGTCGATGAGCAGGTCGCGGGCGACGAGCGCGGCATTGGCCCGGGCGAGCGAAGCCTCCAGCGCGGCGATCCGCGCGATGACATCAGCTGAGGAAACGGGCGCTTCCGACACCAGGATTGCATAGCAGATCGCATGCCGACGGGCGAGCAAAAGCCACGCGAAACCGCCGTTTTCAGCCCGCCAGTGTCGGCACGAACGTGCGCTCGGGCCGGCGCCAGTCGATGCCCTCCAGCAGCATCGACAGCTGCGCCGGCGTCAGCGTCACCGCGCCGGTCGCGGTCACCGGCCAGACGAAGCGGCCCCGGTCCAGCCGCTTCGAGAACAGGCACAGCCCCTGGCCATCGAACCACAGCAGCTTGACCAGATGACCGCGTTTGCCCCGGAACGCGAACAGCGCGCCGGAATGCGGATCCTCGCGCAGCACCTGCTGGACCAGCACCGCCAGCCCATCGAAGCCCTTGCGCATGTCGGTCACGCCGCAGGCCAGGAACACTCGCGTCGGCAACGGCGTCGGACTCACCTCAGCACCGACAGCACCCGCGCCAGCGCGCCGGCGTCCACCGAGCCGTCCACGCTCACCCGCACGCCACCCGCCAATTCGATGCAGATGAGGCCGGGCGTGGATGTCGCCGGCTGTGGTGCAGGAACCTCAGCCACACACACCTCGGCGAATGTTGGCAGCGCGGGCGCTATGCCGCCCAGCTTGCCCAGCCGCGCCTGCTTGCGCCACGTATACACCAGCCCGCTCGATATCTCGCGCCGCTCAAGAACATCGCGAACCCGGACGCCAGGCCGGAACGCCTCGGCCAGGATCTCCAGCTTCTCCTCGTCCGACCAACTCCGCCGGCCCGACACCCGGCCGACCACCTCCACGGACCCGAAAACTTCCCGCACCGCTATCGCCCTCGTCAAAGGCGACAAACATCCCAGCTACGGCAAAACGGGCAAGGCGGCCCGCAGGCCACGCTTACTCAATGAGTTCTTGTATAGAAGGTCGAGAGCACCTCGCTCTTGCACACGTGCAATGATACGATCGGAATTCATCCTCTTTGTCGGGACTGCGTCAAAGGTAAGCAGATCAGCCTTAGTTAAAGACGTCTCGCCTTTTGAATGAAAGAGTGTGAGAGTATCGAATTCAAATTCATTTAGCCGCTGCCACTGTCGACTTACGAAAAGATAAAACAGGCTCAGGAAAGTGCTCTTACCCGTCCCGTTCGGACCGACAATTATCGAGGCAGGCGGCGTTAGATCGAGACGGTAGCTCCGCGAACCGAGTATGCCAGTCGCCGCAAAGCCCCGAAGCTCCGCTCTCGGTTTTTCATCTGTCACATCCCCACCCCAAAGTTCCCTTGAAGACTACTTGTAGATGGCAGGGCAAGGCGAGCTTATGCAAGTATCATCGCAAAAAGGGCTTACCGTGAGAGGGCGAACGCAAGGAGTACAAACCTCCTTGCACTCCGCAGCGGCCGCGAAAAACAAAGGAGGTGAACCGAAGGCGAGCCGTCCTGTGACTAATCCGTTGGTTACAATGCGTCGCAGGCTTCACCATCCTGAGACAGGAAAGAACCGTATGGCACCGCCGCCCCCCCCCACCCTCGCAACCGCCGCCCCCGCTTCCTATCTCCCGCATCTGGCATCCCGCACAGAACGGAAGTAGAACGCCCTCCATGAGTCTGACCCACATCTCCGTCCGCGGCGCGCGGGAACACAACCTCAAGGGCGTCGACATCGACATCCCGCGCGATACGCTGACGGTGATCACCGGCCTGTCGGGATCGGGCAAGTCCTCCCTCGCCTTCGACACCATCTATGCAGAGGGGCAGCGCCGCTACGTGGAGTCGCTCTCCGCCTATGCGCGCCAGTTCCTGGAGATGATGCAGAAGCCCGATGTCGAGCATATCGAGGGGCTCTCCCCCGCGATCTCGATCGAGCAGAAGACGACCAGCCGCAATCCCCGCTCCACGGTCGCCACCGTGACGGAGATCTACGATTACATGCGCCTGCTGTGGGCGCGGATCGGCATCCCCTATTCGCCCGCGACCGGCCTGCCGATCGCGGCGCAGACCGTCAGCCAGATGGTCGATCGCGTGCTGGCGCTGCCCGAGGGCACCCGCCTGCTGCTGCTCGCCCCCGTCGTGCGCGGCCGCAAGGGCGAGTATCGCAAGGAACTCGCCGAGTGGCAGAAGGCCGGCTTCCAGCGCGTCCGCATCGACGGCGAGGTCCATCTGATCGAGGACGCGCCCGCGCTCGACAAGAAGTACAAGCACGACATCGAGGTGGTGGTCGACCGGCTCGTGACCGGCGGCGACATCGCCACGCGCCTGGCGGACAGCTTCGAGACCGCGCTGAAGCTCGCCGACGGCCTCGCCTATGTCGACCTGGTCGACGCGGTGGTGCCGGGGCGCGAGGATGAGGCGCAGGCAGGCGGCAACATGAAGAAGGCCGGCATCCCGGCCAACCGCATCGTCTTTTCCGAACGCTTCGCCTGCCCCGTCTCCGGCTTCACCATTGCCGAGATCGAGCCGCGGCTGTTCTCGTTCAACGCGCCCCAGGGCGCCTGCCCGGCCTGCGACGGCCTGGGCGAAAAGCTCGAGTTCGACGCCGACCTCGTCGTCCCCAACCACGATCTCACGATCAAGAAGGGCGCGATCGTCCCCTGGGCCAAGTCCAACCCGCCCTCGCCCTATTACATGCAGGTGCTGGGCAGCCTCGCGCGCGAGTTCGGCTTCAGCCTCGACACCGCGTGGAAGGACCTGCCGGGCGAGGTGCAACTCGTCATCCTCCACGGCACCGCCGGCAAGCCCGTCACCCTCACCTTCGTCGACGGCAAGAAGTCGTACGACGTGAAGAAGCCGTTCGAGGGCGTGATCGGCAACCTCAACCGCCGCATGCTCCAGACCGAGAGCGCCTGGATGCGCGAGGAGCTTTCGAAGTACCAGGCCAGCCACCCCTGCGAGACCTGCGGCGGCGCGCGCCTCAAGCCAGAGGCGCTGGCGGTGAAGGTCGCGGGCGAGGACATCGCCCACGCCACCCATCTCTCGGTGGTGGACGCGCTCGCCTGGTTCCAGGCGCTCCCCGCCAAGCTCAACGACCAGCACCGCGCCATCTCTGCCGCGATCCTGAAGGAGATCGACGAGCGCCTCGGCTTCCTCAACAACGTCGGGCTCGACTATCTCAACCTCGACCGCACCTCCGGCACGCTGTCGGGCGGCGAGAGCCAGCGCATCCGCCTCGCCAGCCAGATCGGCAGCGGCCTCTCCGGCGTCCTCTACGTCCTCGACGAGCCCAGCATCGGGCTCCACCAGCGCGACAACGACATGCTGCTCGCGACGCTCCGGCGCCTGCGCGACCTCGGCAACACCGTGCTGGTGGTCGAGCATGACGAGGATGCGATCCGCACCGCCGACTATGTGATCGACATGGGGCCGGGCGCCGGCGTCCACGGCGGCGAGGTCGTCGCCCAGGGCACGCTGTCCGAAGTGCTCGCGACCAAGGGCTCCGTCACCGCCGACTATCTCAACGGCACCCGCGAAGTCCCGCTGCCGGACAAGCGCCGCAAGGGCACCGGCAAGAAGCTCACCGTCCACAACGCCACCGCCAACAACCTGACGGGCGTCACCGCCTCGATCCCGCTCGGCACCTTCACCTGCATCACCGGCGTCTCGGGCTCGGGCAAGTCGAGCTTCACCATCGACACGCTCTTCGCCGCCGCCGCCCGCCAGCTCAACGGCGCGCGCGTGCTGGCGGGCAAGCACGACAAGATCACCGGCCTCCAGCACCTCGACAAGGTCATCGACATCGACCAGTCGCCGATCGGCCGCACCCCGCGCTCGAACCCGGCCACCTACACCGGCGCCTTCACCCAGATCCGCGACTGGTTCGCCGGCCTCCCCGAAGCGCAGGCGCGCGGCTACAAGCCCGGCCGCTTCTCCTTCAACGTCAAGGGCGGCCGGTGCGAGGCGTGCCAGGGCGACGGCGTGCTCAAGATCGAGATGCACTTCCTCCCCGACGTCTATGTCGAGTGCGACGTCTGCCACGGCGCCCGCTACAACCGCGAGACGCTGGAGGTGAAGTTCAAGGGCAAGTCCATCGCCGACGTGCTCGACATGACGGTCGAGGACGCGCACGAGTTCTTCAAGGCGGTGCCCCCGATCCGCGACAAGATGGCGATGCTCGCCGAAGTCGGCCTCGGCTACGTCAAGGTCGGCCAGCAGGCGACGACGCTGTCGGGCGGCGAGGCGCAGCGCGTCAAGCTCGCCAAGGAGCTCGCCCGCCGTGCCACCGGCAACACCCTCTACATCCTCGACGAGCCCACCACCGGCCTTCATTTCGAGGACGTGCGCAAGCTCCTGGAAGTGCTCCACGCGCTGGTCGAGCAGGGCAACACCGTGGTCGTGATCGAGCACAACCTGGACGTCATCAAGACCGCCGACTGGATCCTGGACCTGGGTCCGGAGGGCGGCGTCAAGGGCGGCGAGATCGTCGCCGAAGGCACGCCCGAGCAGGTGGCCAAGGAACCGCGCAGCTACACGGGCAAGTATCTCGCGCCGTTGCTGAAGCGGCGGAAGGTGGCGCAGGCGGCGGAGTGAAGGACTGCGGCCAACAGTCTTCATGCCGAACACGAAGTAGAGTGAAGACTAGACAGCGATCAGGAGGACTGTAAGTTGCCTCGGTGACCCCACCTCAACCTACGAGAACTCTTACCAAACGGGCGCGCTTCGCCGACTGGCTAAGTCGGTTTGGGCTGCCGCCGCTTACGCTTGCTACGGCCATCTCGGGGGCGTTCCTGACCTACGATTGGGCAGAAGCGGCCAAGAGCCACCCCGGCTCGTCGACCTTTCTAATGGTAATGAGCGATTGGATTGGCCCGACGTTCTTTTCTGTTGCCATTCTAAGCTTTCTAGTCACTCTTATTCAGTCTGTCCTGCGGCCATCAATAAAGAGCTTGCAAAGCAAAGTTGATCTTGTGGGCGAGAGCTTACGCACATTGTGCGACGGACTAATGACCGATCTGGCGTCTAAGCTTGCGATATCTCACAAAGACGATTCTAGAGCATCCCTATACGTCCATGATGGTAACAGTCATTTTGTGTTGATTGGTAGATACTCACCAAATCCGGTACTCAGAAAGCCCGGCAGACCCTTCTACCCGGATGATCAGGGCTGCATAGCCAAAGGGTGGCAGCAAGGCTGGTCATTTGAGAACACGCTTGGGAACGGTGCAAACTACACGAGGAACACTGAAGCACGTTATGGCATTCCGACAGCCGACATCGTCAGGTTTGCTATGAAGTCAAAGCTTCTCGGGGCTCACCGAGTAGATTCCAACGGCGAGCCGATTGCAGTGGTTCTCGTCGAGTCGATGAGACAGGATAGATTCGATGAACAGGCGCTAGAGGCTGCGCTTTCACAGTTTTCGACTGATTATGCCCCAATGCTGAAGGCATTTAGAGCATATGCTCCCACGCCCTCAATTGCGAAAGCGAGCGGCTTATGACGTCAAGGTTAGAGGATGTCATCGCATACATAGCGAAGCACTACCCATATAAGGAAGAGCTTTCGAACGCACGCGTCACCAAGATGGTGTATTTGGCGGACTGGCTAAGTTTAATCAATGGGAAGCCATCCGTCTCTTCCATAGATTGGTACTTCGACAACTACGGTCCGTTCGTTTGGGACATCAAACGGTGCGTCGAAAACAGCGACACCTTGAACCTTCGTCGCACCAGCACCGTTTTCGGGAACAAGAAAGAAGTAGTTGAGCTAAATAACGACAACTACACTCCAGTCGTCGATAACGATACGAAGTGGGCTATAGACCACATTATATCTGAGACAAAAAAGCTCAATTGGGCAGATTTCATACGCCTGGTATACTCAACCTATCCGGTAGCCAGCTCTCAGAAGTATACCGTTTTAGATCTTCCCACTTTAGCTCAGGAGTATGTTGCTAGTCCGCAAAAGTAACTCTCCCGCCACCAGCAACAGCGATACGCACGAGGTCGGCCGTGGGTCGATGCGTCATTCCTCGCAGTCGGATCTGACCACCTCCACTATTTGCACAAGCCGCAATCCTCATGAGATCGGCAGCGTCTCGGAAGGTTGCATTCATATCCAGCCCTCCCCCGGCGGCGGCTATCCGCATCAGATCTGATGTAGACCTATGTTCCATCCCGTCTACCTCCGCTTCTTTCAACTTGAAGGCCAGCACACTCGTGTGGCGACTAGTCCGTTGAGGAACGAATCGAGCTAAGCATCCAGCCTATATAAAGTAGCGATCTACAGGCGAGGTAGCCAACGTGTGTACTCAACGTGTTAATGACGCGGCTTGAAGGTTGTAGCTTCGTCTACAACCCCACAGCCTTCCGTAACGCCTCGTTCATCCGCCCCTGCCACCCCGGCCCCTCGGCCCGAAACTTCTCGATGACGTCCGGGTCCAGCCGCAGCGTCACCTGCTGCTTGGCCCGGTCACGCGACGGCGGGCGGCCGCGCACCACGCCGTTCGGCCCGAGATAGCCCGTCGCCGGCCGGATCACCTTGTCGCCGATGCGAAACTCGGCGACCTCCATCATCTCGTCGGTCAGTTCTGGGGCGTCGTCCGCCGGATCAAGCCAGCCAGCCCCGGTATTTGGTGACTTCGCGGTCATTGGCCTTCCTCATCGATATGATGCGACGCCCAGTCGGAGTCGCGGTCCAGATCACCGCCACCAGCCGCTCGTTCAGCAGCCCATAGGTGGCGAAACGCCGTTCCGGATAGGCGAAGCGATCATCCTCGAACTCGATCACAGGCCCATCGAACACCCGCGCCGCATCCAGAAAGTCCAACCCGCGCTCGCGCAGCGTCGCCTCGCGCTTTGCGGGATCGAAATGGATCTCCACTGCCGCCCCTTTATGTAGCTACAAAAAGCCTCGGGTTCAACGCGGCCGGGCACTCAGCCCGCCTCCCATCCGCAGGCTGCGCCCGTCCGCCCTTACCGGCAAGCGGTTTCGCAGCCACTCTTGAACCAACCTACCCTACACCCCACATCCAACCTCAGGCGCTGACCCGTTCCGCATCCGGAACTTTCGCGCCGCTTCCGCCTTATTCCCCCATGCCCCGCCGCACGCCGGCGGGACGCGAGAATGGCGGCTGCCGTCCATCCGGACGGCGTCTCTTTGGAACAACAACAGGAACATCATGAACTTCATTCAATCGATTCAGCAGACCCAGATTACCTCGCCGTCGAACCAGGCGTTCGCGGCCTTCGTGCCGCTCCATCGCCGCCTCTTCCCGGTCGACCAGTGCCCGCGCGACATCGCGCGCCGCGCGGTCCGCGAAGTGCTCGGCTGAGCATCTGAACTGCATGCGCCGCGGCAAAGCCGCGGCGTCGGTCGGCGCCCGCAGCGCCGCCGTCCGGCCCTCGCCCTGGCAAGCCTCGCGCGCAGCTTCGCTGCGCTCTCGGGGGCGGGGCTCTGAACTGCATGCGCCGCGGCAAAGCCGCGGCGTCGGTCGGCGCCCGTAGCGCCGCCGTCCGGGCGTGCTGTCGACGCTCGTCATAGCTTCGCTACGCCTCGCACAGCACGCTGTCCTACAACCCCCGACTTGCGATAGATGGCCGGTCCGCCTGTTGAAGGAGGACGCCCATGCACCGCCCCCAGCCGTCGCCCGCCCCGCTCCCCATGCTGTCGCGCACCGTCCGCGACGCCATCGACCTCGACGATCCCGCTACCCGCGCCTGGTCGGACCACCTCGACGCCGGCCGCATCGGCACCCGCGTGCCCCCGCAGCCCGGCGCCCGCGAAGCCGCCGAGCGCACCGCCGCCCTGTTCCGCCGGCTTGGCCAGGCCGCGCGATGAGCGCCGCCGACGCGCCCGAGGCGATCCTCGACACCCCCGAAGCCACCTCGCGCTTCCGCCACGACGGCTGGACGCCCGAACGCCAGCGCCGCTTCCTCGAATGCGTGGCCGAAGGGCACACGGTCGAGAACGCCTGCCGCATCGTCGACCTGTCCGTCGCCTCCGCCTATGCGCTGCGCCGTCGCGCGGCCGGCGCCGGCTTCGCGCTCGGCTGGCACGCCGCCAACCTGCTCGCCCGCGAACGCGTCGCCGACACGCTCCTCGCCCGCGCCCTCTATGGCCAGACCGAGACCGGCACCCGCCCCGATGGCGGCACCTGGACGCGCCACCGCTACGACAACGGCCTCGCCACGCGCCTGCTCGCCCGGCTCGATGCCCAGGCCGACGCGCCCGCCTCCGGCCCCGCCCATCACGCCGCGCGCATCGTCGCGCAGGAGTTCGACGGCTTCTTCGATCTGCTCGGCCGCGACGCCGGCCCCGCGCGCGCCGCGCTGTTCCTCGCCAACCGCGCCGAACAGGCGGCGGACGTTGAGCCGGTCGTCGCCCTCGCCCGCGCCGATCGCTTCCTCCAGGCCGGCGCCGGCCTCGCGAGCGAGATCGACGTCTCCGACTGCGATCCCGCCCACCGCGCCGAATGGACCGCGGACCAGTGGCGCCGCGCCGAGGCCGCCGGCCTGCTGCGCGTCGCCATCCCCGAGCCCGAAGTTGCGCCACCCCCGCCCGAGCCTCAACTTCCTCAACTTCCGCCCGAGCCGGAGCCGGCAGCGCCCGCCCAGGCCGCGGACCCGGTCTGGTGGTGCGACATCCACGAGCAATGGCGCACCCGCTTCCCGCCGCCGCCGGGCTTCGATGGCGACTGCTTCGGCCGCTACGGAGACGCGGACTATGAACGCGAACTCGACATGGAGGAGGTGGAGCAGCTGCGCATCCATGAGCAGGAGAAGTTCGCGCCGGATCACGCCGCACGCGACGCCTGGTTCGGCGCGCTCCTCGACGGCAGCGGCCCGCCCCGCTCGCCGCGTGCCGCCGCGCCCGAAGCGCCGCTTCCCGACCCAGCCGCCTGCGATCCGGTCCCGCGCGCGCCCTGGAACCCCGCCGCCTGGCCGATGACCATCCCGATCCTCAGCGACGACGATTACCTCAGCGAGGAGGACAGGGCCGCGATCGCGGAATTGGACGCCATGGCCGTGCTAGATGCCCAGACGGCGCGCGATGCCGCCGCGGCGCCCGCTCCGGACGACATGCCACCTCCGCACGACGGGCGGGATGAACCAGCCCGGCCCCCGCTCGTTAATCCAGGTGAACCTCATCACGGGACGAGAGCATGAGCATCTTCGGCAAGATCAAGACGGCCATCTTCGGCAAGGACGGCGGCCCCTTCGGCGACAACTACTTCGGCCAGAAGGATCGCGCAGAGGCGGCGGCGGCCAAGAACGGCACCGTCACCCAGACCAAGACCGTCCCCGTCCACATCCCCGATCCGGTGCCCGGCGCCGCCACCCCGCCGCAGACCACCGCTGCCGAGCCGACCAGCGGCCAGCCGGTCGATGTCGAGGCGGTGCTGAAGGCGCGCGAGGCCGCACACCCCGGCCTCAACTGGCGTACCTCGATCGTCGATCTGATGAAGCTGCTCGATCTCGACGCCAGCCTCGATAACCGCAAGGAGCTCGCCACCGAGCTCGGCTACACCGGCGCCAAGGACGGCTCGGCCGAAATGAACATCTGGCTGCACAAGGCGGTGATGCGCGAGCTCGCGGCGAACGGCGGCACCGTGCCCGCCGACCTGCGCGACTGACCCGGCCGGCTCCCCTTCGCCGGGGAGCCGCCCCTGACGAAGGAGACCGACCATGGATGCCAGGAAACTCAGCCTCGGGCTCGGCGTGTTCAGCCTTGCGCTGGGCGCAGCCGAGCTGCTCGGCGCCCGGCGCATCGCCCGCACCCTCGATGCCGACGGCCACGAAGGGCTGGTCCGCGCGTTCGGCGCGCGCGAAGTCGCCGCCGGCGTCGGCCTGCTCCAGGCGCCCGCCCATTCGGCCCGCATGTGGAACCGGGTCGTCGGCGACGCGATGGACCTGACCGCGCTCGGCCTCGCCGCGGCCAAGAGCCCGCGCAACCGCGCGATCTGGGGCGCCGTCGCCTTTGTGGTGGGCGCAACCGCGATCGACACCATCACCGCGCTCGGGCTGGAGGCGAACGGCAGCAAGACGCTCCCCGCCCGCCTCGGTCGCGGCGGCACGGGCGGCGCTGACGACACCAGCACCGCCGGCGCCTGACGCCGGGCTCCCGCGCCCCGGGCCTCCTGCTAGAGCGGGAGCCGGGGCGCCGGGCGACCGACCCGCCCCCGGCTCCAACCGGAACCCCGCTCCCGCCCCGGCGGTTGGAGCGCGCAGAACCGAACTCAGGAAGGATCTTCATGGCCCAGGCCCCCGCTACTCGTCGCCGCACCGCGGCCGCTCCCGCCCGCTCCCGGCTGATGACGGCCGGCATCGGCCTGCTGGGCGTGGCGCTCGGGCTTGGCGGCTGGCTGCTCGCGCGTCAGCAGCGCGATGCCCGCGCCGGCGATGTCGGCACCGGCGAGCACGTCCCGGTCGATCTCGCCCTCGACAAGCCGCACCCCGGCCCCAAGGATCGCGCGCCGGAGGCGTTCCGCCCCGATCCGACCGCGCCGGTCCCCGCCGGCGAGCGCGATGCGCTGCGGCCCGCTACGGGTCCGGCGCCCTCGCTCGTCCAGGATCGGGGCAGCATGCGCAGCCAGACCGGCAGCAGCAACGCCTGACGCCTAGGGCTTGCCGCACTGCGGCGCCGCCTCCGCTCGGAGGCGGTACCGCTCCCACACAGGGCCGGTCGTTACGGTTCCGGCGGGTCGTTTCGGGTAATGCTGCGACACAGCAGCCGCGTGTTTTGTTATCTCCTTACGCTTGACGGGGCGTATCCCATGGGCGAAGCAACCCGCGCTATGAAACGCTCCCTGCTCCCCACTGCCGCTGCGGCCCTCGCGCTTTCTCTTCTCGCGGGCTGCGAACAGAAGACCGAGACCGTCGACGCCCGTGCGCCGGACCCGATGGCCTCCCAGCTCGCCAACGCCGCTCCGGTCGAACTGCCGCCGGCGGTGAAGGCGACCAGCACCTTCCGCTGCAAGGACAACACGCTCGTCTACGTCGACTTCTTCGCGGGCGACAAGCTGGCCAACCTGCGCACCGAAAAGGGCGGCACCGCCGTCTCGCTCAAGGCCGAAAAGGCCGGCGATCCGCTCAAGGCCGATGGCTACAGCCTGACCGGCGACGCCAAGTCGATCACCCTCACCCAGCCGGGCAAGCCGGCGCAGAGCTGCAAGGCCTGATCCAACTTTCTTCGAGTCGGTTCCGAAGGGTCGGTGGCATGTGCCGCCGGCCCTTTTCCTTTGGGTCTCCAACCGGCTAGTCTTGCCCCATGGCCCCGTCCGTGCCCCTCGATCCCCAGACGGTGCTGCGCGCCTATGCCATGGGGGTCTTCCCCATGGCCGACCATCGCGATGCCGACTCGGTCTTCTGGGTCGAGCCGCGGCGCCGCGGCATCCTGCCGCTCGACGGCTTCCACTGCTCCCGCTCGCTTCGAAAAACGCTCGCCGCCGATCGCTTCCGCGTCACCGTCGACCAGGCGTTTGGGGATATCCTGCAGCTCTGCGCCGAAACCGCCCCGGACCGCCCAGAAACCTGGATCAGCGGCCCGATCGAAGACGTGTTCCTGCGCCTTCACGCGCTGGGCTTCGCCCATTCGGTCGAATGCTGGGCCGGCGATCGCCTCGTCGGCGGCCTGTACGGCCTGGCGCTCGGCCGCGCCTTCTTCGGCGAAAGCATGGTCAGCCGCGCCACCGACGCATCCAAGGTCGCGCTCGCCTGGCTCGTCGCCCGGCTCCGGGTCGGCGGCTTCACGCTTCTGGACTGCCAGTTTCAAACCGACCACCTCGCCACCCTGGGCGTCGTGGAGGTCGACCGAGCCGATTACTCGGTGCTGTTGGCCGCCGCGCTTGGCTCAGGAGCAGCCGGTCCCGATGGTGCCGCGCCCGCCGAGTCGCCGCCCGACTTCTTCGCGCTCGACCGGCTGCCACCTGGGCTCGGCACGGACACCGTGTCCGGCCCGGTTTCAGGGAAGCGCATCGTGCAGCTCTTGGGCCATACGTCGTAGATCGGGTGCTGTACCACGTTCAGCGCCGGCCGCTCCTTGAACAACCAGCCCGAGAAGGGGCGCCGCCAGCGCCCGTCCGCGCCGCGGACGTCGAGCTGCACGAACGCGCCGGTATATTGCTCCTGCTCCCACGGCGCCGTGCGCTCGCAGGCGCGCAGACGGACCACGGCATCGCCGATCCGCCGCGCCTCGCCCGGCTTCATGGTCAGCTCGCGGGTTTCCCCGTTCCGCTTGTTCAGGAAGCCGATGATCGCGACCCGCTCCGCCATCGGCGTCGCGCCAGGCACCGCGACCGCGTCGCCGCTCGCCACGCTCACGACATCCGCTGCGGGCGCCGCACCGTCAGCCGCGTCGAAAGCAACCGCCTCCGGATCGGGAGCACCGTCCCCCCGCTCAGCGCTTGGGCGCAGGTAAAGCCAGGCTCCGACCGCGACCAGCACCGCCAGTACCAGCCCGATCAGGGCCAGGCGGCGATTCACGCGTCGGGGCTCCACGCCTCGTAATCACCCGTTGCGCGAATGCGCTGGCCGCCCTGATCCAACGCGCCCGGCGGCCGCCACGCAAGCGGCGTGCCGGTGTGGTTGCCCTCCGGCGGCTTTTCCCAGGTACGGACCGGCGGAAGCGCCTCGCTCGGCAGGCCGTCGATCTGGTGGTGCAGCCAGCTGAACCACTCGGGCGGCACGAGGCTCGCGTCGTTGTTGCCCGCATAGATCACCCAGCGGCGCGGTTGGCCGTTCGTGTCGGAGCCGCCCTCGTAATAGACGTTGCCGAACGAATCGGTGCCCACCTTCTTCCTGCCGCGCAGTGCAAGCGTGGTGCCGATGGTGGCGCCTTCCCACCAGGTGAAGATCGATTTGAGCATGCCCATGCGCTGCCGCTTACCCCTGCCCGCGCCCGCCAGCAACCAGCTTCGAACGTCCCACGGGGCGAAAGCGGGCGATCCGGCCATCTTTACTTGGCCGCGACGTCCTTCCAGCGCACCTTGTCCCCCTCGGCGATGCCGAGTTCGGCGGCACGACCGCCGCGGATTTCCAGCACTGCGCTGACCGGCTCACGCGACGATACCGGCGCTTCGGAAAACGGAATGGTGTTCTCGGCAAGCGTCGCCACCGTCCCGTCCGCACGGATGAACAGAATGTCGAGCGGCGAAGGCGTGTTCTTCATCCAGAAGCTTGCCGCGCGCGGCGCCCCGCCGCCGGCCGGATAGGGCGCGAACAACATGCCACCGTCCTGCGGGATATTGGTGCGGTACATCAGGCCGTCGGCCTGCTCCTTTTCGGTGCGGGCGACTTCCACGTCGAACCGGTGCGCGCCGCCAGCACTTTCGATGGTGACCTCGGTCCGGGGCAACACGCTCGCCGCGTTGCTCGCCTCATTGCCGTTGCTCGTGCACGCACCGCACAGCGCCATCGCCGCTGCGACCAGCGCCGCCCGCACACCCTTGCTGATCACGCTTCCGCCCTCTCGACAACCACGGCGAGCAACCCGCGCTCGCCTTCCACCACCCGTGCGCGCATCGGCTGGTCGGGCTCGAGTTCCTCGATACCACCGCGCCGCAGGGTTTCCATATGGACGAACACGTCGGCGCCGTCGCTTGCACGCAACAGGAAGCCATAGCCCTTGAGCCGGTTGAACCATTTGACGGCGACGGGCTCGAACGCTCCGGCCGAAGCGATCAGGTCGACGCGCTCGCTTCGACCGCTGGCGCGCGGCCGCTGTTCTTCCACTGCTTGGGACAGGTCGATCGAGAGCACTTCGCGTGCCTGCATGCCGCGCTGTCGCCACGTGGCCAGACATTCGACCCGTGCGCCTTCCGGCAAGGTCCGCCTGCCGTGCGGCTGAAGCACGGAGAAGTGCACCAGCACGTCCCCATGTTCCGGATCGTCCGCGACGATGAAGCCGAAGCCCCGTGTCACGTCGAACCATTTGACGACGCCGGACACGGCAACGGCCGCATCGGCAACGCCGGCTCCCCTCTCTTGATCTTCGCGCGTCTCGCCTTCGCGGTCGAGCGGTGCGCGCTGCGGTTCCGCACGCATCTATATTGTTCCCCCGGCTCGAAGGCCTATCACAGCTCCCAGCCGGATGGCGACGTTTTGTTTCGGTTTTCCTCGTCCAGAAGAAATCCCGTGTCCTCTCCCGGCGTGAGGCGCACGATCCGCCATGCGATCGCCGGCGCGTGCCCGGCCCGAACCATCGCGGCCACCTGCTTCCGCACGAGGTCCGGCGCCGCAGGCGACGGCGAAAACGGCCCTATTTTCCGACGTTTGGCGAAGCTCAGTGCGCTCTCCGCCGCCTCATCGGCGCTGGCCCCCGCGACTTCCTCGATGTCGTCGGCCTCGACACCCGCGTGCCGCAGAGCCTCCTCGACCCGACGCGCGCCCAGCCCCCGCCGCCCCATTGCGGCAGCCTTGTTCTCCGCAAAAACGCGGTCGTCGACATAGCGTAGCTCGGCCATGCGTTCCGCCAGCGAATCGACCGCCGGCGCTTCTGCACCTTCCCAGCCGCGCTCGCGCAGCTTACGGGCAAGATACTGGCGCAGCCGTGCGCGGGTGGTCGCGTACCGCTCGACATAGCGCAACGCCAACCGCTCGAGCGCCGCTGCGTCGAGCGGCTTAGGCGAGGCGGTGGGGCGGCGGGCGTAGGACATACGCCATGTTTGTGCCACACTGGGCAGTGATTTTGAACGGGATTGCCGTGACGCCAGGCCGTCGCGCGTTCGCGCGCTGGATGGCGGGCCGTCGCCGCAGGGAGGACGCTTTTTGACGATGAACACCGATATGGAAGCAACGGCACCGGGTGGCACACCCACGACCGATACGCTGCCGCGCCGTTTTGCCGACTTCGATACGCTGGGTGAGGCGCTGGATTACGCAGCCTCCGGCGTCCGGGGGCTGAACTTCCATGATGCGCGCGGTACGCTGATCCGTGCCTACCCCTATTCCGAGCTGCGCCAAGACGCGCTGGCCCAGGCACGCCGCCTGATCGCCGCCGGCGTTTGCCCAGAGGACCGCATCGCCCTTGTGGCCGAGACCGGCGCCGAGTTTGCGAGCCTGTTCTTCGGCGTGGTCTATGCAGGCGCCTGGCCGGTTCCGCTGCCGCTGCCCACCTCCTTCGGTGGCCGCGAGGCCTACGTCGAGCAGTTGCGCGTCCAGCTTTCGAGCTGCGACCCCAAGATGCTGATCTTCCCGCCCGAGCTCGCGCAGATGGCCGGTGAAGCGGCGCGCATCGCCGGCGTCGAAGGGATCGACTGGTCCGAGTTCGCGACCCGCGAGGCGCCCGAAGCCGAGCTGCCGACCGCCAAGGGCGACGACATCGCCTATCTGCAATATTCGAGCGGCTCGACGCGCTTCCCGCATGGCGTCGCCATCACGCACCATGCGCTGCTCAACAACCTGGCCGCGCACAGCCACGGCATGAAGCTGGTCGGCACCGACCGCTGTGTCTCCTGGCTGCCCTGGTACCACGACATGGGCCTTGTCGGCTGCTTCCTGTCGCCGGTCGCGAACCAGGTGTCGACCGACTATCTCAAGACCGAGGATTTCGCGCGGCGCCCGCTCGCCTGGCTCGACCTCATCAGCCGCAACACCGGCACCACCCTCTCCTACTCGCCGACCTTCGGCTACGACATCTGCGCGCGCCGCATGTCGTCGCAGACCAAGGCGTCGGACCGCTTCGATCTGTCGCGCTGGCGCGTGGCAGGCAATGGTGCCGACATGATCCGCCCGGACGTGATGCAGAGCTTCGTCGATGCGTTCGGCGACGCAGGCTTCCAGGCCTCCGCCTTCCTGCCCAGCTACGGCCTTGCGGAGGCGACGCTGGCGGTCTCGATCATGCCGCCGGGCGAAGGCATCCAGGTCGAGCTGGTCGAGGAGACCGAGCTCTCGGGCGGGGACCGCCACGGTGATCGCCCGCAGCGATTCCGCGCGATCGTCAACTGCGGCAAGCCGGTGCGCGACATGACTGTCGAGATCCGCGAGGAGGACGGCACCCCGCTGCCCGAGCGCGCGATCGGCAAGGTCTGGTGCAAGGGCCCGTCGGTCATGGTCGGCTACTTCCGGGACGAGGCCGCGACCGAGGCGTGCATGGCCGATGGTTGGCTCGACACCGGCGACATGGGCTACATGTCGGACGGCTATGTCTACATCGTGGGCCGGGCCAAGGACATGATCATCGTCAACGGCCGCAACCACTGGCCGCAGGACATCGAATGGGCGGTCGAGCAGCTGCCCGGCTTCAAGGCCGGCGACATCGCCGCTTTTGCGATCACCACTCCCGGAGGCGAGGAGACGCCCGCGGTGCTGGTGCAGTGTCGCGCGTCGGACGATGCCGAGCGCCAGCGCCTGCGGGAAGAGATCCGCGAGCGCGTCCGCGCCGTCACCGGCATGAACTGCGTGATCGAACTGGTGCCGCCGCGCACGCTGCCGCGCACCAGCTCGGGCAAGCTCAGCCGCGCAAAGGCCCGTAACCTGTACCTGAACGGCGAGATCAAGCCCTACGACATCGCCGCCTGAGTTCCCGGCTGCCCCTCGCGGGAGCCGGCGCCCGGTGCATCCCGCTCGTTTTTGCATGCCGAGGGCCCTTGCCCCCGGCGGAAACGGCGGATACAGGGCGGGGCAATAGGAGTGTAGCTCAGTTGGTAGAGCATCGGTCTCCAAAACCGAGGGCCGTGGGTTCGAGTCCCTCCACTCCTGCCAGCACCTGCCGTCGCCTCGCCTGAGGCGGCGGCAAGGTCTCCCTTCAGCAGCATGATGCGACCACGCTCGCCCGACCACCGCTGCTTTGCCGCCTCAGGCGGGCGCACTATCCCTCGACCGCTTGCCTGCCCTTTGCGGGCCGCCTAGGAAACCCGCGCCTGGCGCGACCGCGACGGGTTTCCGGCACGCCTTCCGGCATGTCGCCTGCCTTTTTCCAGGACCTGTCGATGTTTCGCGCGCTCTACGACTGGACGCTTCGCCTCGCCAACCATCGCCACGCCGTTCGCAGCCTGGCGGTGGTGTCGTTTTGCGAAAGCTCCTTCTTCCCCATCCCGCCCGACGTGGTGCTCGTTCCGGTGGTGCTGCAGCATCGCGAGCGCGCCTATCGGATCGCCGCGATCTGCACGATCGCGTCCGTGCTCGGCGGTGCGTTTGGCTATGCGATCGGCTATTTCCTGTGGGACAGCCTGGGCCAGTGGCTGATCCACCTCTACGGGCTTGAGGACAAGGCACACGAGTTCCAGGCCTGGTACGCGCAGTGGGGCGCGGCGATCATCCTGATCAAGGGCCTCACCCCGATCCCGTTCAAGCTGGTGACGATCGCCAGCGGCCTGGCCAAGTTCAACTTCGCTGCCTTCATGGCCGCGGCGCTGGTCACCCGCGCCTTCCGCTTCTTCCTGATCGCCTTCCTGCTCAAGCGCTACGGCGCTCCCGTGCAGGCGTTCATCGAACGTCGTCTGAACCTGATCGGCATCGCCGTGCTGGTGGCACTGGTCGGCGGTTTCCTCGCGGTGGGGCTCCTCTGACAGCAGGGAAGAGGCCCCTGCGGGCCCTTCCCATCCATCGCTTGCACCGTGCAGGCTTCGTCGCTAGATACCAGACCCAATCCGACAGCGTGGATGGCCTGCGCCGGTTCCTTCGGAAAGGAACCGGGCAGCGGACCCTTGCCCCGCGGTTGGTGACGCACAAGACTTTCAGGTGAAACAGTGGCGAAGACATCTCCGGCAGAGTTCATCCGCCAGGTCCAGACCGAGACCAAGAAGGTCACGTGGCCGACGCGCCGCGAAACGGTCATGACGGCGGTCATGGTGGTCATCATGGCAACGCTGCTGGGCGTCTTCTTCTTCGCGGTGGACTCGGCGTTCGACGCGATCGTGAAGATGCTGCTGAGCCTGGCCGCCTAAAGGATACTGCATGTCGCGCTGGTACATCATCCACGCCTATTCGGGTTTCGAGAACAAGGTTCGCGACCAGATCCTGGCCGACGCCACCCGCCTCGGGCTCGACCGGCTGGTCGAATCGGTCGAGGTGCCGGTGGAGACCGTGACGGAGGTTCGTCGCGGCAAGAAGGTGCAGTCGGAGCGCAAGTTCTTTCCGGGCTATGTCCTCGCCAAGCTCGACATGAACGACGACGTCTATCACCTGGTGAAGAACACGCCCAAGGTGACGGGCTTCCTGGGTTCGTCGGGCAAGCCGCAGCCGATCAGCGAGGCCGAGGCCGCGCGCATCCTGAACACCAAGCAGGAAGCCGCCGCTGCTCCCAAGCAGAAGATCAAGGTCGATTTCGAGATCGGCGATTCGGTGAAGGTGCTCGACGGCCCATTCGCCAGCTTCAACGGGCTGGTCGAGGAACTCGACTTCGACAAGTCGAAGGTCAAGGTGTCGGTGTCGATCTTCGGTCGCGCCACGCCTGTGGAACTGGACTTCGAGCAGGTCGAGCGCAGCAAGTAAGCTTCGCACGATCGCACTACGCGGTCGCGTCCTCACCGTACGAACAAGAAAGGCCGGAGCTTCATGCTCCGGCCTTTCTTTTGCGTCACCAGCCTGCGCTCAACGGACCTGCGCCTACGCGACGCTGGTGGCCGCGAGCCACGCCTCCGCCTTGTCGAGCGCCCACTGGTCGTCGACGTCGATCCAGTCGAGATCGCTGCAATCGGTCACCCGTGCCTCGCCGTCGCGGGCAAGGGCGCGCATCCCTTCCGTCAGCGAGGGCGCCGCGAGCGTCCGTAGCGAGGCGAACAGCCCCGCCCCCACCGCAAACACGCCCGTGTCGAAGCAGTCGTAGGGATGCAGCCCCTTGCCGATCGCGACGATGTGCTCGCCCGCCGTGTGCACGCGCGTCACGTCGTCCAGGTCGATCCAGTCGCTGTCGAGCCGCCGGTCGATCCCCAAGCGAGCGCCGGTGGTCGCCTCGCCCGTCTCCGCCATCCGTCGATAGAGCGCCGGGTCGACAAGATGATCGCACATGGCGAGCAAGGCCGGCGCGCCGGCAACATGCCGCTCTGCCGCCAACACGGACACGCCATTCGGCTGACGATAATCCTCGACCCGCACCGTCTCGACGGCGAGCGGCCAAGCCCGCCCGCCGAGATGAGATTCGATCTGCTCGGCACCATAGCCGAGCACGACCACGACGCGCGCCATGCCTGCCTCCGCCAGCCCCGCAATCGCGTGATCCACCAGGGGGCGGCCCCCGACGGTACACAAGGGCTTGAACGGCGCTGCGGAACGCAGCCGGCTTCCTTCACCGGCTGCCAGCAGGATGGCGGTATCGATCACCTCAATGGGCCGCGACGAACGCTTCCACCGCCTGCTGGGCGAGGTCGTCGGTCATCTGCGTGCGCGGATGCTTGCAGAAATAGGCGGAGGCGCCGTCGATCGGACCGGCGAGGCCGCGGTCCTTCGCCAGCTTGGCGCAGCGGATCATGTCGATCGCGACGCCGGCGCTGTTCGGGCTGTCCTCGACCGAAAGACGCAGTTCGAGGTTCATCGGCACGCCGCCGAACATCGAGCCTTCCATGCGCAGGAAGCAGATCTTGTTGTCGTTCTGCCACGGCACATAGTCGGACGGGCCGATGTGGACGTTGTCCTCCTCGAGCCGCTCGGCTGCGACCGACTGCACTGCCTCGGTCTTGGAGATCTTCTTGGACTCCAGGCGGCGATGATTCGACATGTTGAGGAAGTCGGTGTTGCCGCCGGTGTTGAGCTGGTAGGTCCGCTCCAGCTTCACGCCGCGCTTGGCGAACAGGTCGGTGAGCACGCGGTGCACGATGGTCGCGCCGAGCTGCGCCTTGATGTCGTCGCCGACGATCGGCACTCCCGCATCCTCGAACCGCTTCGCCCATTCCGGGTTGCTGGCGATGAAGACCGGGATGTTGTTCACGAATGCGACGCCCGCTTCGATCGCGCATTCCGCGTAGAATTCGGTCGCAGCCTGCGACCCCACCGGCAGATAGTTCATCAGCACGTCGGTGTTGGTCGCGCGGAGCGCTGCGACGACCTCTTCCTTCGTCGGCTCCTTCGCGTCGGCGAGGAGGAAGGTGCGGTCGTCCTTGTACTCGGACATGTGCTCGGCGACGCCGTCCAGCACCTTGCCCATCTGAACGATCGCGCCGGTCGGCTCGACTTCGGCACAGAAGATGGCGGTGCAGTTCGGCTTGGCGAAGATCGCTTCCGCCACATCCTTGCCGACCTTGCGCTGGTCGACGTCCCAGGCGGCCACGACCTTGATGTCGCTCGGCCGGTAGCCGCCAAGGTCCCAATGCATCAGGCCCGTCCGCTCGTTGGCGCCGTCGCGATAGTGGGAAAGTCCCTGAACGAGGGAGCTGGCGCAGTTACCGACGCCGACGACTGCGATGTTGATGCTCGGCATTACTTCTTCACGTCCTTCGACTGGATGATTGGAATAGAGGAAAAGGCGCGCTCCACCGGAGACGCGCTGCGGGCTAGTCGGGCCTCGACGCTGCGATGCCAGATCAACCCGATAATCAGAACAAGGGTGAGCGGTCCGATCTCGAACCACCAGAACAGCCGCGGATCGCCCGCCAGACACGCGACGAAGATCGCTCCGATCCGCGTGTTGGCAGTCAGCAACCGCATCAACCGCATCGGCTTGGCCGCCTGCTGGCCATAGACAGCCGCAAGCCGCGCGGCGTCGCTCCTGTTGCGGAGGGCGTCGTCAAACGGACGGGCGAACCGATCGACCGTCCCGGCAATGCGGTCGTAGAACCGGACAAGCGGGTTGCGACTGGGTTGCGGGGGCGCCGAGGCCAATCCTTTGCACCGGCGGTGGAAGCGCGCGCGCTCGCCTTCGTAGAGGTTGGATTGCAGCGCGTGCGCGACACCTGCTGCAATGGCCAACAACCAGCCTTCGAGCGTGCCGATCGACGAGGCGAGAACCAGGTAGATCAGAATGAAGACGCCATGATCGCACAGGCCGTCGAGTGCCCGGCCCAGCGGGCTAGCCGTGCCGGTGGCCCTCGCGATCATGCCGTCGAGTCCGTCCGCGATCAGCCAAGTGACCGACAGCACCGATCCCGCCACGACGAACGGCCAATGTTCCCAGCGGCCGAAGGCAAGAGCGGCCAAGACGCCGAGCGTCAGCCCCCCGACCGACACGGCGTTCGCCGAGATTCCCCGTGCGATGAACCAGGGCAGCAGCATCCGCCCCGCCGGGTGTATGACCCACAGGTTGGTAGGATCCTCGATCCGGCGATCGCGTGACTGGTCCGGTGGAGGGGGGGTCATCGAAATGTCACGTACAGGTGCATCGGCCTTTCCAGCAAGCAGTTTGCGACGAGGCATCAAGCACTCAAGCCTTGAAGTGGGCGCGGCCACGCAGCTGGGCATGAATACTGGAGGGTTTTGCAGGCCGCTTTCGACATCGCTGCCGGATCCGCACCATTCGCATGCGAGACTCTGCGGGAGATTGGTCTAAAGGGCTCCCTCTCCGGTCGCGACGGTCGCGACCCAAGACGGACTAGACATGGCAGGGTACAAGACTCCCAATTTCTCCGAACGTGCAGCCGCATCGCGTGCCGCCAAGCAGACGGCGCTCGAAAAGCTCCGCAACAAGCCCGCCGCGGATCCGGCGACCATCGCGGCGCGCGAGGCGACCCAGGCAGCCCGCAAGGCTGCCGCGGCCGAGCGTCGTGCCGAGCGCCTGAAGGCCGCCGAGGCCGAGAGGGCAGCCAAGCTGGCCGAGGCGGAGGCAGCCCGTGCCGCCCAGGCACCTGCTGCGCCCAAGCCCCAGAAGACGGCGGAAGAGCTGAAAGCCGCTCGCGACGCCCGCTACGCTGCGCGCAAAGCCCGCAAACGGTGACTCCGCGCGAGCTGATCGGAGTCGCCGAGGTCCCGGGAGGGCCGCCGCTGCGGCTAGTCCGCCGCGGCAGCGACTTCATGATCCTGCTCGAACGCAATGAGTTGATGAGCAGCCGCATGCGCGGATCCGAGGTGGCGCTGGGCACGATGACCTGCGATCGACTCGGGACGCGCCCGGCACCGCGGCTGCTGATCGGCGGCTATGGCATGGGCTTCACGCTGCGTGCAGTGCTCGGCCTGGTGGGTCCCGAGGCCCAAGTGACCGTTGCCGAACTGGTGCCCGGCATCATCGAATGGGCGCGCGGCCCGATGGCGGAACTCGCCCAGGGATGTCTGGACGATCCGCGCGTCACCATCCGGATAGGCGACGTAGGCTCGGCAATCGGCGAGGCTGCAGCAGGCCCCGAGCGCTATGACGCGATCCTGCTGGACGTCGACAATGGTCCGGACGGTCTTACCCGGCAAGAGAATGACGGCCTGTACACGGCGCGCGGGCTGGCGCGGGCGCGGGCAGCGCTACGACCGGGCGGCATCCTCGCCGTGTGGTCGGCCGCGCCCGATCCGGCATTCGCACGGCGACTTGCCCAGGCGGGCTTTGCCGTCGACGAGGTCCGCGTCCGCGCCCGGGAGAATGGCAAGGGACCGATGCACGTCATCTGGTTCGCACGGGTCTGAGGCTCCGGCACGGCCAATTGCCTTTCGCCCCGGCTTCGGCTATGCGCGCGCCTTCCAACGTCATGCGTGGAAAACTTGCGGGAGGCGTCTGTCCATCGGACGGCCGATCGAACCGCTAAACTTGAAACGGGCGAGGTCGCCAGACCCTGCCCCGCTACAGAGTGAGAAACATGGCAAAGAAGATCACCGGCTATATCAAGCTGCAGGTTGCAGCTGGTGCCGCCAACCCGTCGCCGCCGATCGGCCCGGCGCTGGGTCAGCGCGGCGTGAACATCATGGAATTCTGCAAGGCGTTCAACGCGCAGACCGGCGACGTAGAGAAGGGTACCCCCCTCCCCACCGTCATCACCGTCTATGCCGACCGCTCCTTCTCGTTCGAGACTAAAACGCCGCCGGCGACCTACCTTCTCAAGAAGGCAGCGAACCTGAAGTCGGGCTCCAAGGAGCCGGGCAAGGTGACCGCGGGTTCGATCAAGCGTTCGCAGGTGGCCGACATCGCCACCGCGAAGATGAAGGACCTGAACGCCAACGACATCGAGGCAGCGACCAAGATCATCGAAGGCTCCGCCCGCGCGATGGGCCTCGAAGTGGTGGAGGGCTGAGATCATGGCCAAGCTGACCAAGAAGCAGAAGACCTGGACGATCGACAGCGAGAAGCTGCACGGCGTTGACGAAGCGATCGCGCTGGTGAAGTCCAACGCGACCTCCAAGTTCGACGAGACCGTCGAAGTCGCGCTGAACCTGGGCGTCGATCCGCGCCACGCCGACCAGATGGTCCGCGGCGTCGTGACCCTGCCCAAGGGCACCGGCAAGACGGTGCGCGTGGGCGTGTTCGCCCGCGGCGCCAAGGCTGACGAAGCCACGGCAGCCGGTGCGGACGTCGTCGGCGCCGAGGACCTGATGGAAGCGATCCAGGGCGGCAAGATCGACTTCGATCGCTGCATCGCCACCCCGGACATGATGGGCCTGGTCGGCCGCCTCGGTAAGGTGCTGGGTCCCAAGGGCCTGATGCCGAACCCGAAGCTCGGCACCGTGACCATGAACGTCGCAGCCGCCGTGGAAGCCGCCAAGGGCGGTCAGGTCGAGTATCGCGTCGAGAAGGCCGGCATCATCCATTCCGGCATCGGCAAGGCGAGCTTCTCGGCCGAGGACCTGCGCGAGAACTTCGACGCGCTGGTCGATGCGGTCGTCAAGGCTAAGCCGTCGGGCGCCAAGGGCAAGTACCTCAAGAAGGTCGCGCTCTCGTCGTCGATGGGCCCGGGCGTGCGGGTGGACGTGGCGGAAGTCGCCACCGCCTGATCCCTTCGGGACTCGAGACAAACGGAAAGGGGCCGGGAGCGATCCCAGCCCTTTTTGTTTGTGCGGCCGGGAGGATCTGCGGGACGGCACTATTTACCTTTGTTTACATAGTGTTGCCCGTAGACAACACCCTGCATGTTTTTGCAGCAATGCTGCGCAGCATGTTGTTCTTCGTGCGGGAGGGGTGTCTCACGTCTAGCTGGCGCAGCCGAGTAACGGGCAGCCGTGTAGACAGAGGGTTTCACATGACACGCGTATTTGTACGGAAGGCAGTCCTCGGGCTGACGGCCTCCACCATCGCATTGGCTCTCGCTGGCAGCGCTGCTGCGCAGACCACCACCCCGGCCGACGCGGAGTCGGCCTCCACCGACCAGAACCAGATCGGCGCTCCCCAGACCGAGGTTCCGGCTCCCGCGCTCGAGGATACGGGCGGCGAAGTCATCGTTACCGGCTCGCGCATTTCCCGCCCGACGCTCAACTCGCCGATTCCGGTAACCAGCGTGACTGCGGCGGACCTGACTCGCACGGGCGCAGTCGTCGTCGGCGACGTTCTGAACGACCTGCCGTCGCTGCGCTCGACCTACAGTCAGGCGAACTCGACTCAGTACATCGGCACTTCGGGCGTCAACTTCCTCGACCTTCGGGGCCTCGGCGTCACCCGCACGCTGGTGCTGGTCAACGGCCGCCGTCACATTACCGGATCGGAAGGCGACTTCCTAGTCGACACCAACACCATTCCAACCGACCTGCTCGACCGGGTGGACGTAGTCACGGGTGGCAGCTCGGCCGTGTACGGTTCCGACGCGATGGCCGGCGTGGTCAACTTCGTGCTCAAGCGGAACTTCGACGGCATCACGCTAAACGCACAGGGCGGCCTCAGTGATGAGGGGGACCGCGGCACCTATCGCGTATCGGGCACGTTCGGAAAGAACTTCGCCGAGGGTCGCGGCAACATCGCGCTTGCACTTGAGTATAACCGTCAGAACCTGCTGACCTACAGCGACCGTCCGGATCTCACCGGCGCCTTCACGGGCCGCCGCCAGTTCCAGCTGGTCGACAGCCCGGCTGCCGACAACGACACCCCCAACCGCACCTATCTGAACCGTGTTCGCAGCTTCGGCTATGACAACGGCGGCAACTTCATTGCGTACAGCGGCGCGGGCATCGGGACGTGCGGCAACGGCGTGACCATGGCGTGCCTGCCGAACGGCTATCCGCGCGTGTTCGGCTTCAACACCGACGGTTCGCTGCGCGAGTACAACTACGGCCAGGACTTCCGTCCTGCCGGCTCGAACAACAACAATGGCGGCGACGGCGCGATCCTCAACGACCGCGGCACACTCAACCCGTCGTTGAAGCGCTATGTCGCGAACCTGCTTGGTCACTACGACGTGTCGGAGGGATTTAAGCCGTTCTTCGAAGCCAAGTTCGTCCGAGTGGAGAGCTTCAACCAGGGCACGCCGACCTTCGCCCAGGGTGGCGAGCAGGGCCTGGTTGCAGATACCGATGATGACGGGAACGATATTCTCCGCCCCGCAAATTCGGGCTTCGCGCGCCAGTCGATCGGCATCCCGATCTCGCTCGACAACCCGTATCTGCAGCCCGGCGCAGCGGCGACGATCCGCTCGATGCTGCCGGCAGGTGCGACCTTCTTCCGTCTGAACCGGAACAACAACGACTTCGGCACGCGCGACGAATATGACCGCCGCGACACCTATCGCATCGTCGTCGGCGCCGAAGGTACGTTCAACGAGGACTGGAAGTACGATTTCTCGGTCAACTATGGCGAGTTCCGTAGTCGTTCGACCTTCTATAACAACCGCATCAATCAGAACTTCTACAACGCGGTCGACGCGGTGCGGAACGGTGCGGGCGAGATCGTCTGCCGGATCAACCAGGCGTCGGTCACCGACCCGAACTGCGTGCCGCTCAACGTCCTTGGCGAAGGTGCGCCGAGCCAGGCGGCGCTGAACTACATCAACACCAACTCGACTCGCACGGGCAAGGCCACCGAATTCGACATCAATGCGAACGTCGTCGGCGACAGCTCGCAGCTGTTCGAACTGCCGGGTGGTCCAGTTCGCTTCGCCTTGGGCGCAGAATATCGGCGCGAAACCGCGTCCTATGCCTATGACGAGCTCGTGAGCAGCGGCGCGACTTTCCTGAACGCCATCCCGCCGTTCAACCCGCCGTCCTTCGAAGTGAAGGAAGCCTATGGCGAGATTGAACTGCCGGTTCTACGCGACATGGCATTTGCAGAGGAACTGACCGCAACCGGCGCCGTGCGCGTCGCCGACTACAAGGGCTCGACGGGGACCGTCTGGGCCTACAACGTGGGCGGCATCTACGCACCAGTCCGCGACATCAAATTCCGCGTGAACTATTCGAAGGCGGTACGCGCACCGACCCTGTCGGACCTCTACTCCTCGCCCACGCAGAACTTCGCGCAGCTCAACGATCCGTGCGATGTGAACTTCATCAACACGGGTCGACCAAACCGCGTCGCCAACTGCGCCGCAGCGGGCGTTCCGACGGGCTTCGTCAACAATGCGGCACGCGCGGGCAGCACGGAGATCCTGTCTGGCGGCAATCCGAACCTGGAAGCCGAGCGCTCGCGCAGCTGGACCTATGGCGTCATCGTTCAGCCGTCGTTCCTGCCGGGACTCGCGATCACCGCTGACTACTACGACATCAAGATCAGCAACGTGATCGCTTCGGTCGACGCGCAGACCATCCTCGACGCGTGCTATGACGCGGCTTCGCTGGAGAACCAGTTCTGCGGTCTGATCAATCCGCGCCAGGCGAATGGCGAGTTCGCACCAACCGCGCTGCTGCAGAGCACGGTGAACTTCGCGGCGCTCCAGGCACGCGGTATCGACATGGATATCGCCTACAACCACAGCTTCGACGCGGACAACCGCCTCGCGCTGCGGGCAGTCGGCACCTGGGTGCGCACGCGGGACGACTATCCGTACCTCGACAATCCGGAGCAGCGCGAGCGGATCAAGGGCGAGCTTGGTGATCCGATCTGGAACATCAACTTGTCGGCGGATTACACCCACAAGAACGTCACGCTGGGCTATCAGCTGCGCTACATCGGCCGTCAGTCGATCACCGACTGGGAGGCCCAGCACGACACCTATGGCGTGCCCGCGCTTGATCCAAACTATGCGGACGTCGTCTACTATCCGCGTGTGTTCTACCATGCGATTCGTGCGTCGGCGGAGGTGAACGACCAGTTCCGTCTCTATGGCGGCATCGACAACCTCACCGACAAGCGGCCGCCCTATGGCCTGCTGGGCAACGGCGAGGACGCGATCTACGACAACGTCGGTCGCTTCATGTACGTGGGCGTCTCGGTGAAGATGTAAGCCAAGCGCTTTTGAATAAGAGACAGCCGGTCGGACCCATGGTCCGGCCGGCTTTTTTTTGCGTTCGGCTCCGCGAGCACCTCGCTAGTCTGCGGAGGCCACCTGCACCCCTTCGGCACCATACACCTCCGGCATCCAGTCGCGCGTCACTAGGACGGTGTCGCCCTTCCTGGCCTGCGCATAGAGCAGCGCTGCGAACTCGTCGGGGACGCCGATGCAGCCGTGGGTCGCGTAGCGGCTGTCGACGTCTTCGCCCGACCCGTGGATCGCGACCCCGCCCCAGGTGAGCCGCAGCATGTACGGCATCGGCGCATTGTAGAGGTTCGAGACATGGTCGCGATCCTTTTCCAGGATCGGGAAGCTCCCCGTCGGCGTCGGCTTGTGGTCCGCACCATAGATGATCAGCGTCCGCCCGATTTCCACGCCGCCGCGATAGACGTAGAGCCGCTCGCGCCGGAGATCGACCACGATGGCGAGCTTGCCCGGCGGCACGCCTTCCGGCGCCCAGAGATACTCGCCGGGTTGCAGCACGCCGCCGGTCTCCATCACGCTCACCACCTTCGGCTGCGGTGGCGCAGCTAGAACCGGCGCGGCCGCGAGCACCGTGCCCGCGAGCGCAGTTGCAAGGAAAAGGGAACGGGCGAAACGCATTGAACGGCCTCCGGGCCCTGGCACCGTGCCACGAGCCGAGTCTTAACGTTTCGTTTACCAGCTTGGCTCCCGATGTTTACCAGCAGCAGCTAAGTTGCTGGGACCGGCTTGTTTCGTTCCGGGACCCCGATCGGTTTCGCTTGCTTCGCCGCGCCGGTCTGCTATGGGCGCCACCTGATCCGGCGCGCGTGCGCGTCCGGCTCGCCGTCCGAGACAGCAGGTGCCGGCTTCCGGCTTAATGCCCTGCCTAGACGGGGAAGGTGATTCTATCCCTGGCGACCTGCATCCGCAGCGCCGGGTCCGCCATCGGGTTGATCCGCTGGCACCAGAGCCCATGCCCCTCGGACACGTCGCCCCCGGTGGTTCGCCATCGGGACATGTACCGGGCTGTGCCTAGCGCACCGCCCATTTGTGAGGAGAACGGCATGGATCGCGCTCAAAAGAGTGAGCTGGTATCCGAGCTGAACCGCACCTTCAACGAGGTCGGCGTGGTGGTCATCACCCGCAACCTCGGGATGACCGTCGCCCAGTCGACGGCACTCCGTACGAAGATGCGTGAAGCCGGCGCCAGCTACAAGGTCGCGAAGAACCGCCTTGCCAAGATCGCAGCGGAAGGCACCGACTATTCGGTCATCGCCGACCTGCTGACCGGGCCGACCGCGCTTGCGACGTCTGCCGATCCCGTGGCTGCTGCCCGGGTCGTCAACGACTTCGCCAAGACCACGGACAAGCTCGAGATCGTCGGCGGGGCGATGGGCGGCCAGCTTCTCGACGCGGAAGGTATCAAGGCACTTGCCGGCCTGCCGTCGCTCGACGAGCTGCGCGCAAAGATCGTGGGGCTCATCGTGGCACCTGCGACCAAGCTCGCGACCATCACCCAGGCACCGGCGGCGCAGATCGCTCGCGTGCTTGCGGCGCATGCGGACAAGGAACAGGAGGCCGCCTGATCGGCGCCCCTGCCCTGACTATCAACCCGAACTATCTGATTTTGGAGATTACACATGGCTGACCTGAACGCGATCGTCGACCAGCTGAGCGAACTGACTGTCCTCGAGGCCGCTGAGCTCTCGAAGCTGCTCGAAGAGAAGTGGGGCGTTTCGGCCGCTGCTGCGGTTGCGGCTGCTCCGGCTGCTGGCGGCGCTGCTGGCGGCGCTGCTGCTGTCGAAGAGAAGACCGAGTTCGACGTGATCCTCACCGGCGACGGTGGCAAGAAGATCAACGTCATCAAGGAAGTCCGCGCGATCACCGGCCTGGGCCTGACCGAAGCGAAGGCTCTCGTCGAGGGCGCGCCGAAGCCGGTCAAGGAAGGCATCGCCAAGGACGAAGCCGACAAGATCAAGGCGCAGCTGGAAGGCGCCGGCGCGACCGTCGAGGTCAAGTAAGCGGCGCCCGGCTTCGGCCGGGCGGCACTTGCCGACAAGAAGAGGGGCGGCTCCGACCAGGAGCCGCCCCTTTTTCGTGCTTGAAGACGCCGGATGCGGGTCGCCGCGCCGACCGAAGCAGACACGGCCCTGCGCCTTGCCGTGCAAACGCGCCTTAGAAGCCCGACACCGGAGCTCACGCGCTTTTCTGTAAGGCCGGTCGAGTACAGCGGCTTAGGCCCTGGGCCCCTGCCTGCGCAGGAGCCCGATGCTCTCGGAAGCCCCAGCTTCCGCCGGCAATGTCACGGCCCCGCCCGCCTCCTGGAAGAGGCTAGGCGAGGCTGTGCCTCCCTCAGTCCCGACGAACCTCGCCGTGGAGCCGCGCCTCGAGCCGATCGACCATCCGGTCGCCACGGTCGAGGAACACCGGTGCCAGCTTGTCGCTGCCCTGGATCTGACGACCGACCACGAAGGCGACGCGCGTCCGGGCCTCGCGCCCGTCGGCCCAGCGATACCGCGCGTCGATCGCCATCACGGGCACGAAGAAGCGGCGATCACCCGCGCTCAGCACCGGCAGGTTGTCGAGCGGGAGCGACACGGTCGCCTCGACCTTGCGCGCCTCGCCCGCCTCAACCGGGAACGGCTGGAGCTGCGCGTGGAGCGGCATCTCCGCAAAGAAGCGTTCGATCTCCGCGTCCTGCTGGGGGCTGGCTCCGAACAGGCCGGCGGCGAAGCGCAGCTCGGGCACAGCCATGTCGGTCGAATTGCCGGCCCCGAGTTCGAAGCGGATCACCGCATTGTTGCCGTCCGTGCCCATCGCCATCGGCAGGAAGGTGAAGTCGAGCGGCGCCCGCTCCGTCGCCGGCGCTGGAGCCGGGGCCGGTAAGACGGGCGGCGTGCGGAAAGCGGTCGACACGACCAGGCCCTCTGGTTCCGGCATCGGGCGCGTGAGGAAGCTCGGGCCTTCCGGCTCGGATGCTTGGACCGGAGCCGCAGGCGCTGGTGCCGGCACAGGGCCGGGCACCGCGCGGGTCAGGAAGCGCGGCTGCGCAGGCGTTGCGGGTTCCACCGGAGCGGCAGGCTCCGGTGCGGCCATCACGCGCGGCGGGGCGACCGGCGCAGGATCCGCCGTCACTTCGGCAACCTCGTCTGAGGTTTCTTCGGGCTTGCGGCGGCGCCAGAACAGCAGCGCGGCCAGTGCGGCGACCAGCCCTGCCGCGAGCAGGATCCACAACAGCGAACTCCGCGACTCCCCTGCGGGCTCTGGCCTCGCCGGCGGCAGGTCGGTTGGGACCGATGGCTCCGGCGCGAGTTCGGCCTCGGGCTCGGCCTGGATCACCGGCGTCGGCTCAGCAGTCGGCGCGGCTTCCGGGATTGTTTCAGCCGTCGGTAACGCTTCGGGAGTCGGCGAAGGAGTTGGCCGCGGTCGTGGCGCCGCGACCGGTGCTGGCGCAGGCGTCGCGGTCGGCTGCGGGCGCGCCGTCCGGCGCGGGGTTGGCGTCGGTCGGGGCTCAGCTTCCGGACCGGGCGGCGTCGCTGCCGGCGGCTCGACCGCTGGCGGTGTCACACTGTTGCCGGGCGGCAGCGTCCAGGGAAGCGGAACCGGTCCTGGCGCCGCATCCTGCGCGGCGGCTGCCAGAGGCAGGAGAAGAACGGTGGTTGCAGCAATGGCGCGAATGGTCATGCGTTCCGCCAACGCCGATCCGCGTCTGCGCCGCCAGCACCCATCACGCCCCGGCGCGCCGAACCGTGGCAATGCTGCGCCAGGCCGAACCATACCCCGGATCGGGATCAAGCCGCGCCCTCGCCCGACGTTCGCGTTTCCTTGACTGTTTCCGGCCCCTGCCCTATATCCCGGCTCTGCCTCACGATCGGGAAATGATGCGTCGTCGCGCAACGCATTGGACGAATGGATCGGCCGAGGTCTTTCGAGACGCCCCGAAGCTGCGATCCCATCAGGGATGACGCGGCTTTTTGCGTCTCGTTCGCGCACCTGCCCGGGCCAGCCCGGGCGCGAAATTTGACCAAGCGAGGCGACCTACTCCCATGGCGACCAAGGCAATCGAGAACGGCACCGCGAAGCGCCGTATCCGCAAGGTGTTCGGCGACATCCACGAAGTGGTGCAGATGCCGAACCTGATCGAGGTTCAGCGCGAATCCTACGAACAGTTCCTGCGGAGCGATCCGTCGACGGGCTATGTCTCGGGCCTCGAGAAGACGCTGCGCAGCGTGTTCCCGATCCGCGACTTCGCCGGCACTGCCGAGCTCGACTTCGTGACCTACGAACTCGAGGATCCCAAGTTCGACGTCGAAGAGTGCCGCCAGCGCGGCATCACCTATGCGGCGCCGATGCGCGTGACGCTTCGCCTCATCGTGTTCGAGGTCGATCCCGATACGGAAGCTCGCTCGGTCCTCGATATCAAGGAGCAGGACGTTTACATGGGCGACATGCCGCTCATGACCGAGAACGGCACCTTCTTCATCAACGGCACCGAGCGCGTCATCGTCTCGCAGATGCACCGTTCGCCGGGCGTCCTGTTCGACCATGATCGTGGCAAGACCCACGCGTCGGGCAAGTATCTGTTCGCGGCGCGCGTGATCCCGTATCGCGGCTCGTGGCTCGACTTCGAATTCGACGCCAAGGACATCGTCAACGTCCGCATCGACCGTAAGCGCAAGCTGCCGGTGACGTCGCTGCTGTACGCGCTCGGCCTGAACTCGGAAGAGATCCTCAACCACTTCTACAACACCGTCACCTTCGTGCGCGGTCAGGGTGGCTGGCAGATCCCGTACGCGGCCGAGAACTGGCGCGGCCAGAAGCCGGCGTTCGACATCGTCGACGCGAAGTCTGGCGAGGTCATCTTCCCGGCCGGCCAGAAGATCAGCCCGCGTGCGGCCAACAAGGCCGGCAAGGACGGCCTGACCGACCTGCTGATCCCGACCGAAGAGATCTACGGCCGCTACAGCGCCTATGACCTGATCGACGAGACGACGGGCCGCATCTACATCGAGGCGGGCGACGAAGTGTCGGCCGAGAACCTCGAGCTGCTGGACAAGGCCGGCATCGATCGCATCGAGCTGCTCGACATCGATCACGTGACCACCGGCCCTTGGATCCGCAACACGCTGAAGGCCGACAAGGCCGAGGAGCGCGAGCAGGCGCTGTCCGACATCTATCGCGTCATGCGCCCGGGCGAGCCGCCGACGCTGGAAACCGCGGAGTCGCTGTTCGGCGGCCTGTTCTTCGATCCCGAGCGCTATGACCTCTCGGCCGTCGGCCGCGTGAAGCTCAACATGCGCCTGGACCTCGACGCCGAGGACACGGTCACGACGCTGCGCACCGAGGACATCCTCGCGGTCGTGAAGACCTTGGTCGACCTGAAGGACGGCAAGGGCGAAGTCGACGACATCGACAACCTGGGCAACCGTCGCGTGCGTTCGGTGGGCGAGCTGCTGGAGAACCAGTATCGCGTCGGCCTGCTGCGCATGGAGCGTGCGGTCAAGGAGCGTATGTCGTCGGTCGACGTCTCGACCGTGATGCCGAACGACCTGATCAACGCGAAGCCCGCGGTCGCCGCGGTGCGCGAGTTCTTCGGTTCGTCGCAGCTGTCGCAGTTCATGGACCAGACCAACCCGCTGTCCGAAGTGACGCACAAGCGTCGCGTCTCGGCGCTCGGGCCGGGCGGCCTGACGCGTGAGCGTGCGGGCTTCGAAGTCCGCGACGTTCACCCGACCCACTATGGCCGTATCTGCCCGATCGAAACGCCGGAAGGCCCGAACATCGGCCTGATCAACTCGCTGGCGTCGTTCTCGCGCGTCAACAAGTACGGCTTCATCGAGACGCCGTACCGCAAGGTCATCGACGGCAAGGTCAGCGACGAGGTCGTCTACCTGTCGGCGATGGAAGAGCAGAAGCACACCGTCGCGCAGGCGAACGCCGAGCTCGATGCCGAGGGTCGCTTCGTCGAGGACCTGATCTCCGCGCGTCAGGCAGGCGAGTTCCTGATGGCGATGCGCGATCAGATCACCCTGATGGACGTCAGCCCCAAGCAGCTGGTGTCGGTCGCGGCCTCGCTCATTCCGTTCCTGGAGAACGATGACGCGAACCGCGCGCTGATGGGCTCGAACATGCAGCGCCAGGCGGTGCCGCTGGTCCAGGCCGAGGCTCCGTTCGTGGGCACCGGCATGGAAGAGACCGTTGCCCGGGATTCCGGCGCCGCGATCTCGGCCAAGCGTGCCGGCGTGGTCGACCAGGTCGACGCGACCCGCATCGTGATCCGTGCAACCGGCGATGTCGATGCGAACGAAAGCGGCGTGGACATCTACACGCTGATGAAGTTCCAGCGCTCGAACCAGTCAACCTGCATCAACCAGCGCCCGCTGGTGAAGGTGGGCGACGTGGTGAAGGCGGGCGACGTGCTGGCCGACGGTCCGTCGACCGAGTTCGGCGAGCTGGCGCTGGGCCGCAACGCCCTCGTCGCGTTCATGCCCTGGAACGGCTATAACTACGAGGACTCGATCCTCATCTCCGAGCGGATCGTGAAGGACGACGTGTTCACGTCGATCCACATCGACGAGTTCGAGGTGATGGCGCGCGACACCAAGCTCGGGCCGGAGGACATCACTCGCGATATCCCGAACGTCGGCGAGGAAGCGCTGCGCAACCTCGACGAGGCGGGCATCGTGTACGTGGGTGCCGAGGTCGAGCCGGGCGACATCCTGGTCGGCAAGATCACGCCGAAGGGCGAAAGCCCGATGACACCGGAGGAAAAGCTCCTGCGCGCCATCTTCGGTGAAAAGGCCTCCGACGTCCGCGACACCTCGCTGCGTCTGCCGCCGGGTGTTGCCGGCACGATCGTCGACGTCCGCGTCTTCAATCGTCACGGCATCGACAAGGACGAGCGCGCGATGGCGATCGAGCGCGAGGAGATCGAGCGCCTGAAGAAGGACTCGGACGACGAGCGCACGATCCTCAACCGGGCGACCTGGAGCCGCCTGCGCGAGATGCTGCTCGACCAGACCGCCGCCGCGGCGCCCAAGGGCGTCAAGAAGGGCGTCGTGATCGACAGCGACGTGCTCGACAGCGTCGACCGCCACGAATGGTGGAAGTTCGCGGTCGCCGACGACACGGTCCAGTCGAACCTGGAAGCCGTGAAGGCGCAGTACGACGAGGCTGCCCGCAAGATCCGCGAGAAGTTCGAGGATCGCCGCGAGAAGCTGGAGCGTGGCGACGAGCTGCCGCCGGGCGTGCTCAAGATGGTCAAGGTCTTCGTCGCGGTGAAGCGCAAGCTGCAGCCGGGCGACAAGATGGCCGGCCGTCACGGCAACAAGGGCGTCATCAGCCGCATCCTGCCGCAGGAGGACATGCCGTTCCTGGAAGACGGCACTCCCGTCGACCTGGTGCTCAACCCGCTGGGCGTGCCGTCGCGCATGAACGTCGGGCAGATCTTCGAGACCCACCTGGGCATGGCCGCGCGCGGTCTTGGCCGGCAGGTCACCGAAGCGCTGGAGCAGTGGCGTGAGGCCAATCCGAACCCGTCGATCGGCGCCATGCCGGACGCGGTCAAGGATCGCCTCAAGACCATCTACGGCGAGCAGTACCATGCGGAGATCGACGCCCGTGACGGCGAGGAGATCGTCGAGCTGGCGCAGAACCTGAAGAACGGCGTGCCGATGGCGACGCCGGTGTTCGACGGCGCCCGCGAAGCGGACGTGTCGCGGATGCTGGAGATGGCAGGGCTCGATCCGTCGGGTCAGGTGACGCTCTACGACGGGCGCACCGGCGACGCGTTCGACCGCAAGGTGACCGTGGGCTACATCTACATGCTGAAGCTCCACCACCTGGTCGACGACAAGATCCACGCGCGTTCCATCGGGCCGTACAGCCTCGTCACCCAGCAGCCGCTGGGCGGTAAGGCGCAGTTCGGCGGTCAGCGCTTCGGCGAAATGGAGGTCTGGGCACTGCAGGCGTATGGCGCGGCCTATACCCTGCAGGAGATGCTGACGGTGAAGTCGGACGACGTGGTCGGCCGCACCAAGGTCTACGAAGCGATCGTCAAGGGCGACGACACCTTCGAGGCCGGCATCCCGGAGAGCTTCAACGTGCTCGTCAAGGAAATGCGTTCGCTGGGCCTCAACGTCGAGCTCAAGGCACTCGAGGAAGACGACGGTCTGGCCGAGGCGGCGGAATAAGGGAGCGGGGGCGCCGCGCAGGCGGTGCCCCTCCCCGTTTCGCCCGGAGTTTTGCCCCTAGAGGGAATACGACATGAACGAACTGACCAACTTCGCGAATCCGGTCCAGAAGCCGGAGACCTTCGACCAGATCCAGATCGGCATCGCCTCCCCCGAGCGCATCCGTTCCTGGTCGTTCGGCGAGATCAAGAAGCCCGAGACGATCAACTATCGCACGTTCAAGCCCGAGCGTGACGGCCTGTTCTGCGCGCGCATCTTCGGTCCGATCAAGGACTACGAATGCCTGTGCGGCAAGTACAAGCGCATGAAGTACAAGGGCATCGTCTGCGAGAAGTGCGGCGTCGAGGTGACCGTCTCGAAGGTCCGCCGCGAGCGCATGGGCCACATCGAGCTGGCCGCACCGGTCGCGCACATCTGGTTCCTGAAGTCGCTGCCGTCGCGCATCGGCCTGCTGCTCGACATGCAGCTCAAGCAGCTCGAGCGCGTGCTCTACTTCGAGAGCTACATCGTGATCGAGCCGGGCCTCACCAGCCTGGAGAAGTATCAGCTCCTCACCGAGGACGAGCTGCTCGAGGCGCAGGACCAGTTCGGCGAGGACGCCTTCTCCGCCGGCATCGGCGCCGAAGCGGTCAAGACGATGCTGATGGAGCTCGACCTCGAAGGTGAGCGCAAGGAGCTTCTCGAAGAGCTCGCCGTCACCAAGTCCGAGCTGAAGCCCAAGAAGATCATCAAGCGCCTGAAGGTCGTCGAGAGCTTCATCGACTCGGGCAACCGCCCCGAGTGGATGATCCTGGACGTCGTTCCGGTCATTCCGCCCGAGCTGCGCCCGCTGGTGCCGCTGGACGGTGGCCGCTTCGCGACCTCGGATCTCAACGATCTGTATCGCCGCGTGATCAACCGTAACAACCGCCTCAAGCGGCTGATGGAGCTGCGTGCGCCGGACATCATCGTCCGCAACGAAAAGCGCATGCTGCAGGAAGCCGTCGATGCGCTGTTCGACAACGGCCGCCGCGGTCGCACGATCACGGGTGCCAACAAGCGTCCGCTCAAGTCGCTGTCCGACATGCTCAAGGGCAAGCAGGGCCGTTTCCGCCAGAACCTGCTCGGCAAGCGCGTCGACTATTCGGGTCGTTCGGTCATCGTGACCGGCCCGGAGCTCAAGCTGCACCAGTGCGGCCTGCCCAAGAAGATGGCGCTCGAGTTGTTCAAGCCATTCATCTACGCGCGCCTCGATGCCAAGGGTCTGTCCATGACCCTGAAGCAGGCCAAGAAGTGGGTCGAGAAGGAGCGCAAGGAAGTCTGGGACATCCTGGACGAGGTGATCCGCGAGCACCCCGTGATGCTCAACCGCGCACCGACGCTCCACCGTCTCGGCATTCAGGCGTTCGAGCCGGTGCTGATCGAGGGCAAGGCGATCCAGCTTCACCCGCTGGTCTGCTCGGCGTTCAACGCCGACTTCGACGGTGACCAGATGGCCGTGCACGTTCCCCTGAGCCTCGAGGCTCAGCTGGAAGCGCGCGTCCTGATGATGTCGACCAACAACATCCTGAGCCCTGCAAACGGCAAGCCGATCATCGTGCCGTCGCAGGACATGGTCCTGGGCCTCTACTACATCTCCATGGAGAAGCAGAACGAGCCCGGCGAAGGCATGATGCTGTCGGACATGGCGGAGGTGCACCAGGCACTGCATGCCGGCGCCGTCACGCTGCACACCAAGATCATCAGCCGCGTTCCGCAGACGGACGAGGACGGCAACACCTACATGAAGCGCGTCGAGACGACGCCGGGCCGCATGCTGCTCGGCGAGACGCTGCCGAAGAGCCACAAGGTGCCGTTCGAGACCGTCAACCGCCTTCTCACCAAGAAGGACGTGGGCGACGTGATCGACGAGGTCTATCGCCACACCGGCCAGAAGGAGACGGTGCTGTTCGCCGACGCCATCATGGCGCTGGGCTTCCGCAATGCGTTCAAGGCCGGCATCTCCTTCGGCAAGGATGACATGATCATCCCGGCCGCCAAGGAAGGCATGGTCGACGAGACCCGCGCGCTCGTGAAGGACTATGAGCAGCAGTATCAGGACGGCCTGATCACGCAGCAGGAGAAGTACAACAAGGTGATCGACGCCTGGAGCCGTTGCGGCGACCAGGTGGCGGCAGCCATGATGGACGAGATCCGTGCGGTGAAGCACGAAGACAATGGTCGCGAGAAGCCGGTCAACGCCATCTACATGATGGCGCACTCGGGTGCTCGTGGTTCGGCAGCGCAGATCAAGCAGCTGGCGGGCATGCGCGGCCTGATGGCCAAGCCGTCGGGCGAGATCATCGAGACGCCGATTATCTCGAACTTCAAGGAAGGCCTGACCGTCCTTGAGTACTTCAACTCGACCCACGGCGCCCGCAAGGGCCTCGCGGATACCGCGCTGAAGACCGCGAACTCGGGTTACCTGACCCGCCGCCTCGTCGATGTGTCGCAGGATTGCGTCATCATGGAAGAGGACTGCGGTACCGAGCGTGCGCTCGAGATGAAGGCAATCGTCCAGGGCGGTTCGACCATCGCGTCGCTCGGCGAGCGCATCCTGGGCCGCACCACGGCCGAGGACGTGATCGACACCAAGACCGGCGAGGTCGTCATCCCTTCGGGCACGCTGCTCGACGAGGCGATGATCACGCAGATCGAGGCGCTGAACGTACCGGGCATGAAGATCCGCAGCCCGCTCGTCTGCGAGGCCAAGATCGGCGTGTGCGGCAAGTGCTACGGGCGTGACCTCGCTCGCGGTACGCCGGTGAACATCGGTGAAGCCGTTGGCGTCATCGCGGCGCAGTCGATCGGCGAGCCGGGCACGCAGCTGACGATGCGTACCTTCCACATCGGTGGTGCGGCACAGCTCAACGAGCAGTCGAACCTCGAGGCGCCGGTCGACGGCAAGGTCGAATACCGCGACCTGCGCGTCATCATGGACCAGCGTGGCCGCCGCGTGGTGCTCAGCCGCTCGGGCGAAATGGCGATCGTCGACATGGACGGTCGTGAGCTCTCGGTGGATCGCATCCCGTACGGTGCCTATGTGCTGTGCGACGATGGCCACATCATCAGCGCGGGCGACCGCATGGCGGAGTGGGATCCGTTCACCATGCCGGTGATCACCGAGAATCCGGGTACCGTGAAGTACCAGGACCTCATCGACGGCAAGACCCTGACCGAACAGGCCGACGAAGCGACGGGCATCACCCAGCGCGTCGTCACCGAATATCGCGGCAAGTCGAAGGAGGATCTGCGTCCTCGCCTGACCCTGCTCGACGAGAATTCGGGCGAGGCCGGCCGCTACATGCTGGCGCCGGGCGCGACGCTCTCGGTCGAGGATGGTGCGCAGGTCCAGGGCGGCGACGTTCTGGCTCGTGTCAGCCGCGAGGCTGCCAAGACCCGCGACATCACCGGCGGTCTGCCGCGCGTCGCCGAGCTGTTCGAGGCACGCAAGCCGAAGGAGAATGCGATCATCGCAAAGGTCTCCGGCCGCGTCGTGTTCGGCAAGGACTATAAGGCGAAGCGCAAGATCGGCATCCAGCCGGAGGACGGCGGCGAGGTCGTCGAGTATCTGGTGCCGAAGTCGAAGGTGATCGACGTTCAGGAAGGCGACTACGTCAAGCGTGGCGACAACCTGATCGGCGGCAGCCCGGATCCGCACGACATTCTGGAAGTGCTCGGCATCGAGCCGCTTGCGGAATATCTCGTGTCGGAAATCCAGGAAGTCTATCGACTGCAGGGCGTGAAGATCAACGACAAGCACATCGAGGTGATCGTTCGCCAGATGCTGCAGAAGGTCGAGATCACCGACGGTGGCGACACCACCCTGCTGGCGGGCGAGCAGCTCGACCGCGACGAGATGGACGAAGCCAATGCCAAGCTGGCCCCGGGCCAGCAGCCGGCACAGGGCAAGCCCATCCTGCTGGGCATCACCAAGGCGTCGCTGCAGACCCGCAGCTTCATCTCGGCCGCCTCGTTCCAGGAGACGACCCGTGTGCTCACCGAAGCTTCGGTTCAGGGCAAGATCGACTCGCTGAACGGCCTGAAGGAGAACGTGATCGTCGGCCGGCTCATCCCGGCGGGTACCGGTGCGGGCATGAACCGCCTGCGCGTGGCGGCAACCAGCCGCGACGTGGCGCTCCGCGCACAGCAGCGGGCGCTCCAGGCCGCTCTCATCGCGCCGAACAGCGCCGAGGAAGAGCATGAGGCCGAGCATGCGCGTTCTGTCCGCGACGACCAGGGCACGAGCGACGCCCTTGCGTCGGTCACCCCGAGCGGTCACGGCACTGACGAGGACGCCGGCGAGTATCTGAACGACTGATCGCCGCGATCAGCCTGAACAACGAAGCCGCCGTCCGGGAAACCGGGCGGCGGTTTTGTTTTGCGGATGATCCGGCGCCCCGCGCCGACAGGTGTGTCGCAGCCGATGAGGATCACCGCTCGGGGTGGCGCGACGCAGAGCGCATCGCTATCGCAGCCACGTCGAGGCAGGCCTGCCGAGCCTCCACACCCAGCTGGTCGCGTTTGCCGAACGCGATCGCACCACCCAATCTTCGGAGATCTTCGATGCGCACGCGCTGTTCCGCCCCGGGAGCCAAGTCCCGCCTGTTTCTTCTGGTCGGCAGCGCCCTTCTCTCCGTTGCCGCCGCCCTGCCCGCCCGTGCCCAGAGCGAAACGGAGCGCTCAACCCTCTCCGTGGAACTCACCACCGACGACCGCGAGCGGGGAATCAGCTGGAGCGACGGCGACGTCAGCCTGCGGGGTACGGCGACCATCCCGCTAGGGGGCCAGGGCTTCTCGGTCACGGGTTCGGTCGCGACGCTGAACGACAGCCCGCGCCACGGCGGCGCTGCGGTGGGGATCGATCTCGCCGCCAGCTACGCACAATATCTGGGACCGGTCCGCCTGGACGGTGGGGTCACCGGCCACTTCTTCCCGGGCAGCGACCGCGCGCTCAGCTATCTCGAGCTCGGCGGCGGCGCCGGCTTTGCGCTGGGACCCGTGCAACTCGACGGCTTTGCACGCTATGCGCCGAAGCAGTCGGCGATCGGCGGCGACAATTTCTACATCGGCGCGGAAGGACGCATGGGCATCCCCGTGACGCCGTTCACGGTAATCGCAGGGATCGGCCGCAGCTCCGGGAACGTCGACAACACGCTGCGCGCTGCGCGCCTGCGGCCCGGCGGCAACTACATGGACTGGCGCCTGGGCGTGGAGCATGTCACCGGGCCATCGGTGATCGGCATCGACTATGTCGATACCGACATCTCCGATCGAGCGATCGTCGACTCCCCCTATGCGGATGGCCGCAACGCGGACAGCCGGCTGCTGGCGCGGGTCGGACTCAACTTCTGATGCTATGACCAGGGCGCGGCGCTGCTTGCTTTCGCGGCAGTTCGCGCTTTGGGTACGCGCATGCTGGACAACATCTTCACTGCCATATCGACCCGCATCGCAACTGCTGCCGGACAGCCGCTGACGTTCGTGCTTGCGCTCGTTACGATCCTAGCCTGGGGGGTTAGCGGGCCGATCTTCGGCTATTCCGACACGTGGCAGCTGGTGATCAACACCGCGACCACCATCGTCACCTTCCTGATGGTGTTCCTGATCCAGAACTCCCAGAACCGGGACGCAGCGGCGATGCAGGCGAAGCTCGACGAGCTCATCCGTGCCCTTGGCCCGGCTCGCGGCGAGTTCATCGGCATCGAGCATCTGACCGACCGGCAGATCGAGCAGATCCGGGCTGCGCTGGAGCAGGAGGCCGGCCATGAGCCGGGCAAGATCGGCACCGTCGACGACAGCGTGGAGACGCTGCTCAAGCGTCGCTAAGACGCCACCGCGAGCGAGTATGGCGCTGCCGATCGCGCCCGTTTGCGCGACCGGCAGCTACGGGCTCAGCGATACAGCGCCTGGGCATCCTGCTTGAACGACGCGCCGCTGTCGCTGCGGCTGTAGAACATGTGCCCGCCCGGATAGACACGCAGCTGCACGCGCTCCGCCTGGCCGAACGCCGGCATCTGGTCGACGATCAGGCGCGAGGCGAAGAAGGGGCAGGAGAGGTCGTCCCAGCCATGGACGATCATCACCCGCATCTTGGGATCGTTGGCGATCGCCTTGCGCAGGTCGCTCACCGGCGTGTCGTCCGGCTTGCCGCGATCCCAGGCCTGGTTCACCTCGTACGAAAGCGCATGGTAGCGCGCATCCGTCTTCCAGCCCACTTCGCGGGTGACGAAGTCGACCATCGCGCTGGTGGTGGGCGCGATCAACGCGTCCAGGATCGGGTCGTTCGATTGCTGCTGGGCCGACCAGGGGAAGGGATCGAACGCCGTCACGTTGGAATCATAGATGCTGCCGATCCGTCCTTCGTTGCGATGGATTTCGCGAAGGTAGGTGCGGCTGTCGATCCGGCCGCCCAGCTTCTGCACCATCGCAGGATCGAGTCCGGTCAGTTCCGCCACGCGCTGCGAGATGCGCGCGGTCGCTTCGGGATCGGATCGGCCGCGCAGCAGGTCGCGGGCATAGTCGCCGCGGACATAGGCCTCCACTTCCGCCATCGCGGCGGGCGTCAGGCGTCCCTGCCGCTCCAGGTTGGAGGCCGCCATCGACGGCAGGTCGATCATCCACGGCAGCGGCGACAGCGCGGTCGCGCCGTCCCCGGAGGCGGGATCGAGATAAGGGGACACCAGAATCATCCCGTTGACCCCGACGCCGATCTGCGACTGGAGCTCATAGGCGATCCGCGGCGCGCGATACCCGCCGTAGCTCTCGCCCATCACATATTTGGGCGAGCGCAGCCGGCCTTCCTTGACGAGCCAGTCGTAAACGACCTTCGACAGATACTTGATGTCGGGATCGTTGGCGTAGAACGCCTTCTTGGTCTCCGCCTCGTCGACCAGGCTGCGGCTGAAGCCGGTGCCGACCGGATCGATGAACACCAGGTCGGTGAAGTCGAGCCAGCTATTGGGATTGTCGCTCGCGATCGGGGCGTCGGAGGGCGCATCGCCCTGCGCACCGAACTGGACGCGCTTGGGCCCGATGGCGCCCAGGTTGAGGTAGACCGACGCGGCGCCCGGGCCGCCGTTGAAGGCGAAGGTCACCGGACGCGCCGGATCGCGTCCCGGCACGGTGTAGGCCGTATAGGTGACCTGGCCGATCTCCTTGCCCTTTCCGTCGCGCACGGGAATGGTTCCTACGGTCGCCTTGTACGACAGCGTGCGCCCGCCGATCCGCGCCGACTGGCTGATCGTCTTGTCGCCAGGCAGCGGCGGTGGCTTGGTCTCGTCCTCCGCCTTCTTCTTCTCGACGGTGGTGGTGGTCTCCGCCGACTGGGCATGGGCAAGGCTGCTGGTGCAGGCGAGCAGCAGGGCGGCGGCGGATAGGCGCAGAATCGATCGCAAGTGTTGGGCTCCCCTTCGCAAGGGCGCGAATGTTGCAGCGCGGAGACTGCGAGGCAATGATGAAGCCGGTTCAGAGGGCCTGGTACGCACCCTCGCGCATCATCGGCACGACGTCGGTAACATTTACCTCAAGCGCGACCTCGGTGTCGGCAGCGTATCCCCAACCGGAGAGTTCGCGGCCCGAGCGGCTGTCGCGGAGGATTTCGGCCAGGCGAGGCTTCGCTGCCCGGTACGCTTCGGCTGCCAGGTCGGCCTCTGCATTGCGTGTCCCGCCAAGAGCATCGATGATGGCGCCTGCTCCGAGCCAATCCTCGATGGCGGGTCGCAGCGTTTGATCCGGCCACCGCTCCCCTGCAGCAATCACGACGATCGTTCCATCGCCGGCGAGGCGCCTTGCCGCCGCACCGACTGCTCGGGCGTTGCGGAAGCAGCCGCAGATCGTCGGAGTGTCACCAGTGGCCAGCGACAGCCGGGAGCCATTCGGCGAAGGCAGCAGGAGGCGGCCCCCCGGCGCGACATGCTTCAGGCTGGCCGGCGAAAGACTGAGCTGCCCTCCTCCTGCACTACGCGGTGAAGCTGCAACCGCTCCACGCCGAGCAGCTTCGGCCGCTGCCGCGGCGGCGTCCCCGTACGGGAAGGGGAACACGATCGCACCGTTTCCGACGGCTACGCTCACCGCTGTCGAGAAGGACAACACGTCGACGATGATGAAGAGGTCCGCACAGGCCTTCCAAGCCTCAGTTCCGGACAGGCCCCATTCACAGGCTATTTTCGGCATCATCGGACTGATGCCAGAGGGAAGCAGGCCTGCCAACCAGCCGGCCCCCACCGCGCCGACCAGTGTGGCCGCTACGCCGCTGCGCCCTCCAACGCCTCGCTGATCTCCATCCAGCGCGTCTCCGCGGCCTCGATCCGCTCGGACAGATCCGCTCGGCGCTTCATCAACTCGCATGCCTCGCTCGCCGGACAGCCGCATCCGCTCGGCGCGCGCGCTTCATCAACTCGGTCATGGTGAGCTTCGCAAGCGCCGGCGCCGCCTCCGCAGGGGCGAACATCGCCTGGTCGATCGCCGTACGCTCGGCGGTGAGCTTCACCACCTCGCGCTCGGCAGCCTGCGCCTCCTTGCGCAGCCCCTGGGCACGCTCGCGTGCTTCGGCCGCGACCCGGCGGTCCTCCTTCTTGTTGGCTTTTTTCTCGGCCTTGTCCGCCTTGCTGCCGCCGCCCAGCACCAGCGCGATATAGTCGTCCAGGCTGCCGTCGAAGTCGCTGGCGGTGCCGCCGTCGACCAGCACCAGACGGTCCGCGGTGGTCTCGAGCATGTGGCGGTCGTGGCTGACCACCACCACCGCACCGGTGTAGGCGTTCAATGCCTGGATCAGCGCCTCGCGCGCGTCGACGTCGAGGTGGTTGGTCGGCTCGTCGAGGATCAGCATGTGCGGCGCGTCGCGGGTGATGAGCGCAAGCGCGAGCCGCGCGCGCTCGCCGCCGGAAAGCTTGCCGACCAGCGTCGTCGCCTTGTCGCCCGAAAAGCCGAAACGCCCGAGTTGCGCGCGCACCGCGCCCGGCGTCTTGCCCTTCATCAGCCGGGTCATGTGCTCGAGCGGCGTGTCGCGCGCGTCGAGTTCCTCGACCTGATACTGGGTGAAGTAGCCGACCCGCATCTTGGACGAGGATGCCATCTCGCCTTCCATCGGCGTCAGCTGTGCGGCGAGCAGTCGGGCGAGCGTGGTCTTGCCGTTGCCGTTGCGGCCAAGCAGACCGATGCGATCGTCGGGGTCGAGCCGCAAGTTCAGCCGCTTGAGGATCGGTTTTTCACCATAGCCGACGCTCGCCATGTCGAGCGTCACCAGCGGGGGGCGCAGTTCGTCGGGATCGGGGAAATCAAACGACAGCGACGGATCCTCTGCCATCGCGGCGATCGGCGCCATCTTGGCAAGCGCCTTGATGCGTGACTGCGCCTGCTTGGCGGTCGAAGCGCGCGCAGAGTTGCGGGCGATGTAATCCTGCAGCTTTGCGCGCTGCGCGACCTGGTTGGCCCGCGCCGCCTCCAGCTGCGCCATCCGCTCGGCGCGTTGCCGCTCGAACGCGTCATAGCCGCCCGGGTAGAGCGTCACCTTGCCGCCTTGCAGGTGAAGGATGTGATCGACGACGTTGTTGAGGAAGTCGCGCTCGTGGCTGACGATCACGATCGTCGCGCGATAGCTTTTGAGGAAGTCCTCCAGCCACAGCACGGCTTCCAGGTCGAGGTGGTTCGAAGGCTCGTCGAGCAGCAGCACGTCGGGCTGGCTGAACAACAAGGCGGCGAGCGCGACGCGCATGCGCCAGCCACCGGAAAAGCCGTCGAGCGGCGACTGCTGCATGCTCTCGTCAAATCCGAGGCCCACCAGAATGCGCGCGGCGCGTGCCGGCGCGGTATGGGCGTCGATTGCGAGCAACCGCTCGTGCACCTCGGCCAGGCGGTCGGGGTCGTGTGACGTCTCGGCCTCTTCCATCAGCGCTGCCCGCTCCGTGTCGGCGGCGAGTACCGTTTCGAACGGCGTGGCGCTGCCAGCGGGCGCTTCCTGCGCGACATAGCCCAGGCGGCTGCCGCGCGGCATCTCCGCGGCGCCCCCATCGGGCTCCAGCTCGCCCGCGATCACGCGCACCAGAGTCGACTTGCCGGCACCGTTGCGGCCGATCAGGCCGACGCGGCTGCCAGGCGGAAGCGCCGCGTTCACGCCGTCGAGAATGAGCCGCCCGCCCAGGCGCACCGTGATTCCATTGAGGTTCAGCATCGCCGCCGCCTAGCAGCCCGAACGCCGCCACGCGAGGGCTGGCGGAACCACTGATGCTGCCCAGACTTCAGCATCCGCACAGGCAGGGAACGGTTCATGGCGAAGGACGGCGCGGGCGCGCACATCAAGAACAACCTCGTTCTCTATGGCGCGCTCGCGGCGAATCTCGGGATCGGTGTCGCGAAGTTCATCGCCGCCGGTATCACCGGCTCGTCCTCGATGCTGACGGAGGGCGTGCATTCGGTAGTGGACAGCGGCAATCAGGTGCTGCTGCTCTACGGGCAGAGGCGCGCGCGCCGGCCGGCCGATCCGAAGCACCCGTTCGGCTATGGCCGTGAGCTCTACTTCTGGGCATTCGTGGTCGCCCTGCTGATCTTCGCGGTCGGCGCCGGCGTATCGATCTACGAAGGCTACCTCCACATCCTGGACCCGGAGCCACTCAGCGATCCCGTCGTCAACTACGTCGTGCTGGGCGTCGCCGTCCTGCTGGAGGGTTCGTCCTGGACGATCGCCGTACGCGAGTTCAACGCCAAGCGCGGGGACACCGGCTGGTGGCGCGCGATCCACGAGTCCAAGGATCCCGCCGGCTTCATCGTTCTGTTCGAGGATTCGGCGGCGCTGATCGGCCTTGCCGTCGCCGGCGCTGGCGTGTGGGCCAGCCATTATTTTGGGGATCCCCGCATCGATGGCGTCGCATCGATCCTCATCGGCCTGATCCTGGCGACCGTCTCCGCACTGCTGGCGCGGGAGGCCAAGGGGCTGCTGATCGGCGAGCGCGCGGACCCGGTGCTGATCGAGCGGGTGCGGTCCGTGGTGGGCGCGAAGCCCGGCATCTCGGCGGTGAACCACGTGCGCACCATCCACACCGCACCCGATGCGGTCTTCGTTGCGATCAGCGCCGATTTCGACGATGCGCTGACCATGGGCGCAGGCGAAACACTGATCGAGGAACTGGAGGCCGAACTGAAGGCCGCGATCCCCACCCTCACCTCCATCTACATCCGTCCGGAGAAGCACGAGGAGGCCATCCTCAGCTTCGCGCCTGCCGCCGGCTGATCGATGGAGAGCTTCGATGCGATCGTGCTCGGCGCGGGTGGCGCCGGGCTGATGGCTTCGGCCGTCGCCGGGCAGCGCGGCAGGCGCGTGGTCGTCGTGGACCATGCGCCGGAGCCGGGCCGCAAGATCCTGATTTCGGGCGGCGGTCGCTGCAACTTCACCAACCTGGGCACCGCGCCAGACCGGTACCTGTCCGCCAACCCGCATTTCGCCAAATCGGCGCTCGGCCGCTACACCGCCGGCGACTTCCTGGAGATGGTCGAGCGGCACGGCATCGCCTGGCACGAAAAGACGCTCGGCCAATTGTTCTGCGACGGCTCCGCCCGGCAGATCGTGGCCATGCTGCTGGACGAGTGCGCGGCAGGCGCCGTGGCGATGCGCCTGGGTGCGGCGATCCGGGACGTCTCGCATGCGGACGGACGCTTTACGGTGGTGCATGGGGACGCCACGCTCACGGCGCCGGCATTGGTGATCGCCACCGGCGGTCCCTCCATCCCGAAGCTCGGCGCCACCGGCTTCGCCTATGATCTCGCCCGCAAGTTCGGGCTGAAGGTCGTCGAGCCGCGCCCGGCGCTCGTGCCGCTGACGCTGCCGCCGGAGGAAGCGCTGTTCCGCTCCCTGTCCGGCGTGGCCACCGAAGTGGTCGCGCGCTGCGGCAAGGCGGCGTTTCGCGAGGCGGCGCTGTTCACCCACCGCGGCCTGTCGGGTCCGGCGATCCTCCAGGTGTCCTCCTATTGGCGCCACCGCGATGCGATCGGCATCGATTTCCTGCCCGATCAGGATGCGGGGTGGCTGCTGGAGGCGAAGCGCACCCGCCCCCGTGCGGGTCTGCGCACGGTGCTTTCGACGGCGCTTCCCGACCGACTTGCCGAGGCCCTCGCCGAACGCCTGGCGGTGGTGGGAGAACTCGGCAACCAGCGTGACGCCACGCTTCGCGATGCCGAGCAGCGGCTTGGCGACTGGCGCTTCGTCCCGAACGGCAGCGAAGGCTTTGCCAAGGCGGAGGTGACGGTAGGCGGCATCGCGACCGAGGGGCTCTCGTCGCGCACCATGGCGGCGCGGCACCTGCCGGGGCTGTACGTCGTCGGCGAGGCGATGGACGTGACCGGCTGGCTGGGCGGCTACAACTTCCAATGGGCCTGGGCGAGCGGCTGGGCGGCGGGCCAGGCGCTGTGACCGACACGCTCAAGCGCAGCTTCCCGCCCGTGGTCGACGCCACGACGCGCGTCCTGGTGCTCGGCAGCCTGCCCGGCGAGCGCTCACTCGCCGAGCAGCGTTATTACGCGCACCCGCAGAACCAGTTCTGGCGGCTGATGTCGCCAGTCGCCGGGCGGGACCTGGTGCCGCTCGCCTATGCGGAGCGGCTCGCCGCCTTGCAGGCCTCCGGGATCGGCTTGTGGGACGTCGTCGCCCAGGCGCGGCGGACCGGCAGCAGCGACGCGGCCATCCGTGACCTCGCCGCCAATGACCTCGCCGCGCTGGTCGCGACGCTGCCGCAGTTGCGCGCGATCGGCTTCAACGGCGGCACGGCGCTTCGCCATGGGCGGGCACAGCTGGGCGAGGCGGCGGCGCATTATGCGATCGTTGCCCTGCCCTCCAGCAGCCCGCTGCACACCGTCGGGGTTGCGGCCAAGCAGAAGGCCTGGCTCGCGCTCGCCGACTATCTCTGACCGGTCAGCGGCCGCTCGGCTGCGGCTTGCCCACGTCGCCGGCGGGATCGAAGTCCTTGGCCGGGGACACCTCGTCCGCAGGCTTGTCGAGCGTGTCGCTCGGAAGGGCTGCGTCCCCCGTCTTCTGATGCTCGGTGGACAGATTGTGATCGGGCGTACCCATGTCGCGGTCGACCATGACGCGTCTCCTCTTCTTCCCCCTCAACCGACGAACCGCCCCGCGGTTGCGGCAACGGCTCGGAAGGCTCCTTGCGGGAGCGAAACGGCAGTCCGGACGTTATCTGCCTGCAAAATAACGAGGAGAAGCGGGTGCGCGTCGGTCTTATCGGTTCATCGTTGCTGGCGATGTCGCTCACGCTGTCGGCGTGCAACGTCAACACTTCCCCGTCCAACCAGACCGAAGCCGGCGAGAGCGCCCAGCCCGCGCAGTGGTCGAAGTCCACAGCCGACCAGCTGCGCGACGCCCTCAACAAGCGCGCCGCCCATGGCCTCGACAAGATGAACTTCGAGGTTCCGGCCGGCGAGGACGAAGCGCCTTTGACCAAGGCGGCGCTCGCCTATGCCGGCGCGCTGGCTCGTGGCGCAACCGATCCGACCAAGCTCTATGAGGTCTACACCGTTCCCCGGCCCAACCCCGATCTGAAGCAGGGGCTCGTCCAAGCGCTTCAGCAGGGCAAGGTCGGCGAGTGGCTGGAAAGCCTGGCCCCGCAGGACGCGAACTACCGCAAGCTGTCGCAAGCCTATCTGGCGCTGCGCAAGCAGGGCGAGGGCGCGACGCCGGTGATCCCGGACAAGGGCGAGCCGCTGAAGCCGGGCGCAACCGACGCGCGCATCCCGCTGATCGCCAGCCAGCTGGTCGCTTCGGACTATCTGGATCGTGCGGCGGCAGGCGGCAATCGCTACACGCCCGCCATGGCGGCTGCCGTCAAGCAGATGCAGGCCGACTACGGCATCAAGCCGGACGGCGTGATCGGCAGCGACGCGCTGGCCATCCTCAACCTTTCCGACGCGGATCGTGCGCGCGCGATCGCGGTGAACATGGAGCGGCTGCGCTGGATCGAGCGCACCCCTCCCGGTACCCGCATCGACGTCAATGTGGCGGCGGCACGGCTGAGCTACTGGCGCGACGGCAAGCTCGTGAACAGTCGCAAGGTCGTGGTGGGCGAGCCGGACAACGAGACCCCGCAGCTGGGGTCGCCGATCTTCCGCCTGGTCGCCAACCCGACCTGGACCGTGCCCCGCTCGATCCAGGAAAAGGAGATCGCCGGCAAGGGATCGGACTATCTGCGCCGCAACAACATGGCGTGGGAAGACGGCTGGATCGTCCAGCAGCCTGGCCCGAAGAACTCGCTCGGCCTCGTCAAGTTCGACATGCAGAACGATCACGCCATCTACCTGCACGACACGCCGGCCAAGCCGCTGTTCCAGCAGGTGCAGCGCCAGCGCAGCCACGGCTGCGTTCGCGTCGAGGATGCGCTGGGCTTTGCCGAGATGCTCGCCAAGGACGAGGGCGTGATCGACGAGTGGAACAAGGCGCGCGCGACCGGCAAGGAGACCTTCGTCAAGCTGCCGCGCGAGATCCCGGTGCGGATGCTCTACCAGACCGTGCTGTTCGACGAAGCCGGCGAACCGGTAATCCGCAACGATCCGTATGGCTGGAACGACCGCGTCGCCCAGGCACTCGGCCTCGGCACCACCACCAACTATCGCCTGAAGCCCGACGGCGCGGACGTAGGCCCCTGATGCAACATGAGGGCGGAGCTGACGGCATCAGCTCTGCCCTCGCCGATGCCCCGCCTAAGCCAGCGCTATTCCCGTCCTCGCGCATAGTACCAAAGACATGCCGGCTTGCCCTTCATTGATGACCAGAAGACTCGGCCAGCAGGCAAATAGGCCTGCAACCGGTTCGACTCCGTAACAGATCTGTCATGGCTTTGCCGTAGCCGCTCGGCCCCAGTCGCCTGCCCTTTCCGGGTACTGTTCAGAACTGGGATATCATGCCGAACATCAAGCAGCTCGCCTACGCCGCTCTTCCCGCGCTGTGCTTCGTCGCCGCACCTTCCTGGGCGCAGGAAACGACTTCAGCGGCTGCATCGGCCGAAGCGTCGGACCCGCAGGCAGCAGTCGGCGACGTGCCGCCCGAAGAAATCATCGTCACCGGATCGACCCGCGCGCAGCGGCGGTTCGATGTGTCCTATGCCATCAACACCATCTCCCAGGCGGACGTCGAGAAGATCGCACCGGTCAACTTCGCCGACCTGATCGGCCAGCTGCCCGGCTTCCAGACGGAGATCACCGGCGGTGAGGTGCAGAACATCTACCGTATCCGCGGTCTGCCGAACGACGGCGGCTTCGTCAGCTTCCAGCAGGACGGCCTTCCCCTGTTCCACGAGAACGACGGCGTGTTCTTCCGCGGCGACGCGATCCTCAAGCAGGACCTGATGACGGACCATGCCGAAGTCGTCCGCGGTGGTCCGGCCCCGGTCTACGCCAGCTATTCGGGCGCGATCATCAATGCCATCACCGTCACCGGTGAGGAGACGCCGCGCGGCAAGGCGCAGCTGACGCTGGGTGACACGGGCCTCTACCGCCTGGATGCCTATCAGTCCGGCCCCATTGCCAAAGACACCTACTACGCCGTCGGCGGCTTCCTGCGGTATCACGACGGCTACCGCGACAACGGCTTCCCGAACGACAAGGGCGGCCAGATCCGCGCGAACCTCAAGCACGACCTCGACAATGGTTCGATCAAGCTGAACCTCAACTACGTCAACGACCACAACGTCTTCTATCTGCCGATCCCCATCGCCGACCCGCGCGACCCAAGCGTCTCGCTCGATCCGTACATCGACTATTTCACCGGCACGATGAACTCGCCGGCGCTGCGCAACGTGAACCTGAAGTATCGCGACGGCGCCGGCGTGATCCAGAGCCGCACCAGCGATCTCTCCGACGGTCGCCACATGCAGATGGTGAACTTCGGCGCACAATATGACGCCGATTTCGACGGGTGGCTCGTTTCGGCCAAGGTCGGATACACGCAGGGCAAGCTCGACTTCACCGCCTTCTACTCGACCACCAATCCGGCCGACGCCGACAGCTTCGCCAACGGCTATCTGGCGCGCGCGACCGCTGCGTTCGGGGCGGTGAACCGCTTCGGCTATGTGCTGGCGGGGACCAACACCGTCTATGATCCCGATGCGGCATCGGGCCTGGTGATGCAGGGCCAGTATCGCGACATCCACTCGAAGTTCTATTCGGGCCAGGGCAATTTCACCGTCGCCAAGAAGTTCGAGACCGGCATCGGCAGCCACGACATCAAGCTCGGCCTCTACGCCAGTCTCTATGGCGAGGACAGCCGGACGCTCTACCAGAACTATCTGATCGAGGTCGCGGGTAAGCCGCGCACGCTGGACCTCGTCGCCTATTCGGCCTCGGGTGCAGAACTCGGCCGGGTGACGGACAACGGCGTGCTTAATTACGCCGCCACGCTGAACCAGGGCGACTCTGACGCGAAGATGTTCGCCATCTATGCCAACGACACCTGGGAGATCGTCCCGGGCCTGCGCATCGACGCCGGCATCCGCCACGAGCGCTACAGCTACGAAGGCTGGGCGGCACTGACCGAGCAGGCCGACCTGGGCGATCGCACCACGCTGGCGGACGATGCCACCCGCGCCTTCACCGGAGCGATCATCAACCAGAAGGGCAAGCCGAACGTCACCAACTGGACGGTCGGCGCCAACTATGACTTCAGCGACCATGTCGGCGTCTATGGCCGCGCCTCGCACCTCGAGACGCCGCCCAGCGTCCAGACGGTGATGAGCATCAACCCGACCATCATCACCACGGTCGCCGACCAGTTCGAGGCCGGGCTGAAGCTCGCCGCCGGGCGCTCCTACCTCTACGTCACCGGCTTCTACACCAACTTCGACCCGCTCAACGCCTCGTTCCTGGCGTACGACCCGACCACCGGCCGCAACGACGTGAACGTCCCCTTCATCGGCGAGGCGCAGGTCAAGGGCGTGGAATTCGATGGCGCCTGGTCCGTGACCCCCTGGTTCACCCTGAACGGCGCGCTCACCGTCAGCGACCCGAAGTACAAGAACTTCGAAAGCGCGACCGGCGCCGATCCCGAGCAGGCGGAAGGCAATCAGATTGTGCGCCAGCCCAAGATCTACGGCAACATCCGGCCGAGCTTCGACTTCACCTCGGGCGAGACGGACATTTCGGTCTATGGCCGCTACACCTACATGGGGAAGCGCTACGTTGACCTCTACAACAACACCGCGCTGCCCTCCTACGGCACGATCGGCGCGGGCGTGACGCTGCGCCGGGCGAGCTGGCAGGTGCAGGTGGTCGGCGACAATCTGTTCAACGCGCATGGCCTGACCGAAGGCAATACCCGCACCGACTCGCTGAGCGGCCAGGGCAGCAGCGAGGCCATCTACGGTCGCCCGATCTTCGGCCGGAACTTCCGTCTGGTCGTCTCCAAGTCGTGGTGAGGCACCGGGCGCTTCGCATCACCCTCGCCGCCGTGATGTGCGCGGCGGCGGTTCAGCCTGCTGTGGCAGCCGAGGTTCGCGACCGCGCGACCGAGGTTCTGGCGCAGCGGCTGTTCCCGATGCTCGATGCGATGGGTCGGTCGCCGGAGACGATCACCCGGCTCCGCGCCGATCGCAGCCTCGCCACCACACTTGCGACGCGTGCGAAACGCACCGCCGCCTGCGCAGAGGCGGCCCCGTGCGTGGCGGAGGCCGCGCTGTGGGATGAGCAGGAATTGGCAGCGCTTGCGCATGCGGTGGAGCGGAATGCCGCCCCGCTGCTGCGCGATCGGCGGCTGGTTCCCGACGACGGCCTCGCCTCCGGCCTTGCCCGGGAGATCCGCGGGCTGAACGCGATCGTCCGAGTCTATGCATTGGGAATGCCCGCGCGCTACCCTTCCATCGACGGGCCATCGGCGGCGTTCGGCAGCACGGAGGCGCAGACGCGCCTGGCGGCTGCGGTCCGCCTGCGCAACACGCCGCGTGCCGGCTCCTTGCAGACGCTCGATCCGAGCATGGAACTGGGCCTGGCGCTGCTCGACGTGAACGACCGCACCGATGCCAGCGGATTCGAGCCGATCGACGGCGGTGACAACGCCGCGGCGATGGCGCGGGCCCGCGGCCTCGACTGGTCCCGCTACCGCTATACGGCCGTCGTGCTGACAGGAATCGGCCCCGAGGTTCCCGACATGCCGCTCAGCCCCGGCGGAAAATACCACGTCCGGCTCGCCGCGAACCGCTTTGCGGACGGAGACGCCCCCTTCATCATCGTGAGCGGTGGCCGCGCACACCCGCACGGCACGCCCCATAACGAGGCCGCCGAGATGCGCCGCGCGCTGATCGAGCGCTATGGCGTGCCTGCCGAGGCGATCGTCATCGAGCCCTATGCTCGACACACCACCACCAACCTGCGCAACGCCACGCGACGGCTGATGGCATTGGGAGCGCCGCTCGATCGCGAGGCGCTCATCGTCTGCAACCCGGACCAGAGCCGGATGATCGAGAGCCCCGCCTTTGGGGAGAGGAACCGCCGCGAACTCGGCTACGAACCCGGCGTGATCGGCCGCCGGCTCTCGCCTACCGAGCTCACCTTCCGCCCCGATCCTCGTTCGGCACGGATCGATCCGCTCGACCCGCTCGATCCCTGATCGGCGGGCTGAAGCGGGTTTGTCGGGAACCACCGGCCCGTCGGGCGGCGCCAAGTCGTCGAGATGTCGGACGAAAGATGTGCCGAATTTCTGGCACAGGGCACCAACATGAAAAAACCCGCCAACGCAGTGCGCTGGCGGGTTTTTCCGTGGTGGGCGTGGCAAGGATTGAACTTGCGACCCCTGCGATGTCAACACAGTGCTCTACCACTGAGCTACACGCCCGCCGGGAGTGCGGCCTCTAGCGGGGAGCGCTGGGGAGCGCAAGCACCGAAAGTGGCCGAACCCAAAAAATCTGCTCAGCTGTGCGAGGGGACGCTGTCCTCCGCAAACAGCTGGTCCACTTCGCGCACCAGGTCGCGCAGGTGGAAGGGCTTTGACAGCACCCGGGCCTGGGGCACGGCCTTGCCCGCCTTCAGCGTCACTGCCGCAAAACCGGTGATGAACATCACCCGCATCTCGGGTGCGATCTCCTGCGCCTTTTGTGCGAGTTCGATGCCGTCCATCTCGGGCATTACGATATCGGTGAGGAGCAGATCGAACGTCTCGCTCTCCAGCAACGGCAAGGCGGCCGTCCCGCGATCGACCGCCGCCACGCGGTAGCCGGAACGTTCGAGCGCGCGCGTCAGATACTCGCGCATCACCTGATCGTCCTCGGCCAGCAGAATCCTGTACATGCATCCCTCTCGTACGAGCGCCCGCGTCTATGGGCGAACCCCTGCCGCTTTTCCAGCGCGTTGCTCCGGATCGCCGCGGGGCCTAGCATCCAGGGCGTGCCCGCGCCGCCTCTCCCCTTTGACCTGCACGGTCCCGCCGATCCGGTAACGCCGCTGGTGCTTTCGGTGCCGCATGCCGGCCGCGCCTATCCGGAGGCGATGCGGGATCTGCTGCGGGTGCCGCTTGCGGCGCTGCTACCGCTGGAGGACCGGCTGGTCGACCAGGTGGCGCTTGCGGCGCGCGGACCTCACACGCTGTTCGTCGCCAAGCTTCCTCGCGCCTGGATCGACCTGAACCGGAGCGAGCAGGAGCGCGATCCGCAGGTCGACGCGGGCGCCGACCCCATGGTGCAGCCCCGGGCCTCGGCGCGGCTGCGCAGCGGGCTGGGGCTCATACCCCGGCGCGCCAGCAGCGCGGGCGACATCTGGAAGCGCCGGTTGCACGCGGACGAGGTTACTGCCCGCATCATGGCCCAACATCGTCCCTACCACGCCGCGGTGGCTGCCGCGCTCGCGTCGGCGCACGCGCGGTTCGGCGTCGCCATCCTGCTCGACATCCACTCCATGCCATCGCTGCCGGGCGTCACGCCTGCGCAGGTCGTGCTGGGCGACCGACACGGGCGCTCGGCAGCGCGGCGCCTGGTGGATGCGCTCGAAGCCGCCGCGCGGGATGCCGGCCTTCGGATCGCCCGTAACCAGCCCTACGCCGGTGGGCACGTGGTGACGACCCATGGGGCGCCCGCACGCAACGTGCACGCGGTCCAGATCGAGTTCGATCGCGGCCTCTATCTGGATCCCACGCTGACGGAGGTTGGTCCCGGCTTTCCCCGCCTCGCTGCCGCCCTCGCCCACATGATCGCAGCCGTCGCCGCGGAAGCGCTTCCGCCGGCGCTTGCCGCCGAATAGCGCATAAAAAAACCACCCCGTGCACGAAGCACGAGGTGGCCTAGGTTCAGGGAGGAGACACGCTGAAAGCGTGTCACACGATCCCGCGAAAGGGGGGAACACGAGACCGCGTACCAGAGAATATAGATATCAAGCGCAAAGGTTCAAGCGTTTGCCGACACTTGCGATGCATTGCCTGACGCGCACGACGAAACGCCGCCCATCGGGAAGACGGACGGCGCTTGCGATTCGTACTGCGTCTCGCCGGGCTTGACCCGGCGGGACGTCCGATCAGGCGGTCGGCTGGGGCGCGATCATGCCCGCGCGCACTTGACGCGCGAACAGGTCCCGCATCAGCGACAGCGAGAAGATGTGCGCATAGAGCAGCGGCAGCATGCCGTTCTGCTGGATCTTGCGCAGCTGGTCGCCACGAAGCTCGTTGAGCTTCTTTTCGTCGACCATCTGGAAACCACGGTAGATGAACGGCTGCTCGGCGCCGTCCGGCTGGATCGAGACTTCACCGTCGATCAGAAGGCCCAGGTCCTTGACCTCCTTCATGAACATCGCGGTGCGCTGGCCGGCCTGCTCGAACTGCTCGTTGAACTGCAGGATCTGCTTGGTGGTCTCGCTCGGCTCGGTGCCGTCGAACAGCGCCTCGCCGTCCTCGAACGCGCCGATCGTGTCCGCGGTCGGATCGAAGCACAGCGACAGGTCCTCGCTGTCCGGACGCAGGCGGGCGAGCATGTACGGATAGCGGCGGACATAGGCCGGGACGTACACTTCCGGGTCGATCAGCCGGCCGTCGGCGTCGATGAAGGTGTTGACGCCCTCGTTCAGGCCCATCAGCGCGAGCGGAACGGGATCCTCGCCCACCGAGAAGACGATCGGCATGCGACGCTGCACCAGCGGGAATTCTTCGACGGTGACCGGCACGGCATGCTCGTTGACCAGGAACGGCGCACGATCCGCAACGCGAACCTTGTAGTTGGCGTGCTGCTGGCTCGAAAGCGGTTCGAGCTGGTTGTAAAACAGAGGAAGCCCGTTGTTCTTCGGCGCCGTGGCCATTCTTGATCTCCTGGAACCCAGCTTGCGCGTCTATTTCGCCCCGTCGACGGGCGCAAGCGTCACCAGTTTGCCGGGATTGAACAGGTTCATCGGGTCGAGCCCCTGCTTGATCCCCCGCAGCGCCGCCAGGCGGGCGGGCGAGCCGAGACGGGCCAGTTCGTCGCGCTTCATCTGGCCGATGCCGTGCTCGGCCGAGATCGAGCCGCCGGCGGCAACCACCAGGTCGTGAACGAAGGTGGTGATGCCGGGCGCCTCCTCCGCGATCCAGCGTGCCGGATCGACGCCCGCAGGCGCCCGCACATGAAAGTGGACGTTGCCGTCGCCCAAGTGTCCGAAGGCGGTGGCGTGGGTGCCGGGAAAGCGCGCCTCTGCCGCCGCTGCCGCCTCGACCATGAAGCGCGGCATCCGGTTCACCGGCACGGAGATGTCGTGCTGTACCGCCGGGCCTGCGGCGCGCTCTGCTGCCGAGAGCGAGTCTCGCAGCCGCCAGAACGCCTCCGCCTGCGCCTCTGATGTGGCGATCACCGCGTCGGCAACGAGACCGGCGTCCAGCGCGTCGCCGAGCAGTCGCGCGAGCAGGGCATCCGGCGCCTCGGCCTCCGGGGTCGCAGCGACCGCCTCGATCAACAGGTGCCATGGGTGGGTGCCGCTGAGCGGCGACCGCGCGTCCGGCAGATACTGCACTGCGCGCTCCAGCGTGTCGCCGGGGATGATCTCGAAGCTCTCGATCGCATCGGTCGCCCCTCGCATCCGTCGCAGGAGCGCCAGCCCCGCCTCCGGGTCGGCGATGCCCACCCAGGCGACAGCGCGGCCAAGGATCGCGGGGGCAAGGCGCAATGTCGCGGCGGTGATGATCCCCAGCGTGCCTTCGGCGCCGACGAGCAGTTGGTCGATGTCGTAGCCGCGATTGTCCTTGGGCAGCGGCGTGAGCCCATCGTGGATGCTGCCATCGGGCAGCACTGCCTCCACCCCGGCCACGAGCCGCCGCATCGTCCCCCAGCGCAGCACCTGGGTACCGCCTGCGTTTGTCGAGATCAGGCCGCCGATCGTCGCCGTCCCGCGCGAGCCCAGGGTGAGCGGAAAGCGGCAGCCGGCTTCCGCAGCGGCCTCATGAAGGTTCTGCAGGATCACGCCTGCCTCGGCCACCGCGAGTGCAGCCCCAGCGTCGAGGCGTCGAATGCGATCGAGGCGGCGAGTAGACAGCAGCAGCGCCGATCCGTCCGCAGGCGGCGTCGCGCCGCCCACCATCGATGTGTTGCCGCCCTGTGCGACCAGCGGCACCCGATGCTCAACCGCCAGGCGAACCATGGTGGCCACCTCGGCGGTGGAGGTCGGCAGCAGCATCGCGGCGGCCGCGCCATGGAAGCGCCCGCGCCAATCGGTGAGAAAGGGCGCGATCTGGTCGGCGTCGGTGGTGAGGCTGCACTCGCCTAGCGCTTCCCGAATGGCATGGATCAGGCGGGTCTGTGCGGTCATCCCGTCGCGCTACACGGCCGAGAGGCTTGCCGCCAGTTCATCACCGGTTAAAACCCAGGGGCTGAGAAGAGAGCCCCATGCCCGTACCGAAGCCTGTCCCCGTGCTTCTGCTGCTGACGCTCGCGGCCCCCATGGCCGGGGCCCAGCAGCGCGTGAGCGTTCCGGCCGGCACGGTCGTGCACAGGGAGGTGCGCATCCAGCGAATCATCGTGCGGGTGCCGCGCATGGAAGTCACCCCCGCCTCCAGTTCGCGTGCGCTGCCGGCGATCAACTGGGTGGAGAAACGCACCGACCGCTGTGTGCCCGTCGCCAATCTGGCGGCGGTGTCGATCACCCGCACCGACAGCGTCGACCTGATGCTGACCGGCGGGAAGCGGCTGCGGGCGCGCCTGGAGGAGGATTGCCCGACGCTCGACTTCTACTCGGGCTTCTACCTCAAGCCGACCGCGGACGGGATGGTGTGCGCGTCGCGCGATACGATTCGCTCCCGCTCTGGGGGGCAGTGCCGCATCTCGTCTTTCCGAATGCTCGTTCCCGGCCGCTGAGGCGCGTTCTGCTTGACAATCCGGCAGAAATCCGCAAGGCGCGGACCTGCATTCCGGTGCCGCGACGGTGCCGTTTTCCGGAAACCCCATGAACTTTGCCGATCTCGGTCTTTCCGATGAACTGCTGCACGCCGTAACGGAGGCGGGCTATACGGAGCCGACGCCGATCCAGGCGAGCGCGATTCCGTCTGTGTTGATGATGCGCGACCTGATCGGCATCGCCCAGACCGGCACCGGCAAGACGGCCGCTTTCGTGCTGCCGATGATCGACATTCTGGCGCAGGGTCGCAGCCGCGCGCGCATGCCGCGCTCGCTGATCCTGGAGCCCACCCGCGAACTCGCGGCCCAGGTTGCCGAGAACTTCGAGAAGTACGGCGCTGGCCACAAGCTGTCGATGGCGTTGCTGATCGGCGGCGTATCGATGGGGGACCAGCTGGCGGCGCTCGAAAAGGGCGTCGACGTGCTGATCGCGACCCCGGGGCGGTTGATGGACCTGTTCAGCCGGGGCAAGATCCTGCTCACCGGCTGCAATCTCCTGGTGATCGACGAAGCCGACCGCATGCTCGACATGGGGTTCATCCCCGACATCGAGGAAATCTGCACCAAGCTTCCCAAGCAGCGGCAGACGCTGCTGTTCTCGGCCACCATGCCGCCGCCGATCAAGAAGCTGGCGGACAAGTTCCTTGAGAACCCCAAGACCATCGAGGTCGCGCGACCGGCGACCACCAACACCAACATCACCCAGCGGGTGGTCCATGTCAGTGCGGCCAAGAAGCGCGACGTGCTGCGCCGGCTCCTGTCCTCGGACGAGGTCCGCACCGCGATCATCTTTTCCAACCGCAAGACGACCGTGCGCGAGCTCAACAAGAGCCTGCAGCGCGCGGGTTTCCGTTCGGCCGAGATCCACGGCGACATGGAACAGTCGGCGCGTATCGCCGAGCTGGACCGGTTCAAGAACGGCGAGGTCAACATCCTGGTCGCGTCAGACGTCGCCGCGCGCGGCCTGGACGTGAAGGGTGTCAGCCACGTCTTCAACTATGACGCGCCCTGGCATCCGGACGACTATGTCCACCGCATCGGCCGCACCGGCCGCGGTGGCGCGACGGGCACGGCTTATACGTTCGTCACGCCCGACGATGCCGAGAACATCGCCAACATCGAGAAGCTGACCGGCCAGAAGATCGAGGTGCTCGATCTGGGCGGCGTGCCGGCTGCGGAAGCGGAAGCTACGCCGGAGCCACGGGCACCGCGGGCCGATCGTTCACGCGATCGCCGCAGCCGCGAGGATCGCACCCCGCGGTCCGAAGAACCTCGCCGCACCCGGGAGGAACGGGCGCCCCGCCATGAAGAACCGCGCCGTCGCCGCGAGGCCGAGGATGCGGTGGCGGACGATGGCGGCTGGAACGGCCCCATCCCGGCTTTTCTGGACGTTCGACTCACCGCCTGATCGGGCAAGGCCGCGTGGACGATTTCATCGACTATGTTGCGCCGGTCGCGGTCGAAAGCCCGTGCGTCCTGGTGTGCACGCTCGACCTCGAGAGCGGCTGGTGTTTCGGCTGCGGCCGCACGCGCGAAGAGATCGCCAACTGGACGGCGATGTCGGCCGAGGAGCGGAGCACCGTGTTGGCGGCCCTCCCCGCGCGCTGCGGCACACTCGAACAGCGGATTGCAGCCTCGATCGGCTGATCGCCGGCTTCGGCGGCCTAGCCGTCGATCCGGGCATGCAAGAAGCGCGTAGTCCGCTCCCAGGCGAGCTTTGCCGCCGCGGGATCATATCGTTGTGCCGACGTGTCGTTGTTGAAGGCGTGATCGACGTCCGGATAGACGTGGGTCTCGACCTGCTTTCCTGCCGCCTCCAGCGCCTTTGCCCAAGGCAGGCCCGTTGCGTTCACGCGCTGGTCCTTGCCCGCATAGTGTAGCAACAGCGGCGTCTGGACCTTCGTCGCCTCGGAAGGGGCGGGCGCAGGTCCGTAATATGCCACGCCTGCGCTGAGCGCAGGTCCGGCGGCGATCGCCAGGCGATTGACGAAGGCGCCGCCCCAGCAAAAGCCGACCGCGCCCACCTTTCCGGAGCCGCCCCGCTGCCGCGCCGCACGATCGATGGTGGCGACTGCCTGACGAAGGGCCAAGTCCATGTCGATGCTGGCGATCATCTCGCGTGCGCGGTCCTCGTCGGCAGGCGTGCCGCCCTGCGGCGCCAGCAGGTCGAGCGCGACGGCTCGGAACCCGCTCAGCGCCGCGCGCCTTGCCACGTCGCGAATATGCTCTGTCAGGCCCCGGTTCTCGTGGATGACCAACACCGTACCGAGCTTGCGACCGCCGGCCTCTCGGGGTGCCGCGAAATAGGCTGCGGCCGGCTTACCCGCCTCGACCCCTTTGCGCGTGGCAGTACGAAGGCGAGGATCGTCGGGCTGGACCTGCTGCGCTGCGGCAGGAGACGCCGCGATCGCTGCGACCAGCGCCTCGGCAGCGACGGCGGAGCCCGTGAGGGCGACCATCTCCCGCATGAAGGCGCGACGATCGCGGTGCTCGTGGGTGAAGGCGTCGTAGAGCGCGACAGCGCGCTCGCGAAGGTCGGTCATGCCAGTTATCCCCGAGTCGGACGGGGAGAAGCTAATCGGCTTTCTGCCTCAGCAGAAGCGGCAGGGCCTCGGGCCCGCCGAGCCCGTCCCCCGCAAGCGCGGAGGGACGGGAACGTTGGCGATCAGCGCTTGAACGGATCAATGAAGGCCGGGGCAGGCTCGGCAGTCTCGCCGTTCGCCAGTGCCTCGGCATCGCGCACCGCCTGCTGCCGCTCGTTGCGCAGCTGCTCCAGCAGTGCCTCGCGGTCGCCCTCCAAGCGCGTGTCGGTCGGTGCTTCCATGCCCGCGGCCTTGGCGGCCTTGGTCACCAGTGCATCGAGCTCCCGCTGCGAGCACAGGCCGAGCGTGACCGGATCCTTCGGCACGATGTTGCCGATGTTCCAGTGCGTACGGTCGCGGATCGCGGCGATGGTGGTGCGGGTGGTGCCGATCAGCTTGCCGATCGCGCCGTCCGAGATCTCCGGATGGTTGCGGATGATCCAGGCGATGCCGTCCGGCTTGTCCTGGCGCTTCGACACCGGGGTGTAACGCGGCCCCTTGGTGCGGCGGACCTGCTCGGGACCCTTCTGGATCTTGAGGCGATAGTTCGGATCGGCCTGGCCCTTTTCGATCTCGTCCTGCGTCAGTT
>NZ_SLYP02000002.1:300000-411323 GCF_004341505.2 Sphingomonas sp. JUb134
CCTATGATATCCGCACGCTTCTGGCCACAATCGGGCCGCTCAGGGATGGCAAAGGGATCGACATTCCCGGCCCGTCCTTCCTGCGCAAGCTGTTGATGAAGAAGCTTGAAGGCACAGAGATCGCCCAGCTGTTGGAAGAGTTTCATCTCCTTTCGCGATAGCAATCAAGCGCGACCCTTCGCCTGGGCTCACGAAAATTCCGCCAAAAGCTGATGAACAACGTCGATGCATCCCGGCAGGCACTATGTCCGCGCCATCAGGTGACACGCAGAGATTCAACCGCAGCAGCCCTGGCCGCCTTTACCTACAGCGGCCTTCCCATTCCAGCCGCAAAGGCGATCCGCAAGGTTTCGGCAAGGGTACGGACTCCAAGCTTGGACATGATGCTCGCGCGATGGACTTCGACCGTCCGTGAAGAAATGCCCAGATCATAGGCGATGGTCTTGTTCGGAAGGCCTTGCGCAAGGCCTTCGAGAACATCCCGTTCGCGCGGTGTCAGTAGATCGACCTGTCGGCATGCCTCGGCTTCTTCGAGAGCGCGCCCCTCGGCCGTGTCGATGCGCGCGAACGCTCGGTCTATCGCATCGAGCAGCAGCGCCCGTTCGATAGGTTTGGCCAGGAAATCGACAGCACCCGCCTTCATCGCTTGGACAGCAAGCGCAATGTCTCCGTTGCCGGTCAGCATCACGACTGGCATGCTTATATCCATCTGCGTCAGCGCTGCCTGAACCTGTAGACCGTTCATGTCCGGCATGTGCATGTCGAGAACGATGCTACCTCTTTCAGCTTCATCTGCAATTTTCAGAAAGTCGACTCCCGAGCCATAGGTCTCGACGGCAAATCCCGCTGTCCTTAATGTGAATCCTACAGCTTTCCTGATTGTTTCTTCGTCATCAATGACATGAACGACGCGCTTGCTCTCCATGGCCCCCCGGACGTGTTGGCATTGCTGCGCACCCCAGCGGGCACAGCTTCAAAGGGGAGACCTTCTACGGGTAGGACCATGGTCCAAGGTCAAGGCCGAAATACCGCCGCATCACAACAGGCAAGGCAGGTGCTCGGCGAGAGGGGGGTAAGCGACCCGGCATCATGTGCCGAACTTTGCGAGATGACCGCTCTTGCGAACGGGGCGGCGCTCCCTCTGGTCTCCCGGCGGCAAGGCGCCGCAAGACGCTGCCGCCGGGAGTGGGCACGCCTCTTGGGGGATGAGCGCGCTGGTTGCTCCTAAGCTCGACGCGTCATGTTGTCATGGCAAGAAGCTGATAATCGCTATTCTGTGTCAGCAGCGCGCCGTAACGCCGATGTCCGGGGCGGATCGCAGCTCCGCTCGCGCGCCGCTACGGCACGGCGAATCCGATTCAGCACGAACCGGTGATCATAGGGTTTTGAGATCGAAGGCTGATCATCGCAGAGATCGCCCGCCTTCCGTGTCGCAGTTTCGATATTCCCGGCGAGGATGGCACCGATACCGGGTTGTTCCTGACGAACCAAGGATGCCAGGCCCGCGCCGCGCTCAGCGCGATCGAGCCAGCGCAGCGCTGCCATCACATCGTCGACCGGCACCGGGATGCTGGCGGGCGACGGAGGGCCGGTTGGCCCTCGACGGCGGAGCGATCGGACGCCCAGGATGCAAGGATGGCGGGCTTCACTTCGGGCTCAAGCTGCGGGTCCGAGCAACGATGAAGGGATCAAGGAAAGAGCGTGTGTGCGACATGACATATCCTCCTTTCCTGCCGCGACTTTCTCCGAAAGCGAAGTTCCCGGAAGATTGGTTCGGGCTCGTGTAGGGTCAATGGATGGGAATGCGCCCGGCGTTTGCCGGGCGTTCGTTTTCATCGTGCATTGAGCATTGAGTACTGAAGAACTGACGCGCAGCGCACCGTTCAAATTCCGTGACGAACGGCCTCCGCAATCGCCGGCATCACGTCGATATCATTAGAGGTATGCGCAACAGCGTTCGTGCTGACGATCCTCTCGACGAGCCCACCCAGGACTTGCGCTGCATCGCCGGCGAAAAGCGGATGCACGACCACGCAATCCGGTCGCGCGAACCCCATGCCGACCAGCTGGCGCGCCGCCTCGGCGAGGGTCCGGCCGGATGAGGCGATATCGTCGACCAGCACCGGCTGGCGATCGAGAAACGCTGGGGCATTCGGAATCGAGATGGTGACGTCACGGTCGCCGGACCGGATTTTCTCGCACACGAGAAACGGAGCATCGGCATCGGCCGCCACCTGCGAGACCCACTGTTCGCTTTCCAGGTCCGGACCGATGATCAGCGGACGAGCGACATTGCGCTTGATCCACGAGGCCAGAAGTGGCGCGGCATGAACAACCTGGGTCGGGATGCGGTAGATTTCCGACAACGCATGATAGCGATGGAGATGCGGATCGACCGTCACCAGCCAGTCGAGATGGCGGGACAGAATCGCGGCAAAGGTTCGCGACGTCACCGCCTCGCCGGCATGGAAGCGTATGTCCTGGCGCATGTAAGCGAGGTAGGGGGCGACGAGCCCGATCCTGCGAGCGCCCAGATCGCGCGCGGTGTCGGCTGCGAACAGCAGCGGCAACAGCTTGGCGTCCGGATGATCGAGACTGCACAGCAGGATGACGTCGCGGTCGCTGATGTCGCTTACGACCCTGAGATAGGTTTCCCCGTCGGGAAACTGACGATGCTCGATCGTGCCGACCTCTGCATCGAGTGCGGCGGATAGCGGCTGTGCCAGGGCCTCGCTGCCAGACAGCGCGAACAGCACGGGACGGTTCATAGCGCTTCAATCCCGAAGATCGGCCCGTCGCTCACCGCATAGGCCGCCGCATAATCGAGCTCGCCCGGGCTCTCGGCATGAATGGTGCTCAAGGGAGCCCCGGCATCCACCATCTGGTTCAGCCGACACTGCAGCGCGACGCCGGCGGCCTTGGCCATCGGCGCGCCGGCAAGCTTCGCGACCGTCGCGAGCTTGCGATTGTCGATACTCACCAGGCGGCCGCTATAGGGAGCGATCATATCCTGTTGGAACCGGGCGACCGGTGGAGCCCGCATGCCGCCCTGCGCTTCGCAGATACGTTGGAACTTGGCCCAGGCCCGGCCGCTTTCGAGGCACGCCCGCGCACGCGCATAGCCTTCGCCGGCCGGGGCCGCGTCCGCGAGCTCAAGCAGTCCTCCCGCCAGCTCGCAGGCCCGGTGGGCGAGATCCTCGGCGCCAGGCTGCCCCTGGAGCACGGCAAGGATATCCTGCGCCTCGAGCGCCGGACCGATGCCCCGTCCGATCGGCTCCGCGCCGGGGCCGCGCATCACGCGCGTGCGAAGCCCGAAGGCTTGGGCGACCGAGCTCAGCGCGCGCTCGAGGGTGTCGGCGGCAGCGGCTCCGCGGACCTTGGCGGTCGGCCCGACCGGGATGTCGATGACCAGATGGGTCGCACCGGCCGCGACTTTCTTGGACAGCACCGAGGCGACCATCTGCCCGACGGCATCGATATCGAGCACGCGCTCCACGCCGATGATCACGTCGTCGGCAGGGCTGAGATTGACGGCGCCGCCCCAGGCGATGCAGCCGCCTTCGCGCTCGACCACCTTGCGGATTGCGGAAACGTCGAGGTCGACAGGTGCCAGCACCTCCATCGTGTCCGCCGTGCCGGCCGGCGAGGTGATCGCCCGCGACGATGTCTTGGGCATGATCAGGCCCTCCGCGGCCATGATCGAGACGATGATCGGCGTGGTGCGATTGCCCGGCAATCCACCGACGCTATGCTTGTCGACGATGACCGTTCCGGGCCACTGCAATCGCTCGCCGACATCGACCATCGCCCTGGTCAGGCTGATCGTTTCGTCCGTATCGAGCGGGACCGCCGAGCAGGCCGTGACGAATGCCGAGAGATGGACATCGCTATAGCGTCGCTCGGCGATGTCGGTGATGATCGCTGAAAAAGCCCCGTCACTGAGACGATTGCCATAGATACGCCGACGCACTTCGGCGAGCGAGGCGAGAGGCTGGGCGTGCGCGATCTCGACCGGATCGCCCTCGCTGACGCCGAGCCGCTGCCATGCGGATTCCGAGAGGCCGATCTCGCCGGGCGCTGGAGCCTCCGCGGAACTGTGCAGCAGCGAGACGACGATTTCCCGCCCGCCGGCGCGCAGCGCGACCTGCGCGCGGGACGCAAGACCTTCCGAGCGGCAGACGGGACAGTCGTGGCGCATGACCGCGATCAGATCGCTACCGGCACCCGACAGGCCGATGCGGCGTGCCCGCAGCGTCGTCGCGACAGACTCTGCTTCGGCGTTCTCGATGATCCCGGGCTTCACGCGAGCATGCCCCAGCTACCCAGCGCCGGTACGCTGCATGCCCAGCCCAGTTCCTCCGAGACACGCTTCGCCAGGACGTGGGCGCCGGTCGGCTCGCCATGGGTGACATAGACGTGGCGCGGGGCCTCGTGCAGCGAGCCGAGCCAGCGCATGAGCTCGTCGCTGTCGGCATGCGCCGAGAGCATCGTCAGGTTGGCGACCTCGGCTTCGACCGGGATATACTCGCCGTGGATCTTGATCGTCCGGGCGCCGCCGATCATGGCGGCGCCGCGGGTGCCCGCCGCCTGGAAGCCCGAGAAGAGGATGAGGTTCTTCCCATCCGGCGCGAAGCGCTTGAGATGGTGGAGCACGCGGCCGCCCGTTGCCATTCCGCTGGCCGAGATGATGACCTTTGGGGCGGGGTTGGCGGTGAGTTCCTTGGATTCCTCCACTTCGCGCACATAGTGCGCGACGCTGCACGCCGCTTCGCACTCGGCGCGGGCCAGGCGATGCTCGTCCATGAAATCGCACATCAGCCCGCTCGCGTTGATCGCCATCGGGCTGTCGAGGAAGATCGGGATGTCGCGGAGGCGTCCCTGCGCGCGCAGACGCGAGAAATGATAGAGAAGCGACTGGACCCGTCCCACGGCGAAGGCCGGGATCACCACCGTCCCTCCTCTCTCGACGCATCGTTCGACATGATCTCCAAGCGTCTTTGTCGGATCGACCTGCTCGTGGCGCCGATCGCCATAGGTCGATTCCACCAGGACATAGTCGGCGCGCGCGGGCGGCTCGGGATCTTTCATCACCGAATCGCCGTAACGGCCGATGTCGCCTGAGAAGAGGATTGTCCGCCCCTTCCAGTCGATCTCGATCGACGCCGCGCCGAGGATGTGGCCGGCGCGATGATAGCGCACCCTGATGCCGTCCGTGACTGCATGCCACGCTCCGAACTCGATCGGCCGGAAGAGCTGCAATGCCAGACGCGCGTCAGCCTGGGTGTAGAGCGGCAGCGCCGGCTGGTGCCTGGAGAAGCCGTGCCGGTTGGCGAACTCCGCATCCTTTTCCTGCAGATGACCGCTGTCGGGAAGAAGGAGCTCGCACAGGGCCGCGGTCGCCCGGGTGGCAAGGACGGTACCGTCCCAGCCCAGGCGCGCCATGCGCGGTAGCGCGCCCGAGTGATCGAGATGAGCGTGGGTCAGCAGGACTTGGCCGACATCGGCGACTTCGGGTGGAATTGGCGCCCAATTAAGGCGGCGCAGATCCCTGGGTCCTTGAAACAGGCCGGAATCGACAACGATCTGAGTTTCACCATCGTCCACCAGATAACGCGACCCTGTGACCGTTCCCGATGCGCCGAGAAAGGCGACGCCGAGACCATCGGCCGGGCGCTTAGCCAGATCGATCCTTGCTTCGCGCTCGAGGACGGTCACGCCGGACTGGTTGCGGGAATGGTGCCGTTTCTTTCTCTTGTGCATGGACGCGGGCCTGCCTCTCACGATTATGTTCGTGAGCGCAGCTTTGATTCGCGGACGCCGCACGCCTATACGCAAAAGCCGCAGCACGACTGCTGCTCCCGACAGTTGCGTCGCGCGAACACCGGTGGCCGATCCGATCGATCACCTTACCCATGCTTGCGCGATGCCCTTCGGACTTCGCTCTCTACTTATACCTTGCTCCTTGGACTCGAGCCTATGCAGGCTGGAGGTTGACTAGAAGAGAACGGCATATGGGCGAACATGACCATCGCATGCGCAAGCGCGGCAAGATCGTTCTGATCGGCTTCCTGCTCGTCGCCAGCTTCTTCCTCATTACCGAGCATACCGCGCACTTCCTGGGTGTGCTGCCCTATCTCATCCTGCTCGCCTGCCCGCTCATGCACCTGTTCATGCACCACGGCCAAGGTGGGCATCAGCATGGCCATGAGCCCGGCCAGGCACCCGCCGGCTTGCCGGCCAATCCCAACGGCCGCATCGAAGGAGAGTCGCGATGACGCACGCCGACTATGGCTATGGTCTGTGGGGGCTCGCGCTGGTCAATGCCGCCGTTTTCATCCTCTTTGCGTTCAGCTTCTTCAAGCCGGCAACGCGGCGCGACTGGCGCAGCTTCGGCGCGTTCAGTGCGTTCATCGTCGCGCTCTTCGCCGAAATGTATGGCTTCCCGCTCACCATCTTCCTGCTGTCGGGGTGGCTCCAGTCGCATTTCCCCGGCGTCGACTGGTGGAGCCACGATGCTGGCCACATCCTGGAAATGATGTTCGGCTGGCGCATCAATCCGCATTTCGGCCCGTTCCACATCGCCAGCTTTGTGCTGATTGGTGTAGGCTTTTGGCTAATCTCGATCGCGTGGACGGCGCTTCACACGAGTCAGCGCAAAAACGAATTGGCAATGACGGGGGTCTACGCCCGGGTGCGGCACCCTCAATACGTAGGGTTCATCCTCGTCATGCTCGGTTTCTTGCTACAATGGCCGACGCTTCTGACGCTTGCCATGTTTCCGGTGCTGGTGGTGATGTACATTCGTTTGGCTAAGCATGAGGAGAGATACGCGCTCGCGACCTACGGCGATAGCTACCGCCAGTACATGGCCCATGTTCCCGCCTTCTTCCCCAGCTTGCGTTGGAAGCGGGAGATTGCAGGACTGGCCTTCACAGGAAATGCTCGAATGGCAGGCCATCAGACGGACGGGCCGGTTAGCGAGGGTTCTCGAGAACACGACAACATGCTGCCAGGAGGTTAGACGTTGTCCTCCTCCGCAAGATCATCACGAACATGACGAAATCGAGGGGGCGTATGTGACCATGCAGGTGACGATCCTTGCGATTGTAGTAAACGGCGTTCCCGTCCTGAGCCTCCATCAGACCCGATCCGCGGCCTGGAAGCGGCTCATGAGATTCATAGACGCGAAATGGCCGGAGCGCCTGGGAGCGATGCTTCCCCCTGCCGAAGACGAAGCGAAGGCGCGCATGTTCTTTCGCGAGGAAGATAAAGACCTGTACGCGATCATCGACGCCGACATATCAGAGCTGCACGATGCCTTGGGGTGGGTCAAAGATCCCGTCGTTGGTTAGCCCGTCACGCGATCGCCCTCGAAAAGCTGGGCCGCCCACCGATCGAGATCGCAGCCACGTCCTGAACGTCACCGAAGTTCAGGACGTGACCGAGCCCGGGCAGTGCGATCGGGCGCTATCTGTAAGCCGGACAAGCAACTGACCTGTTCGACCGCCGTGCCAGCGGGCTGATTGCCAAGGGCGCGGCCGGATTTTGCGTCGGCGCAACGGGTGTCAGTCGGTGTCGGCCTCTACGGAGAGATGTGCAGCGGCTGTCATCTATCGCCCCGGCGCGGAGGAATCGGAGGTGAGCCAAGGCCCTTAACGGCAAGCCCCGAACTGGCGAGGGGTGGCGCAACGCCTCACGCCCGCTCAGCAGCCCTGGATTATCAAGCATGGTGTAAGCTGACGGCCGAGCCGGCGGGGGGCAAGACGCACCGGATCCCCTGTCTGGGACACGGTGGCGTTCGTGCGCTAACTCTCGGGGATGACGGCTGAGCCGTACAAGCGCTGGTCGCGGGCGCACCTGTCGGCCACGCGGGATGATGAAGAATCTGGCAGGCACGAAATGAGACACGCAAGGATGGAGATTCGACCCTGAGAAGCACCAAACTTCGGCTGCACCTTCTCGCGAGCCGCACTCACAAGTGGCTCGCGATCATTGTCGGCGCGCAGCTTCTTTTGTGGTTCGCGAGCGGCGCGTTGATGAGCTTCTTGCCCATCGATCGAGTGCATGGCGATCACCTTGTGGACCGCAAAGCCGTGGCGCCCTTGCCTCGCGGCGTGGCGCTCGTCCCACCATCAGTGATCGTCGCGGCGACCGGGACGCGGATCGAGACCGTGAGCTATCGCATGTGGCTTGGCCGCCCGGTCGCTGAGGCGACAACGGCCCGAGGGACGCGGCTGTTCGACGCGAGAACGGGCGCACTGTTGCCCGCCCCAACTGCGGCGCAAGCCCAAGCGGTAGCGAGGGCCGCCTGGCGGAGCAACGATCACCCAAGTGTGAACGTGGAACTGATCGATCGCGCCAGTCCCGAATATCGCGGCACGCTTCCCGCCTGGCGTGTGACGTTCGCCGATCCGGACTCCACTCGGATCTTCGTGGCGGCCGATACCGGCCGGATTGCGGCGGTGAGGACAGGCACGTGGCGGCTTTATGACTTCTTCTGGAGCCTTCACATCATGGATTGGAAGAATCACGAGGACTTCAACACGCCATGGCTTCTAGGGTTTGCGCTCGGCGGCCTCGGACTTTGGCTTGGCGGGGCCGTGCTTCTTTGCATGCGTTGGCCGAAGCGGCGTCGGTCAAGCGCGTCAGGCTAGCGGACCGGCAGAAACCGGAGAAGCATGATGATAAAGAAAAGTGATAAGTCGCGCGGCGGGTTGGAACGCAGTTGAACAGGCGAGACTTCGTTTGGCAGCGATGGGGTAGACCATGGCGCATCTGAGCGATGCTGAAATGATCAACTGGATGGCGCTTTATACTGCGACCGCTCTGTGCTGCGCGATCGCAATGGCCTTGGCGATCCTTGTTCTCGCCTGTCGCCTCTGGCGCGAGAAGGCCTGGGCGCAGCTTCGCAGCGCCAAGGATGTGGCGCTGTTCCTCCCCAAATCCTGGTGGCGGTGGCAGAAGCTTTATCTGCTTTCGACGCCCGTGACGCTCGCGATCGTCAGTTCGTTCGGATTCACGTTGAGGTGGAGCTGATCGTTTAAAGGGCGAAGGCGTCTGAGAGTCGGGCTACCAGGTGCGCCGCGTTGCGGTCGGCCGGGGTGACAGTCAACAGTGGCGCTACTCGCCGAAGCCTTTCGCGTTGGTGGACCTCGGGCTCGCCGAACTCCAGCACCTCCAAGATCCATTGCCTGATCTCGCCGGTCGTGCCTGAACGCGCTTCGATCAGGAAGTCGGGGCGGCAGGGGCCGGCGGGAGTGAGGTGATCAAAGACGGGCTTCTCGACAAAGATATCAAGGCCCTCCTCGGCTAGCTCGCGCCTCGCTTCCAGAAGCGCGCGCAGAACGTCTCGCTCGAACTCGGAATTGACCGGGATGAAGCGACGGCCCGAATAAATCGGTTGGGCAAATGCGCGCAATGGTGCGTAGCCGTGCGCTTCCGGATACTCGCCTGCGACGATCATTACCAGGAACGGCCCCTTCACCGGTTTTCCGGCGAAAGAGAATGACTGCACCCGAGATCGCACCCAGTATAGAGCTAAGCCGCGCTTTCTGGACCCATGCCGATGCGCTGCACAGCCGCCGTGCGTATGCTGCACTTCGATTTCTCGGCGATGCTGATCTGCCGCAGAGCCTCGAGCGCGCGGATCAGCCGGGGGCCGGCGTAGCTCGGGTCGGGTTCGACCCGCGCGCCCAGGTCCTCGCGCCAGTGGCGCCGGGTGTTTCCGGCGAACTGGGCCTGCCATCTGGCGAAGCCTTCGAAGGGATCGTCGAGCGTCGCGATCCGTGGCCGGCCGGGGACGGGGAGGGCGCAGCCCCACGAAAAAACATCGATTTCGTCGATCTCGTGGCCCTGGAGCTGGAGCGCGGCGGCGTAGCCGGTCCAGGCGGCGCGCAATTGCCACGCGCGAGCACCCGAAGTGGCGGAAGTCCGCGCATCGAGCCGCCCGACGGCGGCGCTCGCCTGCTCGAGCGCCGCGGCGAGACCGTCGCTCCACGGCAGCGATGTCAGCGCGGAAGAGCGGCGAGCCATCCCCAAGCATATCCCGAGATCGCCCTTTGAGTATAGCGTGGAGTCACGCCTAGTGTTGATAATGAACCCTTATCAACACCCCATTGTTGAAGCTTCTATATCCCGGTAAGGAATAGGAGCTGGCTGTTCGTGCGCCGGCGGGCCTCCGCACCGGGGCGCAACAGGGAAGACGCGGCGTGTACGATCATCTGAGTGACCTTGCGCAGCGGCTCGGCCGCCATATGGCCGAGCATAGCCCCAAGGGCCTGCCGACGCATTTTGGCGACGAGCTGCTCGAGGCGTTCCCGCAGGAGAGCCGCAAGACGCTGGGGATGGCGCTGGCCGAGCTCGAAGCCGATGGGCTCGTGACGCTCTCGCGCGTGCTGGGGCCGCACCTGCCGCGCGTGCGCACAACGGTAGAGCTGTTCATCGCCAGCGATCCGGCGATCACCGGGCACGACCCGGTCGAGGATTCGGTCGTGCTCGCCCGGTTGCTGCTCGACCAGCCCGAACTGGGCGGGAACGCCAGGAAGCTCGAGGAGGCCGCGGGCTGGGAGCGCCGCCGCTTCAACCCCGCCTTCGCGCTGCTGATCCCATGCGTTCACGACGGCCGCGTGCGCAAGTCGCTGCAGGACGACTATCCGACGATGGGGATCCTACTCGCCGACGAGGATCTGGTCCAGCTGCGCCGCTACGTTCAGCGCAACAGCGGATGATCAAGTTGACCCACAATGGAAGGCCGTTCGACGCCCGCAAGTTTGCCGCGGACATTGAAGCCAAGGCGATCGAGCTCGGGATGCAGGCGCTCGAGGAGAAGGCGAGGGGCGCCGCTGCCTCGATCGTCGATCCCGAGACTGGTAGTCACGCCAATGTGTTCGTCGATCGATTGTCGGGGAACAGGGTTGCGATCCGCACGACCGGGTCGCCCGCCTTCGCGCGTCTTCTCGAAAAGCGTCTGGGTGTCGACCCGGGAGATGTTCAGGTCATGAATGCCGCCGACGGGGCAAAGCACCCGAAAATCTATCTGGCCCACGCCAGCGAGGACAAGGACCGGGTCCGTCCAGTCGCCGAGTATCTCATGGCGAACGGCGTCGACGTCTGGTTCGACGAGTGGGAGATCGAGCCCGGCGACAGCCTGCGGCAGAAGATGGAGGAGGGCCTCGGCGCGATGACCCACTTCGTCGTGGTGTTGACCGAGACGTCGATCACCAAGCCATGGGTGGCCAAGGAGATCGACGTCGGCCTCGTCCAGCAGGTCGGCGGCAAGAGCCGGTTCGTGCCGCTGGTCGTCGACCTCGATCCCGCGAAGCTCTCGCCCTTCCTCCAGGCGATGCTGTTCCTCAAGATCGATCCCGCCAGTGAGGCGGACCTCAAGGGCCTGGTGGACCGGCTGCATGGTGTGAGCCGCAAGCCACCACTCGGGGACGCGCCGCGTTACGTGCAGAAGGCTCCGAGTGGGCTCGAAGGCTGGTCCCCCGCCGCGATCGCGATCGGCAAGCACATTGTGGAGACCAGCGCGAACGCGACGGCCGTCGACCCCATCGTGACCCTCGCCGATCTGCCGGCGGCTCTCGGCATCGCTGCCGATGACCTGCGGATCGGGCTGCTCGACCTCAAGGACGCCGGTTACCTGCGCGAGATGAACATCAGCGGGCACTATGCCCCGCAACCGGCGCTGTTTGTGGACTTCGACGAGGCGTTCATGCCCTTCAGCCCAAGCGAGGACGCGCGCACGCTCGCCAACCGGATGGTGACAGGCGAGGAGCGGGCCGTCGACACCCGGCAGCTCGCCGAAACGCTGGGATGGGAGCCGCGCCGGATGAACAGCGCCATCTGCTATCTCGAGCGGGCCGGTGCCATCAAGGCGCGGCACGCGCCCGCCTCCGCCCCCTGGCGGGCCGTGCAGCTCGTTCGCACCGACGAGACCCTGCGCTTCGCGCGTAGCCATGGCTGAGCCTGGCCTGGTTCGTGCCGAGACGGCGCCGATCAGCGAGGTCGTTGCGCAGGTCGAGGCGCTCGCGCCGGCGCGGCGGCTTGCCGACCCCCAGTTGGTCGCAGCCGCCGCCCGGGCCTGGTCGGTCAACACGATCCGCGCCTTCCTGTCGGACCTGAGAATCTGGGATCAGTGGTGCCGGCGGCGTGGCCTGACGACCGCCCGGGCCGACGCTGATGCGGTCGCTGCCTATCTGCGGGCTCTGTCGGGAGTCGAACAGGATCCGCGCAATCCGCTGAAGCGGCGGGCGCCCGCGACGATCGAGCGCTATCTGGTGAATATAGGCTGGGCCTACCGCATGGCCGGGCTCGAGGACCCAACCGCGGCGCCGCTGGTGCGGCTCGAGCTCAAGGGCTTGCGCAAGCTTCTGGGAACGCGACAGCGGCAGGCGCGGGGTATCCGGTTCAAGGGTGAGGTGAGCGACCTCGACGACCCGGCGACCGGAATCTGTCTCGCCCATCTGCTCAAGGCCTCCCGGCGCGACATGCTGGGCGCGCGCGATCGCGCGCTCCTGCGCGTGGCGTACGACAGCGGCTGCCGCCGCTCCGAGCTGGTCGCGATCCTGTGCGAGGCGATCGAGGGGCCCGACCCCGATGGATCCGGAACCCTGTTCATAGGCACGAGCAAGACCGACCGCGAACGGGCCGGCGCGCTCGCCTATCTGTCACCGGCGACCATGCAGGCGATCGAGGAGTGGCGGCAGGCAGGAGGGATAAAGACCGGGCCGCTTTTCCGGCGGGTCGAGACCTATTTCGACGGAGGGGTTCGGTCGGTGGGGGAGGGGGCTCTTCACCCGAACACGATCACATTGATTTACCGCCGGCTGATCCGCGCCGCTTTCGAGAAGAAGCTGCTCGGAGGAATGAGCGAAGCGGAGCTCGAGCGCTGGGTGAAAGCGGTGTCGAGCCACTCGATCAGGGTTGGCGTGGCGCAGGACAATTTCGCCGCCGGCGAGAGCCTGCCGGCGATCATGCAGGCCTATCGCTGGCGGGACCCCAAGACGGTCATGCGCTACGGTGCGCGGCTCGCGGCCAAGAGCGGGGCGTCGGCGCGCCTCGCGCGGCGCTTTCAGGAGAGCCGTTGAGCGATGGTCAGGATCAGTGTGACCGAACCATCCAAGCCGGAGCGCCGCCGGCGGGTTCTTGACTCGCTCACGGTCGCGCAACTCGCCGAGGGCGGCCTGCAGGAAGGGCAAGACCTCGATTTCAAGCGTGAGGTGAACATCGACAAGCCGGAGGCCAAGTCCCGGCTGCTCGACGATGTCGTAGCCTTTCTGAACCGGGGCGCAGCCCGCATCATCGTGGGCGTCGAGGAAAAGGGCGGCCGCTTCGACGGCTTCCGGCCGCTCGCGGGCGATCCGGACAAGACCGCGCTGCGGCTGCAGACTCTCATTCAGGATGGCATCACGCCCGTTCCCCTCGATGTGCAGGTCGTGCCCCTGCACCTCGAGACTGGGTTCATCCTCGATATCCAGATCCCGCGCCACGCCGGACCGCGTCTGCTATCTCGAAACATCACGGTCTTTTACGATTGTAGATATCAGTGACCCAGCGAAAGCGACGCCCACAACCGCACATGGCTGGCATCGATAACGCCGAGGCTTGTTCCCTTTCAGTTGGTGCAGCGGGGGCCACGGGGGCGGCGGACGTTGAGTGAGCGTGAACCGCATCACTGCCAACCCTCGATGACGATCTTGCCGCGTGCGGTAGTGCTCTCAAGCGCCTGGTGCGCGCGCTTGAGGTTCGCGGCGAGAACCGTTCGGTGAGGGTGGTGCGCACCTCGCCGGCGTCCACGAGGCTGGCGATGGCCGACAGGATCTGACCCTGCGTTTCCATATCAGCAGTCTCGAACATGGACCGGGTGAACATAAACTCCCAGTGGGTCGACACCGACTTGCGTTTGAACGGTACGACATCGAGCGTCTTGGGGTCGTCGATGAGCGCAAAACGTCCCTGCGGGGCGATCAGCTCGGCGATCTGCTCGATATGCTCGTCGGTGTGGGTGGCCAGGCAGCTATATCAGCCTCGCGGTCTCGGATACCGGGATCGGCATGGATGAGGAGACAGCCACGCGAGCCGTCGAGCCGTTCTTTTCGACAAAGGGGCCGGGCAAGGGAACAGGTCTTGGCCTTTCGATGGCGCACGGTCTTGCGCGGCAACTCGGCGGAACCCTCATGATCACGACCGTTCCCGATGCCGGGACCCGGGTGGACATCCTGCTTCCCGTGTCGACGGAGACCCCGCAGCGCGCGGCGCCAAAGGTCGAGGGAACGCTGCCCCAGGAGGGAACCGCCCTTCTTGTCGACGATGACGATCTCGTCCGTTCGAGCGTCAGCCAGATGCTCTCCGCGATCGGCTATGAGGTGACCGAGGCGAAATCGGCGGAGGACGCGCTGGCGCTGGTGAACAGCGGCATGAACCCGAGCGTCGTGGTCACCGATCATCTGATGACAGGGATGTCGGGCGCGGCCCTCGGCAGCGCGCTGCGGGCCCGCACGCCCGTCCTGATCGTCTCGGGCTATGCCGAGAGCAGCGAGATCACTCCGGAGTTTCCGCGCCTCATGAAGCCCTTTCGGCAAGACGAACTGGCCGCGAAACTGGCCGAGATCCGGTCGGCGAAAAGCGCGACCGGTGACTCCGCCTAGACGAAAGGTACTCGGTGTTCGGATGGGGGCCTTGCGGCCCCCAATCCTTAATAGTCCATAGCGGGAACCGGTGCCGGCTTTTCGTCCTTCGGCAGCTCCGCGATGAGCGCCTCGGTCGTGATCAGCAATCCCGAGACCGACGCCGCATCCTGGAGCGCAGTGCGCACGACCTTGGCCGGGTCGATCACGCCGGCCCGGACGAGATCTTCATACTCGCCTGTGGCAGCGTTGAAGCCCCAGTTGTAGTCCGATCCCTCGCCGAGCTTCCCGACCACGTAGGCGCCGTCCTCGCCGGCATTGTCGACGATCTGGCGCGCCGGCGCCTTCAGGGCGCGGCGGACGATCTCGATGCCGGCTTTCTGGTCGTCGTTGGCCGCGGAGAGGCTTTCCAGCGCCTTGACCGCGCGCAGCAACGGGATGCCGCCCCCGGGCAGGATGCCCTCCTCGACCGCGGCGCGCGTGGCGTGAAGCGCATCGTCCACCCGGTCCTTCTTCTCCTTCACCTCGACCTCGGTGGCGCCGCCGACACGGATCACCGCGACGCCGCCGGCGAGCTTGGCGAGCCGCTCCTGCAGCTTCTCGCGATCATAATCGGAGGTGGTCGTCTCGATCTGCTGGCGGATCTGGGCGGCGCGGCCGTCGATGTCCGACTTCTGGCCGGCGCCATCGATGATCGTCGTGTCGTCCTTGTCGATCACCACCTTCTTGGCGCGACCGAGCATGTTGACGGTGACGTTCTCGAGCTTGATGCCGAGGTCCTCGCTGACGACATTGCCGCCGGTGAGGACGGCGATGTCCTCGAGCATCGCCTTGCGCCGATCGCCGAAGCCCGGCGCCTTGACGGCCGCGACCTGGAGGCCGCCGCGCAGCTTGTTGACGACCAGGGTGGCCAGGGCGTCGCCCTCGACGTCCTCCGCGATGATCAGCAGCGGGCGGCCCGACTGGATTACCTTTTCGAGCAGGGGCACCAGCGCCTGCAGGTTCGAGAGCTTCTTCTCGTGGATCAGGATGTACGGATCTTCCAGCTCGACCCGCAGCTTCTCGGGATTGGTGATGAAATAGGGCGAGAGATAGCCGCGGTCGAACTGCATGCCCTCCACGACTTCGAGCTCGGTCGCGAGGCTCTTTGCCTCCTCGACGGTGATGACGCCTTCGTTGCCGACCTTTTCCATTGCCTCGGCAAGGATCTGGCCGACCTCGGTGTCTCCGTTTGCGGAGATCGTGGCGACCTGGGCGATTTCGCTGTTCGCGCTGATCCGGCGCGCATGCGCCTTGAGATCGTCGACGACGGCTCCGACGGCGAGATCGATACCGCGCTTCAGGTCCATCGGGTTCATGCCGGCGGCGACCGCCTTGGCGCCCTCGCGGACGATCGCCTGGGCGAGCACGGTCGCGGTCGTGGTCCCGTCGCCGGCGAGATCATTGGTCTTGGACGCGACCTCTCGGATCAGTTGCGCGCCCATGTTCTCGAACTTGTCCTTGAGCTCGATCTCCTTGGCGACCGTGACACCGTCCTTGGTGATCCGCGGCGCGCCGAAGCTCTTGTCGATCACGACGTTGCGGCCCTTCGGCCCGAGCGTCACCTTGACCGCGTCTGCAAGCGTGTCCACGCCCCGCAGCATGCGGTCACGCGCGTCGGTCGAGAAACGGACTTCCTTTGCAGCCATTGTATCGTTTCCTCCTATGTTCGCGTGGATTTCTGTGGGTGCGCCGCCCTATTTGGACGACGCTTCGGTTTCGACGATCCCGAGGATGTCGCTCTCCTTCATGATGAGCAGTTCCTCGCCGTCGATCTTGACCTCGCTGCCGGACCATTTGCCGAAGAGGACGCGGTCGCCGGCCTTGACGGACAGCTCGACCAGCTTGCCGGTCTCGTCGCGGGCGCCCGGCCCGACGGCGACGACCTCGCCCTCCTGGGGCTTCTCCTTGGCAGTATCCGGGATGATGATGCCGCCGGCCGTCTTTTCCTCGGCTTCGATGCGACGCACGGCGACACGGTCGTGCAGGGGACGGAAATGCATGCATTACCTCCAAAGCAGATCATGATGTGACGACCCTCCCGTTCGCGGGGAACGGTCGTTTTCGGCATAGCTAGGAAGGCGATTTTCGACCATCAAGACATTTCCCGCACTTCCTGGCGCTTCAGCCATGTGAATGCCGATGCGCGCACAATCGCATGGCGCGCGGTCAGACATTGCCTCAGGAAATGCGGCGACGAGGTGATATAGATCAGCAGGCGATTGCGACCGATTCGCTACGGGACCGTCCAAGAGAAGAGGAAAACGTCGGCAGGGACGGACAGCCCATGATCTCGCTTGGTTCAGTGCTCCAGAGGCAGGGTGGCGCGATCGGGTTGCCGATCGTGAGCGCGGTCGCCGTGCAGCGCCTGATGAGCTTTACAGATGAGCTTTACAAAAGACCGGTACGTTTCAACCGGCTGCCGCACCGTGTCAGGAAGGCGCAGGACCGGACCGGCACATGCTGCCTCGGTTGCTGCAACATCTGTTGGAGATATGCAGATGAACACACCTTTTGACAGCTCTCGCGCGGATTTGCGTGGCGCCTCGCCGCGCGCGATCGCTTACGACGCCGGTCTTCGCCGTTACATGCTTGGTGTCTATCGCACGATGGCCTTGGGACTGGTCGTTACCGGGCTTGTCGCCTTCCTCGTCGCCAGCACACCAGCTCTCTATCAACCTATTTTCAGCACGCCCCTCAAATGGGTCGTGATCCTGGCCCCGCTCGCCTTCGTCCTGTTCCTCTCGTTCCGCGTTGAGCAGATGAGCGCCGCCAGTGCGCGGGTCGTATTCTATTCATTCGCGGGCGTCATGGGGCTGTCGCTGGCCAGCGTTTTCCTCGTATTCACCGGCACCAGCATCGCGCTGGCGTTCTTCTCGGCGGCCGCCCTGTTCGCCGCCATGTGCCTGTGGGGTTATACGACCAACGTCGACCTTTCGCGCTGGTCGACCTTCCTCATGGTCGGGCTTTTTGGGGTCGTCATCGCGAGCCTTATCAACCTGTTCCTTGCCTCCGACATGCTGCAGTTCGCCGTTTCGATCATTGCCGTGCTGGTCTTCACCGGCCTTACCGCCTGGGATAGCCAGCGCTTGAAGAGTCAATATTTCGCCTATGCGGGGACAGAATCAGCTGAGAAGCTCGCGGTGATGGGGGCGCTATCCCTTTACCTGGATCTCATAAACCTGTTCCAGCTCCTGCTCAACCTCATGGGGGAGCGTGAACGAGCATAGCGACGTCACATCATGCGCCCTTTAGGGTGCCAAAAAAGGAGGCCTTATGGTTGGAGTCAAAGTCGATGCCGTTTCCGGCGTGTCCGACGCGGTCGGTCAGCAGATGTTGGGGACACTGCGCCGCAACTGGGGATGGATCGTCTTTCGCGGTGTCCTCGCGCTCGCGCTTGGCGTGGTATCCTTCCTGTTCCCGCTCAGCGCCCTGTTCGCCTTTGCGATGGTATTCGCCGCCTATGCCGGTGCCGATGGAATCCTTTCCATGGTCGCGGCGGTGCGCGGCGCCCGGCGTAAGGAGGAGCGCTGGTGGGCCTATGTGATCCGCGGGATCATTGGCATCGCGACCGCGATCCTGTTCGTGCTGATGCCCGAGGTCATGACCGTCGGCTACGCTCTCGTCACTCTTGTCATGCTGGCGATCTGGGCGATCGTGACGGGCGCCCTTGAGATGGTTGCCGCAACGAGCCTTCGCAAGGAAATCAGGGGAGAGTGGTTGATGGGCCTCTCAGGCGCCCTCTCGGTATTTCTTGGGATCGCGATCTTCATCCTGCTGGTCCTTGATCCCCTGACGACCTTGCCTTCGGCCGCGTGGGTGATCGGGGCCTATGCAATGTTTGCCGGATTTGTTCTCATCGGCCTCGGTCTGAAGCTTCGGCGAGCTTGACCGTGCCACGGGAAAATGAAGCCAATAAAAAGCAACGAACTGAACTCCAACCAGGGACCAATATGATGTCTGCTTCCGAGAAACCCACACAGCCTGTGAAGGCTGCCGAGAATGACAGGACACAGGCCGAATTAGCCTCGATGCGAGACGAGCAGCCCGCTGATGAACTGGACCCGGTGGAGGAAGCTATCATTGAGTCGTTTCCGGCCAGCGATCCTCCTAGTTGGACGCTATCGGGACCAAAGCAGGTTCTTCGCCCGAAAGCGTAGGAGTACCATGATCCGGACTCTGTCCGGTGGTCGGGTTACCCAGCGCTATTGGCGCTTCACCAGAAAGCTGGCGATTAGCGACTTCCGGCGAGCAATCCTGTATCGTCGCGATTCGATGGAAGGGCGACGTAGGTGCCCCGGGTCTTGATCTGGTCGCATGATGCCAGCGTCGAGATACGGAGCCTCCGGAAGATGAATGATTCCCAAAATTCTCGTATCCGCCTCGATCAGCAAGTAGACCAGGCCTTCGACCGGGCAGCCGGCCATACCCTGCACGACCCCCTGCTGCTCTCGCAAATACGGACTTGCAACACGGTTTGCCAGTTCGCGTTTCCGATCAGGAGAGACGACGGAACCGTCAGGGTCATCAATGCCTGGCGCGCAGAGCACAGTCACCACCGGCTGCCGACCAAGGGTGGCATTCGCTTCAGCCCCAATGTCGAGCTTGAGGAAGTCGTTGGCCTAGCCTCGCTCATGACATACAAATGCGCACTGATGGACGTGCCCTTCGGAGGGGCAAAGGGGGCGATCCAGATCGACCGCAACGAATTCTCCGCAGCCGAACTCGAACGGATCACGCGCCGGTACGCATTCGAGCTGCTCCGCCGCAACATGATCGGCCCTGCCAGCGATGTTCCGGCACCCGACTACGGGACGGGGCCGCAGGAAATGGCCTGGATCGCCGACACCTATCAGCAAATTAACCACTCGGATCTGAATGCGCTGGCGTGCGTGACGGGCAAGCCTATAACCTTGAGTGGGTTGCGTGGCAGGACCGAGGCGACCGGTCTTGGCGTGTTCTATGGTCTGAGGGAAGCCTGCGCTCGAGAGGCCGAAATGGCGCGGCTGGGTTTGACCAGAGGCCTCGAAGGTAAAAGAATCGTCGTGCAAGGATTGGGCAACGTCGGCGGGCATGCAGCGACATTTCTTGAAAATGGTGGCGCGAAGATCATCTGTGTCATCGAGCATGATGGAGCAATATTCAGGGAGGCTGGCCTGCATATACCGGATGTGATGGAACATCGAACCCAAACTGGTTCCATCATGGGGTTTTCTGGCGCTCAAGACCTGCCTTCGTCGATGCTGGGACTTGAGCTCGACTGTGACATACTTGTGCCGGCAGCACTCGAAAATACAATCCACCCTGGCAATCAGCAGCGCTTGCGAGCACGCATCATTGCGGAAGGGGCCAATGGTCCAGTGACCGCAGACGCCGATCGCGCGCTGTCCGAGCGCGGTGTGATGATCATACCTGACATCTACTTGAACGCAGGAGGGGTTACGGCCTCCTACCTTGAGTGGCTGAAGAACCTCGCTCATGTACGCTTCGGGCGCATTGAGCAGAGATTTGATCAGGGGGCCTATCACAGAATTGCCGGCGCGAGTGGTCGCAAAATCGAACCACCCGTCCTCGCCACACTTAAGGGGGCAGACGAGATTGATCTAGTGCATTCGGCACTTGAGGACGCAATGTCCAGCGCCTTAGCCCAATTGCTCGAAGCAAGAGGGCGGCATGGCACAGACCTGCGGACCGCCGCAATGATCGTTGCGATCGACAAGATTGCCGCATGCTATGGCCAGACGGGTATCTTCCCGTGAATCACTTCGAGCGTGACGATCGGTCAGCGTCTGCAAAACTCATCTCGCGGTCTAAGAAAGATCTAGGCGGATTGGGCTTGGCAAAATGCTTCGTGCCGATGAAGCGACCAAGTCTCTCAGTGTCCAGCCACTCCTTTAAATCATACGCGGCAAGACATAAAACGCCAACGCTGTTCCGCGAGGTGGCCAGTCTGCTGGAACTCTCATCCATGTGCGCGCTAGGCGATGCCAACTCCCTGTCCCGGCGAGTCTCGTTTTCCAGCCGCCACCCTTCGACGCGCGCAAGAGCTTTGGCCGACTGCCTGCCGGGTTGGCCCCGCGCCGTGGGCCCGCCGAAGCCAGTACACGGCGCACTATCTCCAACGGTCTGGCACGGCCGATGCAAGATCTGCTGATCACTTCCTTCAGCCTGCTTGCGGCATGCACTTTTGCGGCTGTTGTGGCAGCGATTCTGAGAATGCCTACTCTTACCGGCTATCTGGCGGTTGGCGCTTTACTTGGTCCGTCCGCCGCGGGAATCTTAATTCCAGGAGGCGCGCTTGACTTTCTTTCAGAGCTTGGCGTCGCATTGTTGTTGTTTCTCGTCGGACTTGAATTCTCTCTCGGTCATTTTTGGCTGATCCGTAAAACCGTACTGACAGCCGGCGCCCTTCAGATGGTCGTCGTGGCGGCCCCCTTGGCACTTGGCCTGACTTGGCTCGGGCTGCCCGCCCGAGATGCCAGCTTATTGGGTGTCGCGGCGGCAATGTCCTCGACGGCCCTGGTCAGTCGGCAGCTGGCGGATCAAGGCGAATTGACAACTCGCCACGGTCGCAGCGCCATCGCGGTGCTCGTTTTCCAGGATCTCGCCGCAGTGCCCCTTCTGGCGATCATGGCAATATGGGCACGGGGCGGGGATCCGAAATTCGAGAATGTCCTTATCGAAGTGTTAGCGGTTCTCGCGCTGTTTGTGGTGTGCGCCCTCGGGTCGCGCCGCCTTTTGCATGGTCTGCTCCGTTGGGTGGCCAGCCGCGACCACGAAGAATCTTTCGTTCTCTGCTCTTTGTGCGTGGTAGTGGCGTCTGCGGCCGGAGCGCATGCCATCGGCGTGTCGGCCGCGCTCGGCGCCTTTCTTGCGGGCATCGTGCTGGGCGAGAGCGACTTCCGGCACCGAATGGAAAAGCATCTTCGCCCCTTTCGTGATGTGCTTTCGGGCGTGTTCTTCGTTGGCATCGGCTCGCGCCTGGATTTCGCGCAGGTAGTGACAACGCCTGGCGCGACAATGGCCTGGCTACTGGCACTGGTTCCGATTAAGATCATCCTCAACACCCTAGCCCTGCGCGCCACACGCATGTCCGCGCTCGATGCCTGGCGCACCGGCATTCTCCTTGGGCATGGTGGCGAATTCGCCCTGTTGCTGCTCGGAATCGTCTTACAGCAAGGCCTGATCGCCGCTTCGGTGGTACAACCAATGCTGCTCGCGCTGGTGTTGAGCATGGCACTGGCCCCGCTGTTGATCCGAATGCATGACATGCTGGCTCTTCTCCTGAGCCGTTCGCGTGGCCTCAAGCCGCCGCCGCAGGCAGAGGAGGGAGCCATTGCAACGACTGCCAAGTCATTGCGGAACCACGTGATCATATGCGGCGCGGGGGAACTCGGCCGTGACTTGAGCCGCATACTAACGCAGGCAGGTATCAGTCACCTGCTTCTGGAGTCCGATGACGAGGAGGTGGCAGCGGCGCGAGCGACTGGCGCCCCGGTGCATCATGGCGATGCCAGCCGACCGGAAACGCTGCAAGCTGCAGGATTGGAAGACGCTTGCTTGGTCGTTCTAACCTTTGCCCGGATTTCGCCGGCACGCCGCATAATAAAAACCGTTCACCGGTTCCGGCCGACGCTCGATCTGGTGGTTACGTGCTCACGCGAGAATGAGATTAGCGCCTTGAACGCTTTCCCGAATGTATATCTGTATCGCGAATCCTTTGCCGCCGCTATCGGCATAGCGAGACAGATAATGTTGCATCTTGGGAAGGCGGACGACCTCGCTGTGAGAAGCTCATTAGATCAACCACCCTTCCCGACAGCGGTATAAGGATAGCGCTTTCATGAACGTGAATCGCAAAACGTCTTTCCAGATCCTGCTGGATGAATGGCGATTGCTCAACTTCTATGGACGCTTCGAGCAGGTCGTCGCGCTCATCCTGTCTGCGGTAATCGCAGTTATCATCGTGGTCTCGTTGATCCAGCTAATCGGCGCTGTCTTTACGCTCCTCATCATGGGCGGCTTCAATCCGATCGACCATAGGATCTTCCAGAGCGTGTTTGGCATGGTCATGAACTTGCTAATCGCGATGGAGTTCAAGCATTCAATCGTTCGTGTCGCGCTGCGCCAGGATAATATCATCCAGGTCAAGACCGTCCTCCTGATCGCTCTAATCGCACTTGCGCGCAAATTCGTCATACTGGACCCGGAGGTTGGCGCGGAAAAGATTGCCGCGCTGGCGGCCACTACGGTGGCGCTTGGCTTGACCTACTGGCTTCTGCGCGAACGAGATGATCGAACGTCGCCTGAGAGCTTACCCCCCAAGTCTTACATGCAATAACCCGTTTTCTTCGAGCCCGTGATCGAGTCGCGACGCCAAGCTTGACGCAGCTTAATAAAATAGTCAGTAGGTTGTGCTGCCTTGCCGTGTTATCTATTTGGGATGAATAAGTCCCGAACCGGCGCTCGTCTAAAGGCTCGCTTGTATTCGCGGCTGAACTGAGAGGCGCTGGTATAGCCGATCGCGAAGGCTGTCTCGGTCACGCCGTGACCATCGGCCAGCCTGCGCCGCGCTTCGACTAGGTCGTAGATCTGTAATTTGCAGTCGCTCGGCGGTTGTCCCTTGAGGGTCTCAAGGATCTGTCCGCACTCGCCGATCCGAGGATCGGTCGTGCTGTATCGGGTCTCACAAGGCCGGACGTTGCATTGACTCGAAGCGGGCTCGGGAGCCCATCTGATAACCTTCGCAGATCGTCCGTCCCTGCGTTCCCTCGCGGGACACCGCCATCGGGTCAGCTGGAGAGCATCACCGCTGGCGAACGGGAACTTATCGCATTTCAGGCCTCGAACAAGGTGCCGTCGCGGAGCATGGCGTGCATGATGACGGCGAGGCGGCGGGCGAGCGCGACCCGGGCTTTCTTGAGGCCGCGCCGCTTCGCGATCTTCAGCGCCCAGGTCTTCAGCGCGAAGGTCTGCCGCGTGCGCGTCAGGATCGAGTTCGCCGCCTCGTAGAGGAGCTCGCGGACGGTGCCGTCGCCCTGCTTGGTGATCCGGCCGGTCCAGTCGAGCTCGCCGGACTGGTGCCGACGTGGGACGAGGCCAAAGTAGGCGCCGGCTGTCCGCGACCGCTTGAACCGACCCGCTTCATCGACGGCGGCGGCGAACGCAGCGTAAGCGTGGCCTGAGGGCCGCCTTGCCCGTTTGGCCGTAGCCGGGATGCTTATCGTCTTTGACGAGGGCGCGGGCGGTGCGGGAAGTTTTCGGTTCTGAGACTGGTCGTACGAGCGCTCGTACGACTGGTCGTGTGGAGGTGGTCGGCCGGGTATCGGGCCGACGGAGCTGGTCGGACGCGGAGAAGCTGGAGATCCTGGCCGAGGCGTTCCGGCCGGGCGTGCGGGTCCGTGATGTCATCGCCCGGCGCGAGGTGTCGAGCAGCCTGATCTATACGTGGCGCAAGCAGGCGCGGCTGGGCAAGCTGGGCGGGGTCGCGCCTGCGCTGCCGGCATTCGCCGAGGTGCGCGTGGCCGATGTCGCCGCACCTGCGCCGCAGCCGGCGACATCCACGTCTGGCCTCATCTGCATCGAATTTCCGGGTGGCGTCCGAGTGAGCGTGGACGGGTCGGTGGACGCCGGCGCGCTGGCGCGAGTGTTGTCGGTGCTGCGTTGAGCCCCACGCCGTTGCCGACGCGGGTGTTCCTGGCGTGTGGCGTCACCGACATGCGCAAAGGGTTCGATGGCCTGGCGGTACTGGTGCAGCAGGTGCTGGCCCAGAACCCGCACTCGGGCGCGTTGTTCGCGTTCCGGGGCAAGCGGGGTCATCTGGTCAAGCTGCTGTGGTTCGATGGGCAAGGCCTGTGCCTGTTCTCCAAGCGGCTCGACCGGGGTCGGTTCGTCTGGCCGGTGACCGCGACGGGCACGGTGACGCTGACGCCGGCACAATTGTCGATGCTGCTGGAGGGCATCGACTGGCGTCGCCCAGAGCGGACGTTCACGCCGACGCTGGCGGGGTGAAAACGGCGGTTTTGCGACGCTTTTTCTCGCCCGTCGATGCGTGATCTGTTATGAAATGCGGGTGCTGGAAGCGCCTGTTTCCCCTGCTGATGCCACCGCGCGGATCGCCGCACTGGAGGCATCGCTCGCCCGGGCGAATGCCGCGCTCGCCGCCCGCGATCTGCTCATCGACACGTTGCGCGGGCAGATCGCTCGACTGCGGCGGATGCAGTTCGGTGCCTCCTCCGAGAAGTTGGGCCGCGAGATCGAACAGCTCGAGCTGGCGCTGGAAGAGCTGGAAACGGAGCGGGATGTTTCGGAAGTCGAGACTGCGGTGCCTGGAGTAGCGCCGCGCCTGGCACCGGTCCGCAGTCTGCCGGAGCATCTGCCGCGCGAGGAGGTCGTCCACGAGCCGGCGTCCGGTATCTGCACCTGCCCGGACTGCGGTGGTGCGCTGCGCCGGCTGGGCGTGGACGCGCACGAGATGCTCGACATCGTGCCGGTGCGCTGGCGGGTCGTGCGCAACGTCCGCCCCAAATACAGCTGCGGGTCTTGCGAGAAGATCGTCCAGGCACCCGCGCCGGTCAGCGCTGTGGCGCGGGGCAAGGCGACCTTCGCGACGCTGGCGCACGTCGTCGTCTCCAAGTTCGACCACCATCTGCCGTTGTACCGCCAGGCCGAGATGATGGCCGCGCAGGGGCTCGAGATCGACCGCTCGACGCTCGCGGGCTGGGCCGGGCAAGCTGCAGCACTGCTCGACCCGGTGGTCAGCCGTATCCGTGACGAGGTGCTCAAGGCCGACAAGATCCACGCCGACGACACGCCGGTGCCGGTGCTCGAACCCGGCCGTGGCAAGACCGCGACCGGGCGGCTGTGGGTGTACGCCGCCGACGACCAGGCGTCCGGCAGCACGACACCGCCCGCAACATGGTATCGCTTCACGCCCGACCGCACCGCGGCGCACCCGCAGGCGCATCTCGCCGGCTTTCGCGGCTTTCTCCAGGCCGATGCCTATGCGGGCTATGACGCCCTGTACCGCGGTGGCGTCACAGAGGTGGCATGCTGGGCACACTTCCGGCGCAAGGTGTTCGACCTGCACGAGCGCCTCTCCACGCCGCTGACCACCGATATCCTAGAGCGCATCGGCGCGCTCTATGCCGTCGAGGCGGAGGTGCGTGGTCAGCCGCCGGATGTACGCCGTCGAGCGCGACAGGAACGAAGCCAGTCGCTGGTCGACGCCTTGCGCGAGGTGCTCGACGCTGCCCTTCGCCGCCTGTCGCCCAAGTCCGACATGGCCAAAGCCATCGCCTATGGCACCAAACGCTGGCCGGCGCTGTGCCGCTTCCTGGGTGACGGGCGTCTGGAGATCGACAACAACATCGCGGAGCGGGCCCTGCGCGGCGTCGCCGTGGGAAGGCGCAACTGGCTGTTCGCGGGTTCGCGCGCAGGCGGCGAGCGAGCCGCCGCCATCTACACCGTCATCCAGACCTGCAAGGCCAACGGCGTCGACCCGCAGGCCTATATCGCCGATGTCATCGCCAGGGTCGCCGGCGACTGGCCCGCCACCCGCTGGGACGAGCTGATGCCGTGGAACTGGGTGCCCCAGACAGATCAGCCAACAGCCCAAGCCGCATAAACTGCGGTCCTCACGCCACGCTTACAACGCAGCCGAGGTCTGCACACCGACGCCCGGGATGCTCATCAGCGCCTGACAGGCTGGAATGGCCGAACTTCACGAGTGGCTGAACGCGCAGCTCGCCAAGATTTCCCGCAACCACGACGTTGCCAAGGCCATCAACTACATGCTGCGCCGCTGGAGCGCGTTCACCCGCTTCCTCGACGATGGCAGAGTCTGCCTCTCGAGCAAAGCCGCGGAACGGTCGCTGCGTTGTGTACCTCTCGGGTGTAAATCGTGGCTCTTCTGCGGCTCGGATCGCGGTGGCCAGCGCGCCGCGATCGCCTACTCGCTGATCCAGACGGCACGGCTCAACGACGTCGACCCGCAGGCTTGGCTCGCCGATGTCCTCGCCCGCGTCGCCGATCACTCGGTTAGCCGGCTCGATGAGCTTGGGAGCACCTCAAGGTTTGTGACACGGACAGCGGTAAGCTGAACAGGTAGCGAACAGGGCGGCTCAGGCCACCTTGGCTCCGGGTCCGCCGGCGATGTTGAGTGCGCGGTAGCCGTCTTGATCGAGCTCGGCAGCGGCGTTTTGCCAGAGGTAATCGCCGGTCAGGCTGATGTGTCGCCAGCCTAGCGGGGCTACATGGGCGAGCAGCTCGTCGGGCGCGGGCTCGCCGCTGGCGCGCAGATGCTCGACGGCGCGGCCCATGTAAAGCGTGTTCCAGTACACGATCGCGGCGGTGACCAGCGTCAGCCCGGACGCTTTCAGCGCCTGGTTCTCGAACTGCGGATCGCGCAGGCGGCCCTGTTTGTGGACGAACACGGCTTGGGCGAGCGTGTGACGCGCCTCGCCCTTGTTGAGCCCAGCCTGACACTGCTGGCGGAGCGCCCTGGATTCTAGCCAGTCGAGCGTGAACAGGGTGCGCTCGATCCGGCCCAGCTCCTGGAGCGCGAAGTCGAGCCGGTTCTGGCGACGGTACGCGGCCAGCTTCTTCAGCATGACCGACGGTAGCACCACGCCGGCCTTCACGGACGCGGCGAGCCGGACGATCTCGTCCCAGCTTTCGCGGATGGCAGCGATGTTGAACGGGCGCCCGATCAGCTTCGCGAGCGCCTCGGGGCGGGCCGTGCCCGGGAACAGGCCGAGCCGGCGATCGGCTAGATCGCGCAGGCGGGGCACGAACCGGAAGCCGAGTAGGTGCGCGAGCGCGAACACGTGGTCGGACGCGCCGCCCGTATCGGCATAGTGGGTCGCGGGTTCGATGCCGCAGCCGTGCGCGACCAGCCCGTCCAGCACATAGGGCGCCTCCGCCGCGGTCGCCGAGATCAGCCGGACATGGTAGGGCGCGTAGGTATCGGCGACATGGGCGTAGATCTTCTGCCCCGGCTCCCGGTCGTAGCGCGCGTTGGTGCTGCCGGCCGCGCCCCGCCTGCCCGAGCGGAAGAACTGCCCGTCCGAGCTCGACGCGGTGCCGTCGCCCCACACGCGCGTGAGCGGCAGCGCGGCTTGCGCGTCCACCAGATGGCGCAGCCCTGCCGCGTAATTCTCTTCCGATACGTACCAGCCATGCGTCCAGGCGAGCTGGGCGTAGGTGACGCCCTGGCTGGCGTTGGCCATGCGCTCGATGCCGAGGTTCGTCGCGTCTGCCAGGATCGCGGCGAGCACGGCCTGCGGGTTGGAGTGGGCGCGGCCCGAGCGCAGTTCCGGAAATGCGCACAGGAACCCGGTGCGGGCTTCCACCTCGGCGAGCAGCTCGGTGATGCGCACGCGGGGCATGAGCCGGTCGACGGCCGCGTCCAGCCTGTCGGCCGCAGCGGGCGTTACGGCCGCGAGCGGGCTGACCCTGAGGTTACCGCCCCGCAGCTCCACGCCGTCGAGCGTGCCGCGCTTCAGCGAGCCTGCGAACCGGCGCAACCGCCAGTCGAGCAGCCTGGCGCGCCCCTCCAAGTAGCGGCCGACGTCGGTGTCGAACGGCAGCGTGAGCGCGATCTCGGCCGCTTTGCCGGGCGGGAGCATATAGCTGTCGAAGCGCAGGTGTTCGCGCGTACCCTCCACCCACAGGTCGCCCGATTGGAGCCGCTCGCGCACGGTCGCGACCGTGGCGGTTTCGTAGCGACGGCGGTCGATGACGCCGCCCTCGGTGATCGCCGCCTTCCATTTTCTGGAAAACGGCATGGGCGCATCGGCCGGTACGTCTCGCCGCCCGGTCGCGTTCAGCGCGCGCACGACCTTGATCGCGCCGAGCACGCCGTCGCGCGAGCCTGCCGCCTTGAACCGGAACGCGTCAAAAAACGCGGGCGCGTAGCGCCGCATCGTCATGTAGCGCCCCGCCGCGCGGATCAGCGGCTCGTCGCGAGTCAGGTCGGCGATCGCGGTCGCCTCGCTCTCGGCGTCCAGAAGCCTCGTCCAGCCCACCCCGTCGTCGAGCGCCGCCCAGACGTCCAACCCGTCCTCGCGCGCGACCCGGAGTGCGCCGACCGTGGCGCCCAGCAGCCGCATGAGCCGGTTCACGTCGCGTGTGGTCGCCTCGATGCCGCGCTTCTGCGCGGCCCTGGCCCTGGCGAACAGGAGGCCGGTCTGCTTGCCGAACATCTCGATCGCGGCGTCCGCGAGCCGCGCTTCCAGGTCGATGACGGCTGCGGCGAGTGTCGCGCGCCTTCTGCGGAGCGAGTAGTCGGACAGGAGGAACGCGGGCGCGACGTGGCCTTCGCGCACGAGCTGCTCGAAGCGGTGCTCGTGGATGCGGCCGGCCATGCCCGGGTCGAGCCCGAGCCGGCGCACGTGCGCGAGCCGGGCGAGAATGCCGGCGAGATTGCGCGCGGTCGGGCTGTCCGACGTGTCGCGCAGCCACGCGAGCGGCGTCGTGCTGCGATCCTGGTCCACGATCAGCAACGCATCCAGCCCCGTCACCTGCTCCGGAGCAAGCGCATCGACCAGCGTGTCGGCCGCGAGGCGGCGCGCCATGGCGCGCCCCGCCACCCCGATCCGCTCGATACGGGCGGGCGCGGGCAGAACGATCCGGGCAGCACGCAAATGGCCCAGCACTGCCGCGGCGATCGGCTTGCCCCGTTCGGTCGCTTCCGCCGCGCGGGTGGCTGCGCCGAGCGCGCCGGGGACGTCGGCCGCCTCGAACGCGCGCAGGCGCAAACGCTCCATCGCCTCCCAGGCGTGTTCGAGCCGGGTCTGGGCGCGATGCGCGTAGCCCTCGAACGCTGTGGGCGCGATGTCGAGTTGCGCGGCCAGGTGCCGGATCAGAAAATCGGGGACGACATCGTCGTGGCGTATGCCGAAGCCGGGATGACGCAGCAGGGCGAGGTGCAGCGCGAAGCCGAGCCGGTTGGCGTCGCCGCGCTTCGCTTCGATCAGTGGCCGGTCCTCATCGGCAACCGTGTAATGCTTGGCGAGCGAGGCATGGTCGAGGGGCACGCCGAACAACGCGCGGCGTTCGTCGCCCGTTAACAGATCGCGTCTGGCCATCGATCACCCCCTGTCCGGGAGCGTATAGTTTATGGCCGACACGTGCGAGGTGTCGCGTAACTCTCAAGTTTCGCGACAGCGGCCCTGACCGGTCACGCCACGAGTGTAAACGCTCGCGCTAAATGGCGGCGTTCTGATCGCGCTATTTGTCAGTTGCCGGGTCCGATGACGAGGCAATCGCGCGCGGCCTGAACGATGTCAGCGGTGACCTCCTCGACGCGGTTGAGGGTCATGATCCGCCGCATCTGCGCGAACAGGCGCTCCATGAGCCGGAAGTTGCCGCGCGTGATGCGGATCACGGCTGCCTGCGCTTCGATCGCGTCGAGTTGGGCCGGGTCGAAGCTGATCCCGAAATCGCCGGCGTGGGTCGCGAGCAGCAGCCGCATTTCGGTCTCGGTAAGCGGTTTGAACTCGTGGACGAAGCCGATCCGCGAGTAGAGCTGGGCATAGCGGGCGAGGCGCTTCTCCAAGCCCGGCATACCCATCAGGATCAGCCCGAAGCCGTGGCGATCGGCCATGTCGCGGAGATGTTCGAGCGACTTTATGGTCAGGCGGTCGGCCTCGTCGACGATGACGAGGGGGCAGGCGATGCGGGCGGCGTCATGGGTGATTTCGTCCTGCGAGCCGCCCGCGACCGTCAGCCGGGCATAGCCCAGCTTAATGAGGTTGAGGCCCAACACCGCGTCGATCGTCTTGGGCGTGTTGCTGACCGACACGGTGTAGAAGACGGCGCGGCAGCGAGCGACCTTTTCGCCAAGGAGCGCGGCAATGGGACGGAGCGCGGCATATTCCCCCAGGTCGGGGAAGCTGGAAAACTCGCGCGCCGATCGCGTCTTTCCGACGCCCGGCCGGCCATGACACACGCCGATATAGCGGTAGTGCGCGCAGGCTTCGGCAAACTCGACGAACCGGGCATGTTCGCGGGTCGCCAGGAACGGCTGCTCGACCAGGAACTCAATCGTCAGCGGCGTAGAGCCGGAGCCCTCGGTAGGTGGTGGGCCGGGAAGCCGTATCCTCTTGGTCGCCATCGAAGGTCTCCGTGGGGGCAGGCACCTGCTTGTCGCGCTCCTTCGCGCCGCGCCGGGCGCGCTGGATCGCGCGCAACGACGGGTGCCCAGCGTGCTCGGAGCTGAGCGCACGGCAGACGAACCGGCCCTGGTGGTAGACGTGGATCTCGGTCAGGTCGCGGGGGTCATAGACCGCCTCGACCTGCTCGCCGACGAAGGCCGCGAGCGTGGGTTCGACATAGCGCCTGCCCATCAGACGGATGCCGTCGCGCAGCACTTTACGGGGCTTGGGCACGTGCACGAGCAGCATGTCGAGCTGTTCAAGGCTGTCGGGCATTGCGGGCAGGAACCCGCCCTTCTGCCAGCGCGTGATCGGCGGTTCGCCGGTGCTGCCATGCGGGCGACGATGATAGACGCCGCACACGAACGCCTCGAAGCGGGCGCGCAGCTCGTCGAGCGTGAGCACTGGCGCCGACAGCGGCTTGCCCGCGATCAGGTGGCCGGGCAGGTCGGGCAGGAACATGTCGTTGATGGTGCGGAACAGCCGCTCGATCTTGCCGCGCCCGCGAGGACGCCCCGGCAGCGAATGGATGAGGCGGATTTTGAGGGCGATGCACGCCTGCTCGATATGCTCGGAGATGAAATCCGAGCCGTTGTCGACGTAAAGCTGTTCGGGAATGCCGCTGACGATCCATTCGGGATTGGGCTTGCGCCAGATCGCCTGCCGCAAGGCGAGCGCCGTGTTGAGGGCACTGGGGGCATCGAGGCTGAGGAAGTAACCGGCGATGGCTCGGCTGTGATCGTCAACGATGACGGTCAGCCAAGGACGCACCGGGGTTCCGGCATCATCGAGCACGAGAATGTCGAGAACGGTATGATCGGCCTGCCACATCTCGTTCGAGGTCGCGGCTTCGCGCCGATGCACTAGCTCGTGCTGGTCGCGGTAGACGGCCGGATCGGAGGCTGCGGCGATCTGGCTTGCCGGTATCGCCCTGACGACACGCGCGACGGCCGCATAGCTGGGGGTTCGGTGTCCATGCGCGATGGCGAGTTCCTGCACCTTTCGGTGAATGGCGGCGACCGGGGGTCGCGGGCGCTTGGTGGCGAGAGTGCGGGTCAGTTCGACCAGATGTTCCGGCAGGTGCAGCCTGCCCCGATCGTTGCGCGGCAGACGCGCGAGACCGGCAAGTCCTTCGGCACGGTAGCGCCCGAGCCAGCGCTGCAACGTCCGCTCGCTCAGCGTGCCGGTGCGGGCGAGGTCCGCGAGCGGGATGCCATCGGCGAGGTGCGGTTCAAGGACGCGGTAGCGCTCGATCGCCAGCGGCGGGACAAGCGCCGGATGCGTCACCGCCGACGGTCCGTGTCGCAGGTAAGGAAAACGGAGATTTGCCTGCCCATCGCCATGCGAGTCCGCTCGCGTTGCCAAACCGGCCTGTTCGACGTAAATCTACCCGGTAAAGAAAACTAGGGCAACATAGACCTGCCGATGACGACTTTCTTCCCAAACCGCGCCCGATCGGGGCGCCACCGGCCCTACGCATGAAAATCGGTTACGCCCGCGTATCGACCGCCGAGCAGAACCTGGACCTCCAGCGTGATGCGCTGAAGGCTGCCGGCTGCGAGAAGGTCATCACCGACAAGGCCTCCGGGGCGACTGCCGCTCGCCCTGGATTGGAAAAGGTGAAGGAGCTGCTTCGCGCCGGCGACACACTGGTGGTCTGGCGCCTCGACAGGCTCGGCCGCTCGCTCCGTGATCTGATCGGATGGATGACCTACCTCGACGAGGAAAAGGTCGGGCTGCTGAGCCTGCACGAGGCGATCGACACGACCACCACGTCGGGCAAGCTTACCTTCCACCTGTTCGGGGCATTGGCGGAGTTCGAGCGCAACCTGATCCGCGAGCGGACCCAGGCCGGTCTCACCGCAGCCCGCGCTCGCGGCAAGAAGGGTGGCCGGCCGGCCGCACTCGGCAAGGACAAGCGCGACCTGGCCGTCAGGCTCTACCACGAGAACACGATGCCGATCGCCAAGATTTGCTCGATGCTCGGCATCTCCAAGCCAACACTCTACGCCTATGTGCGATCGGCCGAGACCAAGCCGGTAGCCGCGTAGCGACGCTCGCCGACAAATAGCGCGATCAGAATGCCGCCACTTAGCGCGAGCGTTTACACACGAGGGCGGACGCTGTCGCAAATGTCTGTTGCTAATCAGCCGTGTTCCAATGCACATCTGCGACATGCTCCTCGGCTATGCGCGCGTATCTACCGACGATCAGGATCTCACGCTTCAAAAGACGGCACTGAAGGCGGCCGGATGCCGGCGGACATTCGAGGAGAAGGTGTCCGGCGCCAAGCGCGCCCGACCGGAACTCGACCGGATGCTGGAGCAGCTGCGCGACGACGACGTGGTTGTGGTCACCCGGCTCGATCGCCTAGCGCGTTCGACGCGCGACCTGCTCGACATCGCCGAGAAGCTGAACGAGGCGGGAGCGGGGCTGCGCTCGCTCGCCGAGCCCTGGGCCGACACGACCACGCCTGCGGGACGCATGGTGCTCACCGTGTTCGCCGGCATCGCGGAGTTCGAGCGCGAGCTGATCCACCAGCGTACCAGTTCCGGCCGCGCGGCAGCCATGGCGCGCGGCGTGAAGTTCGGGCGTAAGCCCAAGCTCACTCCGGACCAGATCGCGCTCGGACAGCGTCTCGTCGGCGAAGGCACATCGGTGCGCGAAGCGGCGAAGCTGCTGAAGTGTCATCATGCCACGCTCTATCGGGCGCTCAACCATCCGGCGCAGATGCCCGTACATCGCTCGACACGTTGATTGAGGAGTAGGATTTCGCCATGATCTTCGCGCTTCTACTAGCGGCAAGTTCGCCGAATTCCGCGCTGGAGGCGGAGCGGGCCTACTCGGAAGCTGTACTTGCCAGTGGCCGTCAGGCAGCGGCACGCAGTTTCGGTCCACAAAGCGACCCCTGGCCAATACAACATGCGCCCGAAACCGCGCGCTCTCCATCTGTGGCCAGCATGTTGCAAGCAGCCGAGAGTAGCCGAAGGTGGTGGCTCACAATGATGAGTGTCGAGAGCCATGCCGAGCGCAGACCCGAACTTGTCTTTCCGTCCTGTGATCCGAGCGGGTCGGCAGTTGTTATCGGCGGGCTGTACGATGGCGGAAATCGAGTTGGATCATATAAGACGCTTTGGCGGAACAGTGCTGAGGGGTGGCGCTGGGAAATCGACGACTATCGTCGGGATGGATCGAAGGCATTAGCGGCAGAAAGTTTACAAGCGATCGAACCTGAGTGCTCGGCAAAACTCACCAATGAACAGCTCCAAATCCAAGCCGTTAGCGATGCGAAAGAGATCGCGTCTGTTTTGCGACAGGAGCAGGCCGGCAAACAGGTCGACTGGTTGGCTGTTCCAAGACGAAGCGTGGCCGAAGACGTTATCTTTGTCGGCAACGATGGCCGACGCATCCGCAGGCTCCCCGCCAAGCTGCCCATTCGGCGCATAGCGGGTGCGTTATCGTCCGGAAGCAGTTACGATGAAACGCTACGGTGGAGTAGCCGCGTCCTGGACGGGTCTGCACAAGCCCATAGCTTTCAGATCACCCAGTGGCGCGGTCCCAAGAATGGATGGCAGATCGTCTACTACGAGCTCCGCGGGTGAAACATCACGAGAGGTGATCCGGTAACTTCCAACTCGTCCAACCTCACAAACCCACGAAACTTAATATACTTTGCGGCAACGCTCAGGCTTTTGTTGACCATTTGTTCCGACTGCCGCTGTCCATATGACAAACCTTGAGGTGCCCCCAGCTTCTGCCGTGGAACTGGCAAACCGCCCGGCTCGGGCTCGCTGCCTGATGGCCCACGTCAACAAGGTCCATTCTGTGCGAACCATCGGATTGGTCGCCCAGGAACTCGATAAGACCGAAGATGAGATTACTGTTCTCGCTCTCGGCATGGATATGGAAGATGGGCTGATCTGAGTCTACAGCCCCGAGCACGAAGGCGGCATCATGGCGTTCACCAACTGCGGCATCGAGAACCTCGAGACGCTGATCGCCGACCAGGAAATCGCCAAGAGATAACTTCCCCGCGGCCTTCGCCGTATGGCTACGATGAATCTTGCGATGTTTGGATTATTTGTGGCCGACAAGTTGCAAGGAAATTATAATAAAGGGCTGAAGAGGCGGGCAATATTTTCAGCGCACTTACGTGCCAGGCCACGGCACTCCCACATACATGTATTGATTTTATCGCTTTGTTGTAATCGATCGCGTTCGATTCGGCCAAGCGCAAGCGCTGCCGCCCGATCATAGAGCACAATGCTGATCTCGGAATTGAGCGCGAATGACCGAATGTCCACATTACACGATCCGACGACAGCCACTGTCTCGTCGATGCTCATGTGCTTGGCGTGAAGGAATCCCGACTTGAAAAGATGGATCGTGACACCGGCGTCGATGAGTTCAGAATAATAAGACTGCTGGGCGAGATGAACCAGGGGGTGATCTGAGTAGGCAGACAACAATAAACTCACCTCCACGCCTCTCCGTACGGCGATCTGCAATGCTTTCAATAAGGGGTCAGTAGGAATGAAATACGGCGTCGCGATCACGACGCGATTCCGCGCTGAGTGTATGAGGGCAACAAATAGCTCATCGACACCTCCCTGCTTGATGTCGGGACCACTCGGAAGAACCTGTCCAAGGCTCGTTCCCGCATCTTCTGCGGGCGGGTAAAGGTGGTGGTCAACAAGCTCCTGTTGCGTCTCGAGGAACCAATCGGCGACGAATACGGCCTGCAGTTCGCCGACTACCGGCCCACGCGCCCGGACCATGACCTCGCGGTTCGGCCAGCCGAACCCATGATCGGCGTCGATCACATTTTGAGACCCGATATAGCCTACGCGCCCGTCGATTACAGCGATCTTGCGATGGTTGCGCAGGTCGAAACGCGAGGAGCGACCAAGGATTCGAATGGGCAGAATTTCTTGCACTTCCACACCCGCCGGTTGGAGCTCGCGTCTGATGCGAGCCGCCCACCTGCGTGAGCCGATCGCGTCTACCAGCAGCCTGCACACCACGCCCCGACGCGCCGCATCACACAGAGCGGCCATCACCCGCCTGCCCGTTCGATCAGCGGCAAAGATGTAAAACAGAAGGTGAACGTGACGCTCGGCGCGCGCGATGTCATCGACGAGACGATCGATCGTCTCGTCATAGTCGGTGAGGAATTCGACCGCATTGCCATGTAACGGGGGCATCTGGCCAATCGAACTGACGAGCGACGCAGTCGATGCTACGTCTTGGGCGAGGGCGGCAGGTCGAGCGACCCGAGCGATGCTGGAGACGGACCGGTGCATGATCGGCCATAGCTGCGCTACCCGCAGGCGGCGCCACTGGGGGTGATATGGACGGCCGATTGCAAGATAGAACACGAGCCCGATCCACGGAGCCACAAAAAAGAGAAGCAGCCAGCTCTGAGTCGCGACTGGTGATCGTCGGAAGGGCACGACGATCAGTGCACCAAGCCGTATGGCCCATGGCGCCACGGAAAACAGCCACTCAAGAGCGATCGCGGGGGTCATCCGAAGGCGATTGGCCGACTGACGCCGCATGCGACGAAGACTTTCGGGAGCGGCCGCGCGGATGCGAAAGTGCTGCTCGGGCGGTAGCGCGCCTTACCGGTACGGCGTGCGCAGATTTCCAAAGCCGCTGAGTCGAGCGAGCGGCAACTCGAGTGGTTCATCGCAAAATTGTTTGGCCCATCGGCTTGCCATTCAAGGTGACGATCGGAGAAGCCGCGCATGTTGCTGCTCCAGTCCCATGAGCTTGTAGGTCCTTGCACGATTGCCTCTCTTCGCGACCGTTCTTGCGTGGCCAGTTAGCAGGTTCATTTCCCCACGAATGCATGTTCGGGCCGGTGAAAATGTCCCACTCTACGATATGCCCCATTCTGACCTGAGTCAGTAGGGAGCCGAACCGAAGTTGCGAGAAGAGGGCAATGAATTCAGGCAATGGCTGTTTTTCAAGGAAAAACGGGCAAGCGCAAGCTCGGATACTTGCGACGCTCCTACCTCGACGCGCGCGGCAAACTCTGACGCCATGCGCGCCGCCGCGGTTGAAGCCAGGTCGGGATGGCCGTGAGGGCAATAGAACGCGGACCGGGATGGTGATGCGTGGATAAGCCGCTTGTCAGGGGCGGCGTGACACGCGGCCACAGCGCGGCTGAGTCTGGAAGAGCGCCCGATACTTCCGCGGTAGTATCGGATCAGAAACTGCCCCGCGCTGCTCGCGGTAGATGCAGGATGACTCGGGTTCCAGCGCCAGGGTCGCTCTCGACCGCGATATCACCGCCAAATTGGGTCGCGAACCTTCGGGCCTGGCCCAACCCGAGACCGGTTCTCTTGAGCGACTGCCTCGTCGTGAAGAACGGATCGAGAACGCGGGTCAGAACGTCGGACGGGATTCCTTCACCGGAATCGATCATTTCAAGCCGAACGAAGTCGCCAGCTGCGCCTGCGCGGCTCGCCGTGCTTCGGAACGTGTTGTTGGCCCGCAGGACCAGCACGCCACCCCTTGGCATCGCGTCGGCGGCGTTAGCCAGGAGATTTGAGAGCGCAAACTGGAGATAATCGGGGAAGACGCGTACAGGCCAGAGATCACGTGCGATCTCTGTCCGAAAGTCCACGCTCTCCCCAAGGATTTCGCGGACCCGTGGTTGCATGTCTTGGATCACCGCTTCAACCGAAACCCGGTTGGTCGTCACGCCGCTACGGGCGCTGAGATCCGCTATATCGTCGGCCAGGGCGGCGGCATTCCGGATGGCGTGCTTCATGCCGCTCACGATGCGCGCCAGTTGCTGCGGATTCGGCCCACGCTCGATCGAGACCAGACCGGACGCGATTACCGCAAGCATTCTATCGAGGTCGTGCGCCATTCCACCCATCAGCATGTCAGGTTGGCCAACGAACGGATCGGTGGGGCTGCTCAAGATTGTCGTGATATCCATGACCACTCCTTCGGTCGCCAGGCCATGCTGGAGCATATCGCGGCCGGCGCCGACCGGGGGCTGAGCTAAATCAGTGCTGGCCCGGTCAGAGCGCTTACCGATGAAACTCGCTGCCGGCCGACGCGGACGAATGATCGGAAGCAGCAAAGTTGCGCCGAGAATTCATGCCTTGGCCGGCGAGACTAAGCAATCACGGATTGGCTATTAGTATGAAGCGAGTGGCCGTCGAGCTCGCGGTCGGAGTGCCAAGCATGTCGGCGGTTTCGCGATGATGTCATTCGAAAAGGAGTTAAAGGCCATGTCCATTCGTGATCTGATCCCCTGGAGCCGTCAGGAGAACAGGGTTCCTGCTCAGGTCAGCGCTGCGGGTGCTGCACGTGACCCGGTGTTGTCTCTGCAACGCGACGTAAACCGCCTGTTCGACGATCTTTTCCGTGGCTTTGGCGTACCCACGCTTGCTGGCGTCGACAGGGGACTCATTACCCCGAGCGTCGAGCTGGCCGAAACGGACAAGGAGATCCGCGTGACTGCGGAACTCCCCGGACTCGACGAATAGGACCTGGAAGTGATTGTCGAAGACGGCGTCTTGACGCTTCGTGGCGAGAAGAAGTCCGAGGTCGAGGACAAGGGCCGGGGCTATTCCGAACGCAGCTACGGGCGGTTCGAGCGCCGCATTGGCCTTCCCAAGGGGATCGAGCGGGACAAGGCAGGTGCCACGTTCAAGAACGGCGTTCTCACCATCACGGTGCCGAAGTCGGCGTCTGCCGCCGAGAGCACCCGTCGCATCGCCATCAATCCAGGGCAGGCATGACGGCGTCCGCCCGTGGGCTGCCTGCCCACGGGCGGAGCCATTGCTACCGCCTCGTGCGCGATCCAGATGGACAGCGGCAGGCAGGGCGGCAGCCTGGAGGGCTGTTATGCCGTCAGGCGGTTAGGATCGCAGCCGCAAGATGCTCCAGCGCGGTCGGATTCAGGATCTCCACATCCCTACCGCTCACCCGCGCATAATTGTGCCGCTGCAGTAGCGTGAAGGTCCGGGTTACCGTCTCGCTCGTCAGCCCCAGATGATCGCCGATATCCGCCCTGGACATGAGCAGGCGGGCGTTGCTGCGCCCGCCCAGTCTCTTCATCAGGTCGAGCAGGAAGAAGGCCAGACGCTCCGCGGCATTCGCCCGGCCGAGCATCAACCCGAAGCGGAGCGCCACATTGTGTGTGCGCAAAAGCGAGGAAGTGATCATAGCGTACAGGTGGGGATCCATGCACGACGGATTAACGAACACACTGCGAGGAATCTTGATGAGCGTGGTCGGGCACAGCGCCTGCGCAATCTCGCTCTGGATCTCGCCATGTTCGAACAGCATGACTTCTCTCGGCAGGATAAAACCGCTTATCCACCTGCGGCCATCTTCGGAAATGACGCCGCATTGCAGCATGCCAGAGACTACCTGATAAAGACCGTCCGCCTCGGGCCCCATCGGGAGCTCCTGGCGGTCCTTCAGCTCTAGCGTCTTGCCGTTGCGGCAACCGCTGAGGGTTGAAGCAGAAACGTCTCGCAGATGGTTTATCGCTGGACGGCGCGTGGGTTCATCAAGTCCAAGGCGATCCGCAAATGTCGATTTCCGACGTTGCGTATATTGCGAAAGCGCTTCCACCATTGGAACCTCCCTCATAGCTCTCCGCTAGACTGGACTGAGCATCCCTAAGTTCCCTTGTCAACGGCGGAGCAAAACCAGGCCAGCGGGGCGGAGTAAAAGCAGGCCACTTGAGGCGCGCGCTGACGATATGAAAAGGGCCCCGATCGGGGCCCTTTTCATATCGTTGCCGTCCTCGGCCTGATGGTCAGGAAGATAATATCTCACCGGTGTCCGGGTCGGACAGGGCACTGGCCTGGTTTTGCTCCGCCCCGCGACGTTTGCGTCCGGTGGACTGCTTGAGGCGATAGCTGTCGCCGTTCATGGTCAGGATGGTGGCATGGTGGGTGAGCCGGTCGAGCAGTGCGCCGGTCAGCCGCTCGGAGGCGAGCACCTGCGTCCAGTCCTCGAACGGCAGGTTGGAGGTGATGATGGTCGAGCCGCGCTCGTAGCGCTGCGACAGCACCTCGAAGAGCAGTTCGGCGCCGGTCGGGGACAACGGGACGTAGCCGAGTTCATCGACGACGAGCAGCTTCACGGCCGCCATCTCGCGTTGGAGCTTGAGCAGCCGTCGCTCGTCTCGCGCCTCCATCAACTGGTTCACCAGCGAGGCCGCGGTAGTGAAGGCGACTGTGAAGCCCTTCTGGCAAGCCGCCAGGCCGAGCGCGAGGGCTACATGCGTCTTGCCTGTCCCGCTGTTGCCGAGCGCAATGACGTTCTCGCGGCGCAGGATATATTCGCACCGTGCGAGCTCGACCACCATCATCTTGTTCAGGCTGGGGATGGCGGTGAACTCGAAGGTGTCGAAGCTCTTCACAGCCGGGAAACGGGCTGCGCGGATCCGTCGTTCGATGGTCCGGCGCTCGCGGTCGATGAGCTCCAACTCGATAAGCCGCAACAGGTAGCGCGTGTGGTCGACCCCGCCTTGCGCGCATTCGCGCGCGACCTTTTCGTACTCGCGCAGAACGGTTGGCAGTTTGAGTTGTTTGAGATGATGGGCGAGCAGCACCTGTGGCGTACCTGCGGTCGTGCCCACCGGCATGGCGTCCTTGTCCGTCATGCTGCCAGCACCGCATAGTCGGCCGCGCACGTCGTTTTGACGTCCATCTTGGGCACGTGCGGATACGCCGCTAAATCCAGGCGCGGCGGACGGCGCTCGATACGCGCCAGCGCGATGAGTTTTACCGCGTCAAAACCAGGTGCGCCCAACTGGACTGCCTCGGTCACGGCATCCGTGACGATGGGAAGCGGCATCGCCTCGAGCAGCCGCAGCACCTGGATGAACTCGCGTTTACCCTTGTTGCCCATCCGGGCCTCGAGCAGGTGGCGCAGATGCTGGAAGATGTCCGGCAGGTTCCAGTCCTGAAGGGCTGCCGCCTGGTCGAGCGCACCGGGCTTGGTCTCGATGAGCGCGAGATAGTGCAGTGGGTTGGAGACGAATACGCCTTCGTCGTAGCAACGCGCGTGCCGGGCAATCTCTTCGCCCGCGCATATGATGACGACCTCGTCGACGAACCCCTTCACCATCACGTCGCGGTAGCCGTACGCGGTCGGCACCGAATAGTCGTTGGTCCGGTAGCGCACCATCGCGGTCGACGACACGCGCGCCGCGCGTTTCTCGCATGGCTCCAGTGGTACGGACGGCAGCGTGCGCAATGCCGATACGTCTGCCGCCAGCCGCTCGGCAATGGTCTGCGCGTGCTGACCGGCATGCTCGCCCTGGCGCGTACGGCAGGACTCCTCGAACCTGGCGTTCAGGACATCGAAATTGGCAGCGACCGGCACGGGCACCATGAAGTTGTTGCGCGCAAACTTCACCAGCCCCTCGACCTTGCCTTTGTCGTTGCCTCGCGCTGGACGCGCAAAACGGTCCTGAAACAGGTAGTGGCTGACCAACTCGGTGAAGGCGCGTGTGCGCTCGCGCGTTCCATCGCCGCAGATCTTTGCCACGGCGATGGTTGTGTTGTCGTAGAGGATGGACAGCGGCACGCCCCCGAAGAACGCGAATGCCGACACGTGCCCGTCAAGAAACGCCTCGGTCGTCTCGCGCGGATACGCCTTGAAGAAGCAGGCATCCGACTGCGGCAGCGACATGCAGAAATAGTGGATCTTCATCCGCTCCCCGCCGACGACCGCGACCGCCTCGCCAAAGTCGACCTGTGCATGCCCCGGCGGGTGCGCCAGCGGCACGAAGGTCTCGCGCCCGCGGGCCCTGCACAGCCGCACATGGTCCTTCACCATCGTGTAGCCGCCCGTATAGCCATGCTCGTCGCGCAGCCGCTCAAAGATCCGCTTGGCCGTGTGCTGCTGCTTGCCCGGCGCCTCGCGGTCGGCTGCCAGGATTGCGTCGATAACCGGTAGCAGCGTCCCGAGCTTCGGCTTGGTCGGAGGTTTCGTCCGGCGGTATCCAGGAGGCGCCGAATACAGGCACATCTTGCGTACCGTATCCCGGTTCAGCCCGAACACCTCCGCCGCTTCCCGGCGACTATGCCCCTCGACAAATACAAACCGTCTGACCGCTGCGTAGCTCTCCACGACAAACATCCCCGCCGCTCCGCAAAGGGAGCAGCTTACCAACTGGCCGGATTTTACTCCGCCCCCGACGGCACTGCGCCGGCGGTCCTGTGGCCTGGTTTGTCACCGCCCTTCACATTCCCTGCACTATTTCCGTCGACTCATGGGGGGGACACCTCCCGACGGCATCGAGATGCCACAGTAGTGCTAGTCACCTGAATCTAAAGTTCGCCGCATAACGTACGGTCTGCGGCTTGGCAGAAGCGCTTTACGGAGGCGAGTATCTCGTCGGCGGACTTGGTCCATCGGTAGGGCTTCGGGTTCTCGTTGTGGCGCTCGATGAAGGCACGGATGTCCTGCTCGAGCTGATTGGTGGAGGTATGGACGCCGCGGCGCAGTTGCTTGCGGGTAAGTTCGGCAAACCAGCGCTCGACCTGGTTGATCCACGAAGCCGAAGTCGGCGTGAAATGCACATGATAGTGCGGCCTGCGGGCGAGCCAGGCCCGGACGAGCGCGGTTTTGTGGGTCGCGTAATTGTCCATGATGATGTGGACATCGAGATCGGGCGGCACCTGGGCGTCGATCTGCTTAAGGAAGTCCAGAAACTCGGCGGCGCGATGACGCTTGTAGCATTTGCCGATCACGAACCCCGAAGCGATGTCGAGCGCTGCGAACAGCGAGGTCGTGCCGTGACGGACGTAACTGTGAGTGCGCCGCTCGGGTACTCCTGGCATCATCGGCAGGACCGGCTGCTCTCGATCGAGCGCCTGGATCTGGCTCTTCTCGTCGACGCTGAGCACCAACGCGCGGTTAGGCGGGGAGAGATAGAGCCCGACAATGTCGCGGACCTTTTCCACGAACAGGGGATCGCTCGACAGCTTGAACGTCTCCGACCGATGCGGTTGCAGCCCAAAGGCCGACCAGATGCGCCGGATCGTCGTGTGGGAGAAGCCGGTCGCACCCGCCATCGAGCGTATCGACCAGTGGGTCGCGTCAGTTGGCGTGGAGCGGAGTGTGCGCTCGATCACGGCAGCAACCTGATCATCGTCGATCGTTCTCGGTCGTCCGGGCCGAGCCTCGTCCATCAGTCCCTCAACTCGGTCCTTCAGGAAGCGCCGTCGCCACTTACCGACTGTGTGCTCGTGCACGCCCAACTCAGCAGCGACAACCTTGCTCTGAATACCGTCCGCACAGCGAAGGATAATACGGCACCGCTCCGACATCGAGCGAGACACCCGCCGCCGGCGAACCTGCCGCTCCAGATAGTCCCGCTCCTCCGCCTCCAACACCAGAGGCATCGTCGGTCGGCCGCCCGCGTTCGCCATGCCAAGCTCCTCATCAGCGGAGCCAGCATACAATGCGACTTACTTCAGTTCCAGGTGACTAGGCGGTAAACTCATTAATCGGCTTGAGGTTTGCCTGCTTGTGTGATTCAGGCTCTCCATTGCGATAGAAGCTGGATGAGGCAGCGGCGAAACGAACTGACAGAGGGACTGTCAGGAATTTTGTGCGGGAGGCCATAGGATGGAATGGAAGGGACCATCGATATGGCAATCGACAAGGACGTTTTGGACCAGCTTCTGGCTGGTCGTGACCCGCAGGAGCTGTTTGCAAAGGACGGTCTGCTCGACGAGCTGAAGAAGGCGTTGTCGGAGCGGATGCTGTCGGCTGAGCTCGACGATCATCTGGAAAGCGAAGGCGCCGCAGGCACCATCAACCGGCGCAACGGGTCATCGAGGAAGACGATGCTGACGGGCACATCGAAGGTGACGCTGGACGTGCCACGCGACCGGGCGGGGACGTTCGACCCGAAGCTCATCGCCAAATACCAGCGCCGTTTCCCCGACTTCGACGACAAGATCGTCTCGATGTACGCGCGCGGGATGACGGTGCGCGAAATCCGCGGGCACCTCGAGGAGCTGTACGGGATCGACGTCTCGCCGGACCTGATCTCGACCGTCACCGATGCGGTGCTGGAGACGGTTGCCGAATGGCAGGGTCGGCCGCTCGACGCCTGCTATCCGCTGGTGTTTTTCGACGCGATCCGGGTGAAGATCCGCGACGAAGGGTTCGTCCGCAACAAGGCGGTCTACATCGCGCTGGGCATTCAGCCGGACGGGACCAAGGAGGTGCTCGGCATCTGGATCGAGCAGACCGAGGGGGCCAAATTCTGGCTGCGCGTCATGAACGAGCTCAGGAACCGCGGCGTCGCCGACATCCTGATCGCCGTCGTCGACGGCCTGAAGGGGTTCCCGGAGGCGATCAACGCTGTCTTCCCCGAGGCCATCGTCCAGACCTGCATCGTCCATCTGATCCGCAACAGCATGAGCTTTGCGTCCTGGAAGGAGCGCAAGTTCATCGCCCAGGCGTTGCGCGGCGTCTACCGTGCCGAGACGCCCGAGGCCGGCATGGCTGCGCTGGAGGCGTTCGAGGCAGGCCCCTGGGGCCAGAAACACCCGGCCATCGCCATAAGCTGGCGGCGACACTGGGACCAGGTGATCCCGTTCTTCGCCTTTCCCGAGGGCGTCCGCCGGATCATCTACACTACGAACGCCATCGAGGCCCTGAATTCGAAGGTTCGCCGTGCCGTCCGTACCCGCGGCCATTTCCCCGGTGACGATGCCGCGATGAAGCTGTTATATCTCGTGCTCAATCACGCGGCGGACGAATGGAAGCGCCCACCGCGCGAATGGGGTGAGGCCAAAAGTCAGTTCGCCGTAATCTTCGGTGAGCGCTTCGTCATCTAATGACGGTAACCGGCCTCCCGCACAAAATTCCTGACAGTCCCACTGACAGACACTAAATTCGATCATCGAGCCGCTGCTGCTGAACAAGCCGCGTGGGGTTGCCCGTGTAGATGATCGTTGGGTTCTGAACAGCATCCTCTGGCGGCTTCGGACCGGCTGCCCATGGGCCGAGGTGCCCGAGTGCTACGGCGACGACACCGTCGAACTCGGCCCTTAACGCGTCACTCCGCAAGAGCATCGTGATCGCCATCGAAGCAAGGAGTAGCGCATCCGCGATGTCATTCGGGACGACGCAGGCTTCGAGGCTCAGGGCGAGCAGAGCGAAAATACCATTGTCGGCTTCGCGTTTCCGCCTCCATCGCCTTGCATCGCCTTGCATCGGCGCGCCACGGGAACATGCATCCATCCCGGGTTACGCCGAGCGTGACGGAACTTTGCTCCTCAGTGCCCGAAGATGACCGTTCCGACGCATGGTTTGACCAGCTGAAAGCTGAGCTATGTCAGGACGGCAGGGGCGCGGGCCTGCAATTCCACGGCCGACCGGAGAATATTGATGCCCACATTGATCAGGACATCGGCAAAGATCGCAGTACCGCCGCCCGTGGCAGCCAAGTCGGAAGGCGGCGGGGCGCTTCAAGATTGGGCGTTCGGGCGGGTGGGCCGCGCCGGGGGAGTCCGTGCACCAGCCTTTACCAAGGCGTTCAAACACTCGCCTGCCTTCGAAGAGCAGAGGCCTTTGGCAGAATCGTGCTCCGCGGACCGGCGACGCAATGTGGACGGTCGATGTTTTTGTGGACTATGAACCTTGGGCCGCGATGCCTTTTCAAAGGAGTCGACTGATGAATCTGGTTCCTAAGCCAGAGTGGGGAAAGTATCTCGATCGGGTTTCCCGGGGCATGGTTGGGTTGCGAGCTGAGATTGAGGTCGCCTCGCTCGAACTCGGCGATCAGATCGAGGCGCAATACCTGCCGATTGCCGGCATCTTCTATGACCATAAGGACGACTTGGTGGGTGTGACGCTCGAGGGACTGGATCACATGATCCGCCACCCGCAATCGATCTACGTCGAAGAAAGCGGCGACGGCGTTGCGGCGATCGCCGTGATCGATGGCGACGGGACGAATCACCTCGTAAAGCTGAGGCGGCCGCTTGCGCTGCCCGCTCCCGACCAATGAACTCGTACCTTCAACAACCAAGGGGAAGATCATGAAACGCAGTTTTTTAGCCGCGACCGCGGCCTCGGCCCTCATTCTGACGGCGGGCTGTTCCAAGCAGGACGCCAACAACGAGGCCGCCACGAATGCCGCCACCGGGGCGGCCAGCGCCCCGGTGGCGGCGACGCCGGCCCCGCCCGTCGACCGCGCAGAACTGCTCCAGGACGCCGTTTCGGCGCTGCAGGAGACGCAGAATGCGCTTGCCGCGCTCGACAACAAGGACGGCAAAGCCGCGACCGCCGCGCTCGAGCGCGCCACCGGCAAGCTCGAAATCGTGCTCGCGCGCAACCCCAGCCTTGCTCTCGCTCCGGTCGATGTCAGTGTGATCAGCTACGACGTCCTGGGTTCTGTGGATGCCGTGAAGGCACTGCGGAAGTCGGCCGAGGAGGCGCTCGAAGATGGACGGTTGCAGGAGGCGCGCCATCTCATCGACGGGCTGGCGAGCGAAACCGTTGTTCGGACCAGTAATCTCCCGCTCGCGACCTACCCGGACGCGATCAAGGCCGCCGCGGCTCTCATCGCCCAAGGCAAGCTGGACGCAGCAAAGGCGGCGCTCGAAGCTGCGCTCGGCACGATCGTGATCCGCGACGTGATCCACCCGCTCCCGCTCATCCGGGCAAGCGCGGCGATCGAAGAGGCGCGCAACCTGGCTGCGAATGCCCAGCGCGGCGCCGGGGATGAGGCGAGAATCAAGCAACTTCTGAACACTGCGCGTGAACAGCTCCGGCTCGGTCAGGCGTTGGGCTATGCGACCAAGGACCAAATGAAGGAGCTGCTGAAAACGGTCGACGAGATCGAGGAGGGCACCAAGAACAAGGGCGCGGCAACGAGCATTTTCGACAAGATTCGCGATTTCTTCAAGAAAGCAACTCAATCGAGCCAGCCTGCTCAGAAGAAGTGAGTCAGCGCAATCTGACAACACTGCCAGTGCCGGCGCGCGCGGGTTCGATGTGGCTGCGGGTGGATAGCTACTGAGACCATAGGACGAGGAGTGCGGACTTTGCGATCCTGCAAAGTCCGCACTCCTCAAGCCCGACTGCCGAAGGACGGTTATATGATCGTTCATGCCCCTCGCTCGCCAAACGCATCGGGGTGGGATCCGGGGCGGGCCGAACGGATTGTCGGACGGGTTCGGCGATGGAATAGACGGAAGCCGAGGCGGACAATGCCGCGGTCCGCCGCACCGCAAATGACATGAGTCAGCCAGCCGGAGCGCTCTCCCGCTCACGGTCGCGTCTTGCCGGGCTGCGGAGGAGTGCGGGATTCGCAGGCGGGCCCACGCCGTGCGAGTGATGTTCGTCATCGATGCTTCCGATGGTGGCGATGCCTCCTCGGAGGGCCGCATTATGTCCGACCTGACCGTTCGAGCATCCAAGAGGAGGGCGACATGCCGGTCATACGATTGGAAACCAAAACGGTCGCCAAACCCTGGGGCCGATGGTCGACTGGACCCTGGTTCGATGACGTGGCCGCGCGTGAGGAGCCCGTCGGCGAGATCTGGTTCGAGCTGCCGCCGGGAAGCGGGCTTGATGACCCCGAGCTGCTGGTCAAGTACCTGTTCACGAGCAGACGGCTCTCGGTCCAGGTTCATCCTGACGACGCTACCGCGAAGGCGTATGGGCTCCCCCGGGGCAAGAGCGAAGCCTGGCAGATCCTCGAGGCCGAGCCGGGGGCGAGCGTCGCGCTGGGACTGCGGACATGGGTTACCAGGGAGCGGTTGCGCGCCGCGGCCAGGGATGGCTCGATCGTCGGCCTGCTCGACTGGAAGCCAGCGCGGGCGGGTGACTTCTGGTACGCGCCGGCAGGCACGATCCACGCCATAGGCGCCGGTCTCAGCCTGATCGAAATCCAGCAGAATGTGGACGTCACCTATCGGCTCTATGACTATGGTAGCAATCGCGAGCTCCATCTGGACGAGGCGGTGGAGGCTGCCCGCCCGGCGCCCTACGAGGCTCCATTCGCCCCATTCGAGTTGGCGCGGGGCAGGCGGGTGCTTGCCGCCGGAGGGCCGTTCGTGGTGGAACGCTGGGCCGACGCTTTTACCGGCATTCTGGCGCCGCGGCGAGGCGAGCCGGTTTGGCTGATACCCCTCCGGGGCGAAGCGGTCGTGGGATCGGAGCCGATTGAGCCCGGCGGCGTGTGGATCGTCGCTGGCGATGCCGGCGTCAACTTCACCGGCTCGTGCGATCTTCTCGTCGCCTATTCGGGCCGAGCGGTGCACGAGGCGCTCATCGGCTGATCTTGAAGTGGACCGGCAACCCTGAAGCGGGCTCCCGATCGAACCGAAAATGGCTTGTTGAAGTGAGCTAGATCAGTGCCGGACGGAGGTGCTGCGCATAGCGAAGCCGATGATCCCGCCTCGGTGGGTTTCTCCAAGGATGGGCCTTGAAATGCCTGCTAGCCCGGTTCGCTGCACCACAATCCTGACATTGCTTCTGGCCTGCGGGAATCCCGCGATTGCGCAAACTTCCACCCCTTCGTCTTCAAGCCCAACCGAAGGCCGCAGCGAGCAGTACAACGTACCGCCGCCGCCTGGCTACAAGCCGCCTCCTGGCCGGTTCGTGCAGTCGGATCGCGAGCGCGAGGAGGATGATCGCTACAGCCGCGAAGCCGAACGGTGGGCGGCAGAAAATTGCATAGCGGACCGTCGGAGCAACATCGCTGCAGGCGCGGTGATCGGCGGGCTGATTGGAGCGCTTGCCGGTTCAGGGCTCGCCGGTCGCTACGATAGAGCCCCGGCCACCGTCCTTGGCGCGGGTGCAGGCGCGGTCGCGGGCAGCGCCATCGCGAGGAACGCCAGCCCCGACTGTCCGCCCGGGTTCGTGGTCAAGGCAGCGCCCGAGCCTTTCTATCCGCCACCCGTCTATCCGCACGTCTATGTGGCGCCGCCGTGGTATGATCCCTGGGTATGGTACGGGGGCCACTGGATCTACAGGCCCTATCCCTATCACCGATACTGGTACAAGCGCCACTGGCGACGCCGCTAAGTGCCGGAGGAGCCGGAAGTCCTTGGTGTGCCCGAGCCGCTATGGCATGGGTTTGCCACTCCGGAGCATTTGGCCGAGAGCCTGGTCCGAGAGGTGTCGGGCATCATCACCGATCGTCTGGAAACGGAAGGCGCCGCCTTCGTCGCCTTTCCAGGTGGCCGGTCGCCTGTGCGCGCGTTCGAATTCCTTGCCCCGCGAGCGAGCGGGTGGCGTGGGGTCACGATCATCCCCACCGACGACCGCCTCGTGCCGCCGGGCGACCGGCTGTCCAACTATGGTCTGCTGGAGAGATGTTTCGCCGCGGGGCAAGCACAGCTCATCCCTCTCGCAAGACCACCATTCGATGATCCTGCCGCAGCGGCGGACGCAGCCGAGCTGAGGCTTTCGGACCTGGCTTGGCCGCTGGATCTGGTCTGGCTAGGGTTCGGTCTGGACGGGCATGTTGCCTCGCTCCTCCCGGGACCGGACCTTGCCGTTGCGATGCGTTATCCTGACTGGAGGCGCGTCGCCGGCATCAGGCCCGTGCCGCTTCCGGCCGAGGCGCCGGTGCCCAGAGTGACGTTGACGCTGAGCGCCATTCTCTCGGCAAAGCGACTGCTTATTTTCGGCAGCGGCCAGGACAAGCTGAAGGTCGTCGAACGGGCTCTGGAAGAGGGTGCGGAGTCGCAGATGCCGCTCGGCATCGTCTTAGCTAAAGCAAAGTGCCAGCCCGAACTATTCTGGAGCCGATAGCTTCGAACTTTGTCGCTGGATCGGCTCGCTTCGCGACGTCTCTCGGGCAGGGCCGACGCAGCAAGCTCTTTGCGAAGGGGCATGGGAGCGAAGGCTGGCAAACGCGTAGAAGATGCAGGAGCGAGCCCGCTCCTTCAGAGCACTGACAAAGATCAGCGTTTCGCCGAGCCGCCACGCTTAGCTTGCCCAGGTCTTTGGTGCTCGATCGGCTCGCCGGAAGGCTGGTCGAGCTGAACGACGGGAGATCCTGGATGCTGAGGCTCGTTTTCGTTCCCGCGTTGCTGCTGGCAGTCGCTTGCGATACGCGTAGTCACGCCCGACGGCACCGCTGAATGCGGACGGTTCCGGTCGCCTGGAGTCGGCCCGTGGCGCGCCCCCGAGCTTCGCCGATCTTGCCGCCCGTCTCTCCCCGGCTGTGGTGAACAGCTCGACAACGTCGCGTGTAAAGGTGCGGAGAATGCCCGACTTTCCGGGCGGCCTTCCGTTCGGCGGCCTGTTTCCCTTTCCGGAACTGGGCCGGCCGCCCGCTCCCCTTAATGCCACGTCGCGCGGATCCGGATTCCTCATTTCGACAGATGGCTACGTCGTCGCGAACAACCACGTCGTCGCGGGTCGCGGCTCGGGCGTGCAGGTCCAAGCGATCAAGGTCACGCTGACCGGCGGGAAGGAATATCCAGCTCGCGTGGTCGGGCGTGACGAAGCCTCAGACCTTGCTGTCCTCAAAGTCGAGGCTAATAACTTGCCCTTTGTGCGCTTTGGTAACTCGCCGGGCGCGCGCACCGGCGACTGGGTCCTCGCAATCGGGAATCCCTATGGCCTTGGCGGCACGGTGACGGCCGGGATCGGCCGCCACTTGTCGACTCCGGCTGTTGAACGAGAGGAATTCGAATGAACCTTGAGAAATATACGGACCGCGCAAAGGGCTTTCTTCAGGCCGCGCAGACCGTGGCGATAAGACTTAATCATCAGCGCATCACGACGGAGCATATTCTCAAAGCCCTGCTCGAGGACGAGCAGGGCATGGCAGCCGGCCTGATTCGCGCTGCCGGCGGCAATCCGGATCTGGCGGCTAGCGAAGTGGACGCTGCGCTTGCCAAGCTGCCTTCAGTCACCGGAAGCGGGGCGTCTCAGCCTCCCGGACTCGACAACGATGCCGTCCGGCTCCTCGATCAAGCCGAGCAGATCGCCCAGAAGTCCGGGGACAGCTATGTGACGGTCGAACGGCTACTGCTGGCGCTCACCCTCGCGACAGGCGCGGCGGCTGGCAAGGCTCTGGCGCGAGCGGGCGTGAAGCCCGAGGCGCTGAACGAAGCGATCAACCAGCTTCGCGGCGGGCGCGCCGCGGACACGGCAAGCGCCGAGGATCGCTACGATGCGCTGAAGAAATTCGCCCGCGACCTCACCCAGGCCGCGAGGGACGGGAAGCTCGATCCGGTGATCGGCCGGGACGAGGAGATCCGACGCACGGTTCAGATTCTGGCGCGTCGGACCAAGAACAATCCCGTGCTCATCGGCGATCCCGGCGTTGGTAAGACCGCGATCGTGGAAGGGTTGGCGCTCCGCATCGCCAATGGCGACGTTCCCGACACGCTCAAGGATCGCAAGCTGATGGCGCTCGACATGGGGGCGCTCATCGCCGGCGCGAAATATCGCGGCGAGTTCGAGGAGCGTCTCAAGGGCGTGCTCGACGAAGTGAAGGGGGCCGAGGGCAACATCATCCTCTTCATAGACGAGATGCACACGCTGATCGGCGCAGGTAAGACGGAAGGCGCGATGGATGCGGGCAACCTCTTGAAGCCCGCGCTTGCCCGCGGCGAGCTGCACTGTATCGGCGCGACCACGCTCGACGAATACCGTAAGTATGTCGAGAAAGACGCGGCGCTCCAGCGCCGGTTCCAGCCAGTGTTCGTCGGCGAGCCGACGGTGGAGGACACGATCTCCATCCTCCGGGGTCTCAAGGAAAAGTACGAGCTGCACCACGGCGTGCGGATCACGGATGGGGCGATCGTCGCGGCGGCGACGCTCTCCAACCGCTACATCACCGACCGGTTCCTGCCCGACAAGGCGATCGACCTGATGGATGAGGCGGCAAGCCGGATCCGCATGGAGGTCGAATCCAAGCCGGAAGAGATCGAGACGCTTGACCGGCGCATCATCCAGCTGAAGATCGAGCGGGAAGCGCTCAGAAAGGAGTCGGATGCCGCATCCAGGGATCGCCTGACGCACCTCGAGCATGATCTCGCGCAGCTTGAGCAGCAGTCGGCGGAACTTACACAGCGCTGGCAGGCGGAGCGGGAGAAGATCCAGGCCGAGGCCAAGCTCAAGGAGCAGCTCGACCAGGCTCGCCTCGAGCTTGACCAGGCGCAGCGACGCGGCGACCTCGCCCGCGCTGGCGAGCTGAGCTATGGCGTCATACCGGGTTTGGAGAAGCAGCTGGCCGACGCTCAGACGGCGAGCCAGGGCGCGATGCTGCGCGAGGAGGTCACCGCCCAGGACATCGCGGCGGTCGTCTCGCGCTGGACGGGCATCCCGGTGGACAAGATGCTCGAAGGCGAGCGCGAAAAGTTGCTCCATATGGAGGAGGCGCTCGGAAAGCGGGTCATCGGCCAGCGGCAGGCGGTCACGGCGGTCAGCCGCGCCATCCGCCGTGCCCGCGCGGGCCTGCAGGATCCGGACCGGCCGATGGGCTCGTTCCTGTTCCTCGGCCCGACCGGCGTCGGCAAGACCGAGCTCACCAAGGCGCTCGCGGGCTTCCTGTTCGACGACGACAGCGCGATGGTCCGAATCGACATGTCGGAGTTCATGGAGAAGCACTCGGTCGCGCGGCTTATCGGCGCCCCGCCGGGCTATGTCGGCTATGAGGAAGGCGGCGTGCTGACTGAGGCGGTGCGGCGGCGGCCCTATCAGGTGATCCTCTTCGACGAGGTGGAAAAGGCGCACAACGACGTCTTCAACGTGCTCCTGCAGGTGCTCGACGACGGCCGGCTGACGGACGGACAGGGCCGCACGGTCGATTTCAAGAACACGCTGATCATCCTCACGTCCAATCTCGGTAGCCAGTACCTATCCAACCTGGCGGAAGGGGAGACGGTCGAGAGCGTCGAGCCGCAGGTGATGGAGGTGGTGCGCGCGCATTTCCGGCCGGAATTCCTCAACCGGCTCGATGAGATCATTCTGTTCCACCGCCTCGGCCAGGCCGACATGGGTCCGATCGTCGACATTCAGGTCTCGCGCGTCCAGAACCTCCTCCAGGATCGGAAGATCATCCTTGACCTCACCGAGCGCGCGCGTGCCTGGCTCGGCCGCGTGGGGTATGACCCGGTCTACGGCGCACGTCCGCTTAAGCGCGCAATACAGCGGTATCTTCAGGATCCTTTGGCGGACCTCCTCCTGCGGGGCGAGGTCCCGGATGGCTCCACTGTCACCATTGATGAAGGGGACGGCGAACTGGCATTCACGATCCGGATGAAGGGGCCCGCCGAAGGGCAGGCTGATTGAAAGGCACTTCGCGGCGGCGATCCGCTGCCGCGAGGACCTGCAGCGAACGAGGATTTATCGATGGCTGAAAAGCGAGGGGTCGTCTGCCCCCACTGCGATGCCACGAACGCGGTGCCGACCGACCGTGAGCCGCTGGTCGCCAGATGCGGTCGTTGTCATCAGAAGCTGTTCGAGGGCGTCCCTGCCGCTCTCGACGCTGCGCGAGCGCGCAAGCATATCCGCAATTCGGATCTGCCGGTGATCGTCGATTTCTGGGCGAGCTGGTGCGGCCCGTGCCGGACGATGGCGCCGATCTTCGAACAGGCAGCGCGCTCGATCGAGCCGAAAGCGCGCTTCATCAAGGTCGATGTCGACGCAAATCCCGACATCGCATCCGAGTACGGCGTCCAGGGGATCCCCGCGTTGCTTGCCTTCAAGAATGGCAATGTCGTCGCGCGCCAGGCTGGCGTCACTGATCTAGGCACGCTGAGAGGGTGGGCCGAGCGGTTCGGTGCTTGAATACCGGCATCGCAGCTTGATCGGTGCCTCGGGTGTGGCAATGTTAGCGGCCGGCGCATCGAATGCCGGCCGACCCCATGTCACGAGCCTTTCTGTCCCGAGGCGTCGCCTGGCCAACCCCGGATAGGAGCATCGTCGAATTGAAAACGCTGCTTGTTAAGGGGTGCAGCCCTTTCCCGGGGCGGCTCGTGTACCTCATACGGCAAGTCAATCCGCTCGCAATAACGCACCGCAGCATCACGACTGTCGAAGCGAAGATCGATCTGAAGCAGGGGATCTTCTCCGCCGGTCCAACCTGTTAGCCAGTCGACAAAAGGCCTTTTTCTCGGCTCAAACCTGAGCCTCCACTCATTCTTATGCGCGCGGCCGCCTCGCCCATGGTTGGAGGCGCTGGGATAAGGCTCGATGATTGCACGAGCATCATCAGGCAGCGAAGTTAGGTAGCGGCGCCACCATCGCCCATCCTGCGCGACGCGACAGATTGTGGCATGCCTATGATCGAGCTTCTGCTGTCGCATGTTGCGCAAGCGAATGCGACGCAGGCGGCTCCGGATATAACCGGCCGAGCATGATCGTTTTTTATAGAGACGCGAGCCCATATTGACATCTGTCCTTGCCGATGCGGAGCTTGCGGTATTTCATCGGCGATAGGACTGAGCTATGTCAGGATGCTGCTTCTTGAATTGCGGATATTCTGTTCGTCCAGCCCTTGATGGAGATCAACGTGCCAGAAAAATTCGAGCAGAACGTCCTTGAGCAGGTACGAGTGAGGGAGGTTGTCGGCACCGTGCACAACCTCGAAATGCTCGAGGAATTGGTTGTTGCGCTCGGAGCGGCAGGAGTCGACAAGGGCGACATCGACTTGATGGCGAGCCGCGAGGCGGTACTTGCGGAACTTCCCGCAATCTATGGCGACCCGATAAATCTTGCGGAAATTCCCGACCTGCCGCGGCGCGAGCTGGTTACCCGAGATGAAGGGGCGACGGTCACCGGGGTTGTTTTCGGAACGCTAATCTCGGTGGCTGCGCTTGGCGCAGCCCTGCCCGTCGTGGCATCAGGTGGCGCCTTGGCAGCGGTACTCGCCGCAACTGCGGCAGGCGGAACGATTGGAGCGGGTATCGCGAAGGTCGTGCGCAGGGCCATCCTGGGTGGCGTCGGGGCCGATACTCTTGAGAGCGATATTCGTTCCGGTGGATTAGTCGTCTTTGTTCGAGTGCGGGATGACACCCCCGAATCCCAGATTCAGGACATCATGCGAAAATCCGGCGCGCTGAACGTGCACGTGCACGAAATCGAGCTGAAGAAGACGCTGGACGAGTTGCCGCTTGCCACAATCCAACCTGATCCATGGCTCGCCACCTGATCAGCGCGGGCTTGGCGGCCCGGCACGCCGAGAAGTTAGAACAGGTCGCGATCTAACCCTGATCCCATTGCGTGGCTTCTCGGGCGTTTTGCAATAAACATTCGCGTGTCGGCCGCGGCATCATGCTCAATCGCGTGTGAGATACCGGTACACCGTAGATTCGTTGGTAGGTAAGGGCACCGGACAGCGTGACGGGCGGAGTAATAGTATCACGCTGCCCGGTGCAACGGCTCGGCGGCCGGGGGGGCGAGTGGTCCGTCCGAGCCGTATTCCTAAAGCTAACGGTATCCGGCGCGGGCCAGCGCCCATTCGAGTTCGCGCATCGAGGGCTGCACGAGAACCTGTCCCCCGAGCTTGATCGTCGGACTGGCTAGCCTGCCTCCGGCCAGCCATTCGAGCTCCGACCGCACTTCCGGATGGGCTTCCCAGTCGACGAAGCGATACGGGATGCCGGCTCGATCGAGATACCGCCGGACCATCATAGTGATGCCGCACCACGGCTTCCATAGATGACGATCGGAGCGGCAGCCGAGCCGCGTGCTCGATATGCGGACGCCATTATTCGCGTCCCCCATTTGCTGGCGTTCCAACAATCTCGTCGAGCTTGGCGAAGAGCTCATAGATGTCGGGAACATGCTGGAGCTTCGGCGAGACGTGGGCGTAACGGATGACGCCCTCTCCATCGATAATGTAGAGCGCGCGCTCGGAAAAGCCATCAGCGTCGCGCCATACGTTATAGCGGCGCGCGACTTCTCCCTTGGGATTGAAATCCGCGAGGAGAGGCATCGAGAGTCCGCGGGCGGCGGCCCAGGCGCCGTGGCTGTAAAGGCTATCTACGGAAATCCCGACGATCTCCACCTCGCGCTTCTCGAACTCGCACCATTCCTGCTGATAAAGGTCCAACTGCTTGCTGCAGCCCGGGCTCCAGTCGAGCGGATAGAAGACGAGGACGATCGGCCGTCCCGCATAGGATGAGAGGGTGACTTCCCGGCCGCTAGCGTCCAGCAGGGCGAACTCTGGCGCTTTCGCTCCCACGCTGAGAGGAGAATTGATCGCATCTCCCTCCATCGCAGGCGCATGCTCGTGGAGGCTTTTCAGATCATCCAGAGTCGCGCCGGCCGGTGCCTCGAAGGCAGGGCGGGCCGAGCCGGCGGAGCGCCACAATTCCTGAATCAGGCCGTGGAGCAGCGATAGAGCCTGCTTTTCCGGGCCGTCCGGAAGCTTGGGCGCCAGCGCCGCAAAGTCGGTGCTGAGCTGTTCCAATCGACTTGGCTGGGGGGCCAGTGTGCCTGCGTTTCTATCCAAGTTGGGACTCCTTGCTGCACGTGGTCCGCCTTCGCGAGGAATGGCGCGACGAACCTTCCTGATGTCGCCGACCCAACCTAATCGGGTTGCTTGGCGGCGGGCTGAGATAGATCAGAGCTTGGCTCGGCTCTGCGACTAACCCGAGACCGCCGCTCAAGGTGCCCCGGCCGCAGGAGGTCGGGGCACCATCGACGAAGGAGCAACGATCAAAACCGTGGAGGCTTAGGTTGAGATGAAGAAAATGGGATTCAGTTTTGCTCTCCTGCCGGCAATGCTTCTTGGCATAGCCGGGTGCACCACTACGGGGTCCAGCATCGGCGTTGCGAGGAGCGGGACGACGACAGCGACGTTCGTGTGGAAATCGAGCGGTGCCCGATCGGGCATTATGACCGCAAAGCTTAGCACGGGCGTCACCTATGCAGGCCCGTTCTTCCAGATCACGAGCGAGACAACCATCGAGGAGCTTACTCCGCTATGGACCGGGTGGGGCGATCGGTGGAGGTGGCGTGGTTGGACGTATTGGGGACCAAGCCAGAGCACGCTCACCCATTACAGCGGGAGGGTGCTCGCCAACCTTACCGGCGCAGACGGGCAGATGCGGTGCCATTTCCGGCTGATGCGGTCGAGTGCAGGGATGGCTGGCGGTGGGCAGGGACGCTGCCAATTGCCGGGCGGGACGATCATCGACGCGACCTTTCCGCCGACCTGACGGCTCTTGCTCAATTCGGTCGGCAAGGTTACGCCGGCCGGCGATGGGTTCGTGCGGGTGGATGTTGTGCAGCCGGCGAAGGCGGGGATAGCCATCGCCATCCCCGCCGATCGCATCAGGGCAGGATCCTGATTTGATTGTCAACGCTCGTCACGCCAGGTGCGGCCCATGCCGATCTTTCGGCCTCCTGACGTTCGGCCCAGCTCCTGACCGTACCCTTGAGCGTGACCTTGCCGCCGTCGACTATGACCTCGACGCGTTGCGCGTCGACCTGGGCGCTGCGGACGAGGGCGTCCTCGATCTTCTTCTTGACGTCGCCAGGGTTGACCCTGGGCTCTACCGTGATCAAATTGGTGACGCCCTTTACGCCGCTGATCGACCGGACGGCGCGTTCGGCCCATTCCTTCTGAAAATTCCATTCGACATGGCCCTCGAGCGTAAGCCAGCCATTTTTGACGACGACCTTGACCTTTTCGGCGCTGCTGGGCAGTTCGCGCTTCAGCGATTTTACCGCGTCTTCGGCAATCTCGGGATCAAGGCGCTCGGTCGACAGCTTGACCTGGATCTCGTTGGCGACCGCCTTAACCCCCGAGACGCGTTTCGCCGCCTTCTCGGCATAATAAGAGTCCAAATAGCTCTTGGTCACGCCACTCAGCGTCACGATCCCGTCCTTCACGGCGACGGCGATCGTCTCGTCATGCTGGATCGACGGGTCGTATTTGATCTCGTCCTCGACGTCCCTCTTGATGGTGGAATCGGTGCGAAAAAGGGAAACCATGGTGGATCCTCCTAGTCATTGCGGGCCAGCAGCCCAGGTTGGCACTCCGCCGCAGCTTTCCTATTCAGCGAGTCGCCGATGCGCGCTGACTTAGGTCAGGCGAAAACCGGTGGGACCGTTCCCGGCCCGGTCGCGGTCTGCGACCGTTACATTGCCGTCTGATGTGGGTCAGTTCATCGCCGCGGTGCCGCGCTATCCTCCGCAGTGCTTCACCAACCGCGCTTGCGGCCGAGGCGCAACCCGCGACCAGACCTCCGCCCGCCTAGCGCGGCGGATTAACAGGATGACAGGAATGGCCATCGAGATCGGAATTGACGATACCAAGAGGAAAGAAATAGCCGAGGGTCTGTCGCGCCTGTTGGCCGACACCTACACGCTATATCTGACGACCCATAATTTCCACTGGAACGTCACTGGGCGGATGTTCAACAGCCTCCATGCGATGTTCATGGTCCAGTATACTGAATTGTGGAATGCGGTTGATCCGATCGCCGAAAGAATTCGCTCGCTCGCTGAGCCAGCACCTGGTTCATATGCGCAGTTTGCGAAGCTGAGCTCGCTCGCTGACGCGCCCGAAACTCCCCCCAGAGCCGAGGCGATGATCCAGATTCTGGTCGACGGACACCAGGCGACTGCCCGATCGGCTCGCAGCCTCTTTCCTGTGGCCGATGAAGCGGGCGACCAGGCGACCGCCGATCTCGCGACGCAACGCGTGGCGGTTCACGAAAAGGCGGCCTGGATGCTCCGCGCGCTCCTCGACGAGTGAGCTTACCTCCACAGCCCACGCTTTCGGCGGCAATGATCGGCGGGCGCCGCGTCTGACCTATGTCAGCGTCCGCGATCCTTCCGCTGCTTACCCTTCTGCTGTTGCGGGCATTGCCTTCGGCCGACCACCCAATCGAAAGGATCGGTAGATGAAAACAGGATTGCTCCACGTGGCCGAGGACAGGGGCGGAGACGCGCGGCTTGACGCGGCAGTCCAGCTTGCCCGGGCATTCGACCTTCATCTGACGGGCGCGCAGGCTGCGCCGCTGTCGGCCTACGCAATGGCCGACCCCTTCGGCGGGGTTTACCCATCGGTGAAGCTCTTCACGGAGCATGAGAAACGACAGGATGCCACGCGCGCGGCCGTGGAGGCCAGACTGCGCGACGAGGGCGTGGCGTTCGACTGGCTCCGCGGAGTTGGTTCTCCCGCGACGGTGCTTCTCGATCAATCGCGGCTGAGCGACGTGATCATCCTCAGTCATCTCGAAAGCGACGAAGGCGGCTGGGACGCGGAACTCGACCTCGTCGGCGATGTCCGCAGTCCATTCGCGTGCTCCGATCCTCTCGGTGCCTTATGACAACGGAACCCTTGACCTCGAGGGCGCTGCGCTCGTCGCGTGGAACGCTTCGTTCGAGGCCGCGCAGGCGCTGCGTTTCGCGGTTCCGCTCCTGAGCCGGGCGGCGCGCGTCCAGATCGTGACGATCGGGGAGGACGCTCCCGAGTTTCCCGCCGCCGGCGCTGCCGCCTATCTCTCGCATCATGGCATCCAATCGGAGTTGCTCTCGGTGCCCCGCGGTGAGCTCAGCGTGGGAGAGGAACTGCTGAACGTCATCATCGACTCGCGGTCGAGCTTCGCGGTTCTCGGCGCCTATGGGCATTCGCGCATTCGCGAACGTATCCTCGGTGGGGTCACGCGCGAGATGTTGCTGCGGTGCCCGAAGCCGCTGCTGCTGGCCCATTGAGGAAGGAGTTCGATCGATGCGCGGCATCATCGCAGCAGTGCTGTGCGTCGCTCTAGCTGGATGTGGGACGCAGAAGGCGGAGCAGCCTAGCGGCGATCACCGCGCATAGCGCCTCGATCAACAACTACCAACAGGCGGTGATCAACCTGAACGACGCATCTAGGCGGTCTGCGCTCTTCCGCGCGATCCGAGATGCCGGTCTGGCGTGCCAGAATGTCATTCAGGCTGAGCGGCTGCCGGACGAGAAGGAAGGACCGCTTTGGCGGGCGCAGTGCGAAGACAAGTCCTATCATCTCGTCATCGTTCAAGCCGATGGCACGGCCAATGTGGTCAGCCGAACTCGGTGATCCCTTCTTATAACTCTTGTGTCGACCCAAAGCCAACGGTGACGGTGTGAAGCAGCTGATCGCTTTCGATCTCGACGGCACCTTGGCCGAAAGCAAAGCCCCGCTCGACGACGAGATCGCCGGGCTGCTGGCAACGCTCCTCACCTTTGCCCAGGTGGCAGTGATTTCCGGGGGTGACTGGCCCCAACTGAAGAAGCAGGTGATTGATCGCCTGCCAAGCAATGCAGAGCTGGCCATGCTCTGGATATTGCCCACTGCCGGCGCGAAGCTGTTCCGCTTCACCAAAGACTGGCAGCTGGTCTACTCGCAGGCAATCACGCCGGATGAGAAGTCGCATATCCTGGGCGCACTGGAACGGGCGATACCGGCGGCGGGCCTCAATGACGATCCTGCGTGGGGACCACGGGTCGAGGATCGCGGAACGCAGATAACCTATTCAGGCATCGGGCAGAAAGCGCCGCTGGATGCCAAGCGGGCCTGGGACCCGGATCGTCGCAAGCGGCTGCAGTTGCAAGCCATGCTAGAACAATCCTTGCCTGGCTGGTCGATTAACATCGGAGGAACCACATCGGTCGACATTACGCGGGAAGGGATCGACAAGGGATTTGGACTGCGCAAGCTGGCAGAGGTTAGCGGCGTCGCCTTGAAGGACATGATGTTCCTCGGCGACGCAGTATTCCCTGGTGGCAACGACTACCCTGCGGTTACGACCGGCGTCGACACAGTCGCTGTTCGCGACGTGCAGGAAACAAAGAGCATCCTGCATGCTCTCACCCTATGGTTTGGTGCATGATCTCGCTGGAACGCGCCGTGGAGCGGGATGCCGATGGGGAGTTCGGAGTCGCGCACCTTGCAAGATGCTTCCGGTAATAGGATTGGTTATCTCATTTTCGCCGAGGCGTAACGGCAGATAATGAACAACCGACATAGGGACTAAAACAGAATGGCCGATCCATACCAGGCCTTGAACGTGCCGCGCGATGCTGACGACGTCACGATCAAGAAGGCCTATCGAAAGCTCGCCAAGGAATATCATCCGGACCGCAACGCGGATAAGCCGGGAGCGGCGGAACGCTTTTCTGCGATTACAGCCGCCTATGACCTCCTTACCGACAAGGAAAAGCGCGCGCGCTATGATCGCGGTGAAATCGATGAGAATGGCAATCCGAAGGCTCCCTATGGTTTTTCCGACTTCGATGGTGCCGGACCCTTTGCCCGCCGTGGCGGCTTTCGTGCCGGTACCGATGGTGGCGGGACGACATTTGAATTCAGCGGGGACGAAGCCGATTTCGCGAGCATATTTGGCGATATGTTCGGCCGCGCGGAGACCGCCGGGGGCGGTCAGCGCCGATCATATCGCTCTCGGGGAGCTGATGTCGCCTATCGCCAGAACGTCAGCTTCGAAGATGCAGCGGCGCTGCGTCCGCAACATGTCGAGCTCAGAAGGGGGAAGGCGGTCGACCTGAAGCTGCCGGCTGGCTTCGAGTCGGGGACGCAAGTGCGCCTGCGTGGCCAGGGGGAGGAAGGCCCTGGCGGACCCGGCGATGCCATCGTGATTCTCGAGATAGAGCCGCACCGCTTCTTCACGAGGGATGGAGACGATGTCCGTTTGGAGTTGCCGGTGCGCTGGGACGAAGCCGTGCTCGGCGCCAAAGTGCGGGTTCCGACCGTCGACGGGCCGGTGTTGCTGACGATCCCTAAGGGATCGAGCTCGGGGCGCACGCTGCGGATCAAGGGCAAGGGATTCCACCGGCGGGACGGTTCACGCGGCAATCAGTTGGTCCGCCTGATGGTGCATCTGCCTTCCGGCGACGCTGAGCTTGAGGAGTTCGCCCGGACCTGGGCTCAGCGTCATGACGAAAATCCGCGTGCCTCCTTGGGAGTCTGAGGCGGCCTTACGCGACAACTGATCCAGGTCAGGACTCACGAGCGCGAGACCCTTCATCGTCGTTGTTCGATTTTCTAATTCGGAGGCTAGCATGGCGAAAGCAATCGGCATCGATCTCGGCACCACCAATTCCTGCGTCGCGGTGATGGAGGGCAAAGAGCCCAAGGTCATCGAGAATGCCGAAGGTGCCCGGACCACCCCATCCATGGTGGCCTTCCGCCCCGATGGCGAGGTACTGGTGGGAGCCGCCGCGAAGCGTCAGGCCATTACCAATCCCGAGCAGACGCTCTTTGCGATCAAGCGCCTGATCGGACGCCGCTACGATGACCCCATCGTTCAGAAGGACAAGGGCATGGTGCCCTACAAGATCGTGCCCGGTGCCAATGGTGACGCCTGGGTAGAGGTAAACGGGAAGAAGTCGAGCCCCAGCGAGATCTCCGCGCACATCCTGCGCAAAATGAAGGAGACTGCCGAGAAATATCTGGGCGAGCCGGTCACCGAAGCCGTCATCACCGTTCCGGCCTATTTCAACGACGCCCAGCGGCAGGCGACCAAGGATGCAGGGACCATCGCCGGTCTCGAGGTTCTGCGCATCATCAATGAGCCAACGGCTGCCGCCCTTGCCTATGGGCTGGAAAAGAAGAAGGCAGGCACGATCGCGGTTTATGACCTTGGCGGCGGCACGTTCGACGTATCCATTCTCGAACTCGGCGATGGCGTGTTCGAAGTGAAGTCGACCAACGGCGACACCTTTCTCGGCGGCGAGGATTTCGACAAGCGGATCATCGACTTTCTCGCGGACGAGTTCCGCAAGGAGCAGGGGATCGATCTGCGCCAGGACCGGCTCGCGCTCCAGCGCCTGAAAGAGGCGGCCGAGAAAGCGAAGATCGAACTCAGTTCGGCATCGCAGACGAGTGTCAACCTGCCTTTCATTACCGCGGATCAATCCGGTCCGAAGCATCTCGACATCAGCCTCACGCGCGCCAAGCTCGAGGCGCTGGTCGATGATCTCATCTCCCGCACCATGGGGCCGTGCAAGGCAGCGCTGGAGGATGCAGGGCTTAATGCCGATCAGCTCGACGAAGTTGTGCTGGTCGGCGGGATGACCCGCATGCCGAAGGTCGTCGAGGCGGTGAAGACTATCTTCGGGCGCGAGCCGCACCAGGGCGTCAACCCTGACGAGGTCGTGGCACTTGGCGCAGCGATCCAGGCGGGCGTGCTGAAGGGCCAGGTCGAAGACGTGCTGCTTCTCGACGTCACGCCATTGTCGTTGGGCATCGAGACGCTCGGCGGCGTGATGACCAAGCTCATCGACCGGAACACGACGATACCTACCAAGAAGAGCCAGACCTTCTCGACGGCGGAGGACAACCAGCCCGCTGTTACCATCAGGGTCTTCCAGGGCGAGCGGGAAATGGCCGAGGACAACAAGCTCCTCGGCCAGTTCAATCTTGAGAACATCGCACCGGCGACCCGAGGCGTGCCACAGATCGAGGTGACGTTCGATATCGATGCAAACGGCATCGTGAACGTTTCCGCGACAGACAAGGGGACCGGGCGCGAGCAGAAGATCACCATCCAGTCGTCGGGCGGACTGAGCGAAGAGGAAATCAAGCGTGCGGTCAGGGACGCCGAAGAGCATGCCAGCGAGGACAGGAAGCGGCGCGAACTGGCGGAAGCGAAGAACCAGTCCGACGCTTTGATCTTCCTCTCCGAAAAGACGCTTGCGGATGCAGGGGATCGCGTTGCGGCCGCGGATCGGCAAGCCGTCGAAGACGCGGTTTCGAACCTGAAGACGGCCATGCAGGGCGACCAGATCGAGGACATTCGCGCGCGCGGCGAGGATCTTCAGTCTGCGACCCAGAAGGTCGCCAGCGCCCAGCGCGCCGAGCCGGGCAGCACATCGTCGGCTGATGACGGGATCGTGGACGCCGAGTTCGAGGAGGCGGACGACGCGAAGAAGTGATCCGGTCCGTTCCGCTGATCACAATTTGGTGAAGTGGCGCCGCCGCTTGCACGGATGAATGAAGGCTCGGTCAAATGAACCAGGACGACATCGCTGAAGGAGGACAGTCTCCGGCGCCGCAGGAGCAGGAGGTGGAGAAGCCCGAGTCCAAGCAGGCGGCCGCATCGGAAGCCGACGAGCTGCGGGAGCGGCTCCTGCGTGCCCTGGCCGATGCCGAGAATGCCAGGAAGCGAGCCGATCGCGCGCGTGCCGAGGGGCGCGAGAGCGGGATTGCAGACCTGGTCTCGAAAATCGTTCCCGCTCTCGATAGCCTCGATCTCGCCATCGAGGCGGCCGGCCGAACCGAGGAAGGAACCCAGCCGAGTGTCGATGCCCTGCTAAACGGGCTGCGGGCGACCAGTCGCGCGTTTCTCGATGCGCTGATCAAGGTGGGCGTCGAGCGAATATGCCCCGGCACGGGCGAGGCGTTCGACCCGAACATCCATGATGCGATCGCATCGCGATCTGATGACGAGACAGGTGACGGGCTGGTCCTGGAGACCCTCCAGCCCGGATACAGGGTTGCAAGCCGACTTGTGCGGCCCGCGCGCGTCGTGATTGCAAGGGCGAGCTGAGCGGGGAGATGGATCCGATGGTACAGTTCGCCTCCGCCGCTGACGCCTTCGGACCACGGCAATGCTCGGCCCGGTCCACAAGGGGCTACTGGTGGTGCGGCGTGCTCGCCCTAGTCTCGGCCGCGCATGCCGACTCGGCGCCTGCGCAGAGCGGGCCCCAGCTCCCAACTTACGAAGTCCACGAGGTCGGGAGCGGCGATCCGCCGAGCTATGAAATCGCAATCCTCGCCCCGACACGCTGGCCTGACCGGTCGGTGCGGACGGGGTTGTTGAGGAAAGCGGCGCAAGTCGCTGCAGGCCGTGGGGCGCGCTGCTTTGCGATCGAACGCGCACAGTTAAGCCGCGATGTGTCGTATGTGCCGCTCCGATCCGGTCATATGACCATTTCGATGAGTGGAAGCGTGGCTGAATGGCGCCGCTACTGGCGGCTTTATCAGCATGTGTTCGATAAGCCCGGCGTTCATATTGGCCTCGGATCCGCACCTCGAATAGGAAGCAAGGTAATCGAGGGGCGAATGATCATTCGCCTCTGCGGACCTGGTGTGGAGACGTCGGGCGATCTCTTCGAAGTGGAGCAGATTTTGTCAGGCATTCGCACTTCCGACCCAGCCGGAAGCCGTTGATGGTCTGATCCTCTCTCCGCGACCTCGTCTTTGCAGATGTTCTCGCGAGGCAAGGTGGCGGAGTAGGCGTATGTCCGTTGTCGTCCTGATGATCGAGCACCTCGGAAAGGTCTTCCTTTCGACGCATCCGAATCATGCAATCGCCTGGTCCACGCTTTTGTCCTACGTGAACGGCACCTGGGCTGAACGTTTCCCCGACCGGCCGCCTCCAGAAAACGGGTAGCGTCCGCGGTCGTGGTGTAATTTCCCGGTGTAGATGACGGTGTATGCCGGGGTGGGGCCGAGGCCCCACCCCGGCGTCGGCGTCTCGGTGGCCACCGGGCTCATCGGTTAAGGTGGAAGTGTCGAGCTTCACCAACACCCGAGGAGTTTTTCCCGATGACCGACGACAGACTACCGAGGCTGTTGAAAAAGGCCTGTGTGTGATCGGCCTAACGGATGGCTGTTGGGGCCGCGGTCGCGCTTCCTATCAGGCGGGCGTTGCCTGCCGCACGAGCAGCTGGAGGTTATAGGCCGTAGCCGCCATGGTGAACTCTTCGGCAGCTCCGGCGAGGCCCCGTAGCTTGAGCGTTCGTAGCCCGAGGTTGCGTTTCAAGTGGCCGAAGACGCGCTCGATCCGTTTTCGGCGACGATGAGCCCGCACGTAAGCATCGGTGCCGGCAAGGGCGCGGACGCCGTCGCGAGCATCCTCGCTCACGAGGCGGGTAACGCCGCGTTTCCTGCCGATCGTGCATTGCGGCTTCAGTTCGCAGGCGGCGCAATCGGCCGGCCGGCTTCGATAGACGCGGACCTGGCTTGCCCGGTTGGTGCCGCAGTAGCTGAGGGGCTTGTCTGCCGGGCAGCGATAGGTGTCGCCCTCCCGGTCATAGCTGAAGGCATCGCGGGTGAAGAAGGCGTCGCGCTGGCGGCCGCGGTCGATGACCGGGATATACGGCGTGATGTTCCGCTCGACCAGCCAGCCAAGCAGCGGACCACTGCCATATGCCTTGTCGGCCGAGAGGCTCGCAGGCGCGATGCCCAGCTTGGTTCCGGCGCGTGACACCAGCGTCCGGGTCGCCGCCACTTCGGCCGCGAAGCGTGCCGGTGTCGCCTCAACGTCGAGGATGCAGTCGGTATCGAGATCGAGCAGCGGATTGATGGCGTAGGCATAGCGTGCGGGACCGTGCTTGCAGGTGAGTGCCGCCTGCGGGTCGGTCGGCGAAATGCTGGCGGGCTCGACGGGTGCTGGTTCGTCGGGACCTGGCGGCAGTGCGGCATCGAGCGCTGCCAAATATTCGGCGACAGGCCGCGACACGGTGTCCCTACTACGAAGCTCATCCGCGGCGCCGGCGCCCTTCAGTCTCTTCTCGCGACTGGCGTCAGCCATGATCGTACTGCCGTCCACTGCCACATCGCGCCCCGCCACCAGTCCGGCCGCCGCGCACTGTGCGACCACCTGCTCAAACAGCAGGCGATGCAGGTCGCAGACGCGGAACCGGCCGTGGCGGTTCTTGGAGAAGGTGGAGTGGTCGGGCACCCGGTCCGCCAGATCGAGCCGACAGAACCAGCGATAGGCGAGATTGAGATGCACCTCATCGCAAAGGCGCCGTTCCGACCGGATGCCGAACAGGTAGCCGACCAGCAGCATCCTGAGCATCAGTTCCGGATCGATCGAAGGGCGCCCGCTCGCACTATAGCTCGCCGCCAGCGCCTCGCGCACGAAGCCGAGGTCCAGCACGGCGTCGATACGTCGGAGCAGATGGTCGGGAGGCACATGGTCGTCGAGCCGGAAGCCGTAGAACAACGCGCCCTGCGCGACCTGTCGACCCATCATGCCCATCATCCCCCGCTGCTATGCCGCAGTGAATCACGCCTTCATCGTCCTCGCAAGCAGCCGTTTTTCAACAGTCTCGACCTGATTTGCGACGCCCTCATGGGAATACCGCCGCTCGTGACCGCGATCGGCCGATCCCGTTGGAAGTTGTCAACAAAGCGCACTTCTCAAAACCCATTTCCGTTAGTAACTCAGTGGCAGGGCCGTTGTCGATGAGTTTCGGGAAAATTGCATGTTGATCGGTTATGCGCGGGTGTCGACGGCCGACCAGGATCTGACGCCCCAGATCGAGGCATTGAAGCAAGCCGGCTGCGAGCGGCTCTATTCCGACAAGGCCAGCGGCGCGAAAGTGAATCGTCCTGGCCTCGCCGAAGCGATTGCCTATGCGCGATCGGGTGACGTGCTGGTCGTGTGGAAGCTGGACCGCCTCGGCCGCACCATGAAGGGGCTGGTCGATTTGTCGGCCGACCTCGACGAGAAGGGGATCGGGCTGCGTTCGATCACCGATGGAATCGACACTTCGGGAACGGCGGGGCGGCTCGTCTTCAACATCCTGGCGGCGATGGCCCAGATGGAACGCGAGCTGGTCCGCGAGCGGACCACTGCTGCGCTGGCCGTCGCACGGCGCAAGGGCCGGTTCGGCGGGCGAAAGACGATGATGACCGAAGAGCGCCGGAACGCGGCCACCAAGCTGCTCAAGACGGAGATGTCGTCGCGCGAGATCGCGCGCGCGATCGGCGTCTCGATCTCGACCTTTTACAGGCATTTTCCCGCGCGATAGCTGCGGTGCCGACGCGTGCGGCGTATCACGGGAATGGGCGCGCAGCTGGCTGCTCAAGAATAACCCGGTTGCCCAAGCCATTCGAAGCCCGTGCCAGCGCATCGGCTGCGTCTGCAATCAGATCCTCGGAGACAGCGTTGGGGGCGAGTACGAGACCCGCCGAGCATGTCACCTCGCCGATCGGCGTCTCATTCTCGACGCGCTGCAGCTTTCGCCTCGAGAATGCCTTGCGGGCTGCGTTCAGCATATCGCGGGCGGCTTCGGGGTCGCAGTTGTCGAACACGATGGCGATCCGCTTTGCCTCCCAGCGGCCGACCCGGTGCGGCATGCAATGATCCCGCAATGTCTGGCCCAGCGCGCGCAGGACCCGCTCGACGACGCCGATCCCATGAGCCGCCCCGATCGAGGTGACCTGATCGAGCGCAACCAGCGCAAGAAGGGTAGGGCCTTCCCGCTCGAGTGCGGCGGTGAGCACCGAGTCGATCGCGATGCGGTTGAGGAGCGAGGTAGCAGGATCGATGTCGGTATCGACGCCCAGCGAGCGTAGGCGCTCGCGGACTAGCGCCGTCTGAAGGCTCATCTGCTTCAACCGCTCTTCGGCGCGCTCGGCCTGGGCAGTCATCCGAGCGACCGCGCTGTGAATGTTGCCGTCTGTCGAGACCAGTTCGGCCGCGGTGAGCGTGAGCGATTTGACGAAGGCATTGGCTTCCTGGGCGGTTGCCCCGATGATGTGCATGACCTCCGTGGAAAGCTCACCGATCGTCGTCGCGGTGCCATGGAGATCCGCTGGTGCCGAAATCGCTCGCACGTCTTCCTGTCTGAGGCGATAACCGCCGTCGATCAGATTGGCGACGGCCATGAAATGGGCCTCGTCAGCACCTTCGAAATAGGTGTGAGCGAAGCCGTAATTCTCGGGGCTGTGCGGCAGTCGATGCTCGTCGAGAAAATCGACAATGGCATGACCCGATTCGTCGGCTGGCGGACTGGTGCGCAGATCCATCAGAGGCCTCTATCGCCGTTCCGACACAAGGATGTCGTGCCACAGGAACAGATCGCGGTCGATGAGTTCGAGAAGTGCGTTGATAGCGGCCTCGCGGGAGCCAAGTTGATAGCGACGCTGGATCTCGTCCGCGACTCGCAGCGATGCAGGGGAGAGCGCATAGGTGGACCGCTTGTAACCCGCAGCATCCTCGCGTTCTTTTTTGCGGCGCATCGACAGGGTCGACCGCGCGGGTTTCGGCTGAGAGTCCATATCGCCCTCTAAGCGAAACAGGTGTCACTCTCCAAAGCTCGTTTGATGGGAACGGAGTTCACCACCGGAATTGGTTCAGTTTGCTCCGGTCCGGGGCGGGGGAACCGAATTGAGCATGTTCATCAGGATGGATTGCAAAACCCGCTCGATCGCTTCGGGAGCAAGCCCATCGCCTTTCACCTGCTCGGCGAGCGACAGTAACTGGGGGCAGGAAGCTTCGACGAAGCGGCACGCGACGAGGTAGATCTTGTCGAAGCTGTCATCGAAATAGGCGAGGGGCGTCTTCATCCAGACTGCGGCAAGAAACGCACGTTGCCGGTCGATCTCCAGGATCTCCATGACCCTTATCTGCATCGCGGCCGTAAAGCTGGCGCGACCGGATTTGACCTTTCCGATGAGACTGACGCTTTTCCCGAGTCTCCGGGCCATTTCGACATTGGTTACGCCACGGCGATTCCACTGCTCGATGATAAGCGGATAGTAGAAGTCTGTCTCGGTCTGTCGGCTTGCTGCATCCCTCTGGTCAGTCATGACGACCCCCCTTCTGGGCGCTATATACGGTTATAGCCCGAGAGGCTGTCAATATTTTTTTAAGCGTTAGTCGGAACTTTTCGACGAATTGCACAATCGAAGACGCACAGCATCGACACGGTGAGCAGGAAACGCGCTGTGGCAGGGGTGGTGGGGTCGGTAGTGGCCCTGTCCCGCGCGGCCTGGAAAAGCGCCTTCTGATCGATCTGAATGCGGAAACCGACCCGGTTTTCACCATTGTCCTCGATCGTCGAGGCGCGTTCGAGCATCAGTTCGAAATCCGGCATATCCAGGAATTTCTCCAGTCCATACAGGGCGGTAGAGGAAACGGTCTCAAACCGTCGCGTTGCCAGCGACCGGGTTCTGATCGCTTCTGTTGTGAGACGGAACAGCTCATCGCTGACCCGGAAGGCGTAGATCACATTCGACATGGGGAACGGATAACCCGAGTGCGGACGAGCGCATACCATCTGGATTGATAGTTTCTCGAATCAATCATTGCCGCACGACCGGGGATGGTCATTCCAGTTTCGCAACGAAGGCGGTAAAAAAATTCCGCAGGTGGTAAAAGAATTACCTGCTCTATGTTTGTCTGCAGACCCATCGCGTCAGTTTTTTGGCGGAAATGCGTAGTCGGGCTTTCCCGCAGTCAAAGTCGATACGGTAATTTTTTTCCGTCTTGTCGAGGGTCAATACTTGCGAGATCCTTAGGGAGACGACGCGCTTGTGCTTCGTCTTCCAAGGGGAAAGAGCATGTCTGCACTTTCAATGCCGAAGGGTGGCCAGATCAATGGTGTCCTTCTCGGCCTGGCGATCATCGCGATGTTGATGGTCCTGGGCGCGTCGGCGGCGTTCGCCGGCACCGACACGACGTTCAATACCGCGCTGACGAAGTTCACGGACTTCCTCGAGGGCTCGGGCGGCAAGATCATCACCGTCATGAGCCTCGCGGGCGGCATCGTCGCGCTGGCGTCGGGCCGCTTCAGCCTGGGCCAGGTGGCCGTTCCCGTCGCCGTCGGCGTCGGCGCGGGCACGGGTATCCCGATCGTCACCTCGACCGTCACCGCGACGATCTGAGGCGTCGGCTGGATCAACCGCTGGGAGGGCGGCTTAGCTTATGGACCGGTACACCATCCCTTCGCATCTCGACGACCCGGAGCTGATCGGCTTCTGGACGCTGGACGAGTTCCTCGCGATGGCGATCCCCTTCATCTGGGGGATCCTGTCGCAGCACGTCGTGATCGGACTGATGGTCTCGTTGCTCGGCTGGTGGGGTTTTCGGAAACTCAAAGCCGGCAAGGCCACGTCGTGGATTCTCCACATGGCCTACTGGCACCTGCCGTCGAGTTTTACCGGGCTGAAGGCGACACCGCCCTCCCACCTTCGCGTGATGGTGGGCTAAATGGATTATTCTGTCGGTCTCGCGCAGTCGCAGCGCGTCCTCAAGCAGCGCAACATGCTCGGCATCGTCGCGCTGGTCCTCGCGGGCCTCGTGGTGCTGCTGTTCCTGGTCGGCGCGACCCGTGACCGGGAGATCGTCCTGCAGCCGATCGTCCGCTCCCCGCTGACGCTGTCGTCGAGCGGGGTCAGCGAGCAGTATCTGGAGATGGTCACGCGCGACACCGCGCTGATGACGCTCAACCGCTCGCCCGAAAATCTCGAATACTGGATGGACTCGATCCTGGCGATCGCCACGCCGGAAGCACATGGTTCGCTCAAGCGCGACCTGATGAAGATCCTCAACGAGCAGCGCGGATCGAGCATCAGCCAGTATTTCACGCTCGCCGGCATGAAGGTCGACACCGAGAAACTGACCTCGGAAGTGACCGGCACGCTGCACACCGTCGTCGGCTCGAAGTCGGTCACCGCCGAGCCGAAGACCTTCCGCTTCTATTGGGCGTATCGCGGCCTGACCCTCCAGCTCAAGGGCTTCGGGATGGTCACCAAGGCCGACAAGGACGCCGCGGCAACCATCGGAGACGACGCATGACCGCCTGGGTCGCAGTCGGGCTGATCGGGGGCGGGACCGCCTTCGCATCGCGCCTGTGTTCGCTATCGCGCCTGATCGGGGCGGGGATGATCGTGGCGGGCGGCGTGGTCCTCGCCGCGCCGGCCTTCGCCGACGAGCATGTGCTGGCAAAGGACAACAGCGAGGTCGCCTGCACGATGTCGAAGTCGGGGCTGACCCGCGTCAGCCTCAAGGACGATCGCTTCGCCAGCGTCTCGAAGCTGACCACCGGGGTCGATACCGACGATTTCACCGTGGTCAATGAACCGACCCGGGGCGACATCTATGTGTCGGTCCCGGAAGCCTATTCGCGGCCGAACGTGTCGTTCTTCGGCACGACGTCGAAGGGTTATGTGTACAAATTCTCGTGCCGGCTCGCCGGCGACGACGCGCAGCAGGTGTTCGTCGAGAACAAGGATATCGGTGGCGCCGCGGAAACGCAGGTCGCGGCCGTCGCGGCATCGCCGCAGGAGGCGTCCGCCACGCTGGTCCAGGCGATGTTCCAGTCCGCGCCGCTCGAAGGGTTCGAGGTCAGGCCCGCGGTCACCGACCCGGTGATGATTGGCTCGCTCAAGGTCCAGATGGTCGCCGAGTATCGCGGCGCCAGCCTCGCAGGCCGCACGCTCAGGATCGAGAACCGGGGCAAGGTTCCGGTCGCGCTGGGCGAGGGAACGATCGCACCGTCGAACGCGATCGCGGTCTCGGTCGCCAACCCCAACCTCAAGCCCGGTGAAGCCACCACCGCCTATATCGTCACGCCTTCGGGCCTCGCCAACGGAGTGCGGCCATGAGCCTCAAGGACATCTTCCAGCGTAACCGTGCCAAGCAGCTCGATACCGAGCCGGAGGAGGGCGGGGACAGCGAGCTGATGGCCGGCAACGATGCCGTCCGCAAGAAGCAGCTGCTCTACCTCGGCTGTGGTGGCGCCGTCGCGCTGGTGCTGGGCTCCTGGTACGTCATGGGCGACGATGCCAAGCTGAAGCCGGTCGGCACCGACGGGAAGGAGGTGAAGATCACCACCGACGACATGGTCAACCGGAACATGTCGCAGCGTGAATGGCAGGCCGCATCCGAAGCGCAGATGCAGTCGATCAACAATCAGCTGAAGGGCGTCGACGGCCAGCGCGCGCAGATGGAGCAGTTGCAGGCGCAGATCGCCGCGCTCCAGGGCGAGAAGCAGTCGATGGCGAGCGATGGCCAGCGGGTCATGAGCGCCTATCAGCAGGAGAACGACCAGCTTCGCCAGCAGATCGCGCAGCGTAACGCCGCGCCGGCCGCGCCGGCTCCGACGCAGATGTATGGCCCCGGCCAGCCCAATTACCGCACTCCCGGCGCGCCGATGACGGCGGGCGAGGCGGCAGCGGCTGCGGTGTCGCAGTCGCGCTCGATCAAGCTGGTGTCGTTCGAGGGCGGCCCCTCGGGCACCGCGACTCGGATCTCGGGTGGCACGACCAGCTACACCGACAGCCCCAATTACCTGCCGCCCAACTCGATCGCGAAGGCGAAGGTCATCGTCGGCGTCGACGCCTCGGCGGGGGTGCAGTCGCAGACCGATCCGCTGCCGGTGATCCTGCGCATCACCGGCCCGGCGCGCTCGGTCTACCAGAACGGCAAGCTGCTCACGACGCGGATCGAAGGCTGCGTCATCAACGGCGCGGCGCGCGGCGATCTCTCTTCCGAGAAGGTCTATGTGAAGCTGCAGCGGATGACCTGTCCGCAGGCCAATGGCCGGTTCGCGGTGTCGGACGTGAAGGGCTTCATCAGCTTCGCCGGCAAGACCGGCGTGCGCGGCCGTGTCGTCAGTCGCGAGGGCTCCTTGGCGATGCAAGCTTTCTTTGCCGGGCTTGTAGGTGGTGCAGGCAATGCGCTGAACACTGCCTTCAACCAGCCACTCGCAACCTTCGAGACAGACGGCAAAGGAGGGATCAATCGCACCCCGAGCATCGGCAACGTCGGTTTGCGCGCTTTGGGCGGCGGCGCCGACGAGAGCGGTCGAACAGTTTCCAAATACCTGATCGAGCGCGCCGAACAGTACCAGCCCATCATCGAGATGCCGACCGGCATCGATGTCGAGATCGTCTTCCTCGAAGGCGTCTTCATCCAGAACTGAGCCCGGAAGGAGGCGGTCACATGGCAAATACTATCATGATCGGCGCGATGGCGGGGGCGGCGATGCTGCTGACCGGCTCGGCCGAAGCGCCGATCGGCGCGCAGGTCCAGGTCGCGCTGCAGAAGCGGCTTCCCAAGACCAAGGTCGATGCGATCGACTGCTCCAAGGTCGACGGGCTGTGCGAGGTCGTGGCGGGTGCGAACTTGTTCTACGTCGACAAGTCGGCGCGCTATCTCGTCATCGGCCGCGTCTATGACATGGAGACGCGGCAGGATCTGACCGCCGCCAAGCTGCTCGCGCTCAATCCCGATATGCTGGTGGGCGGCGCGGCGAAGGCCAATGCCACGCCCGATGCGCCCGAGGCCGGCGCGGCGCGGGCGGGTGCGCGAGTCACGACCCAGCCCGCCGTCGCCCGCACGCTCGATGTGACGCGGCTGTCGAGCAAGGGTGCGATCGTGTGGGGTTCGGGCACGCAGACGGTCACCGTCTTCTCCGATTTCCACTGCGGCTACTGCCGCGCGCTCAGTCAGGCGCTCGAGACGATGAACGTGCGCGTCATCGAGCGCCCGATCTCGGTGCTGGGAAGCCGCGAGATCGCCGAGCAGGTGCTGTGCGCCCGCGATCGTCATGCGGCGGTCCGCGCGGCCTATGCGCAGAACCCGGTCCCGGCAGGCCCGAAGTGCGACACCAGCGGTCTCGATGAGAACGAGGCGTTCGCCAAGGCGCACGGCATCAACGGGACGCCCGTCATCGTCCGCTCCGACGGGGCGGTGATCGAGGGTTTCAGGCCCAAGGCCCAGCTCGTCGAATGGTTGAAGGGAGCCAAGTCGTGACCCGATCCGTGATCCGCCTGCCGGCCTGCCCGGTTTCCGACTATCGCCCGCACGCCCGCGCGAAGCGTATTGCGGCGCTGGCGACGACCGCGAGCCTGGGACTGCTCGCCAGCTGCACCACGCTGGGGACCAACATCTCGGGCAAGTTCGCGTGCGGCGCGCCCGAGGGCGGCAGCTGCTCGCCGGCGACCGTCATCGATGACAAGGCGCTGGCCGAGATCACCGGCGACAGCGGCTATCATCCGGCAGGCCCGTACCAGGCACCCGCGCGCAACAGCGGGGGAACGCAGCGGATCGCCTATGCCTCGACGCCGGTGCCGGCGCAGGCGGCGGGGGTCGGGCCGCAGAAGGTGTTGCGGATCGTGTTCCCCTCGCATGTCGACGCGGCTGGGCGCTTCCACGAGACCGCGGTCGTGCAGGCGGTGGTCGACAACGGCCAGTGGCTGGCGGCGACCGACGGCCACGGTTCGGCGCTTGCCGCGACGCAGACGCTCAACGTCAGCCCCGAGATCCTCTCGCAGCTCGGCGCGCCGATCGCCGCGCTTCCCCCGGTGCCCGCCGAGGTCGCGCAGGTCGCCGCCCCGGCAGCGGCCGCAGGTGCGGCGAGCGCGGTCGGCGCACCAAGTGCGGCAGCGGTCGCGGCCGCGCGGGCCAGGGCGCGCGACGCGGCTGCTGGCAAGGGTGTGCCGATCGCCGCGACGCAGAAGCCGGCTTCGCCCGAACTCGCGTCGAGCACGCCGGGTAACCGCCCAGCGACCTTCTCGCCGCGCGTGGAGGACTGATCGTCATGGCGAAGACCGGCTTCATAGCCCGCCTGCTCGGCGATACGCGCGCACCCGACCAGGGAACACCCTCGCATGGCGCGCCGATGCTGTCGCAGTGGCTGCCGTATCGCAGCTACGACGCGCGGCACGACCTGTTCTACCAGACCGACAGCATCGCGTTCGCGCTGGAACTCGCGCCGCTCATGGGTGCGGACGAGCGCACCGGGGAGATCATCGCGCAGATGCTGTCCGAGAGCGTCCCGCCCAGCGCGCGGGTCCAGCTGCTCGCATTCCAGAGCCCGCGTGTGGGCGCGCTGATCGCGCAATATGCGCTGCCGCGCTACAAGGCGGGCGGCATCCATCGCAAGATCGCCGAGCGGCGGTCGGCGTTCCTGCGTCACGGCGCATGGGTATCGATGTCGAAGGACGGACCGTTCCACGTCCGCAACCATCGCATCTTCCTGTCGGTCTCGATCCGTAGCGGGAAGGCGACACCGGAGGAGCTGACCGGCGTCCGCGACAGCATCGTCTCGACGCTGCAGTCGATCGACATGCCGGCAACCCGGCTGAAGCCGGTCGATCTGATCGCGCTGATCGACGACATCACCGCGCCGGCGTTCGACGTCTCCGACCACGTCTCGGAATATTCAGAACTCGATCCGATCGCCGACCAATGCGTGCGGCGCGACGTCCAGACCGTCGTCCAGGCCGACCGCCTGCTGGTATCGGCCGAGCCGCTGCGCGCGGTGACGAACCTGTCGGGCGAGACGCAGTATCAGGAGATCCGGCCCGACACGTTCGACTATCGCTTCTTCTCGGTCAGGAACCTGCCGAACCGCTGGGCGCCGTGGGACGTGCAGAAGCTGATCGGCGACATGTTCTCCGACAAGCTGCGCCCGGGGTGCCCGACTCTCACGTCGCTATGCCTGTGCTACCAGGACGAACAGGCCGCCTCGTCTAAGGCCGGTTACAAGTTCATGCGTACGTCGAGCCTGGCGGACTCGAAGTCGGCGCGGCTGCTCCCGCAGCTGAAGGACCAGAGCCGCGAATGGGAGCATGTCACCCAGGAGCTGCGTCTCGGCAAGAAGCTGGTGCAGGCCTATTATGCGGTAGGCATCATCAGCCCGAAGGGGCAGGGGGACGCTAACGAGCGCACCGTCAAGTCGATGTACAAGGCGGCCGGGTGGGACCTGCTCGACGAGCGGTTCCTCCAGATCATGGCGTTCATGTCGTGTCTGCCGATGACGCTCGGCAACGGGCTCGACAGCGACCTGAAGCGCATGAAGCGGCTGCGCACGATGCTGACCTCGACCGCGGCGAATATGCTGCCGATCCAGGGCGAGTATCTCGGCGGGCATCTGCCGCACCTGATGTTCATCGGGCGGCGCGGCCAGCCCTTCTTCTGGTCGCCGTTCGAGAACAAGGCCGGCAACCACAATGTCGCGGTGTTCGGCAAGTCCGGCTCGGGCAAGTCGGTCGCGCTGCAAGAGCTGTGCGCGGCGTTCGCCGGCGTGGGCGCCAAGATCATCGTGATCGATGACGGCCGCTCGTTCGAGCATATGGCCAAGAGCCTGGGCGGCAACTTCGTCGAGTTTCGCCTGCGCGACGGGTTCAGCCTCAATCCGTTCTCGATGATCGACGAGACGCTGGTGGCGCAGGACGAGGATTATCTCGTCGACGCGCTGGCGATGCTCAAGTCGATCATCGGGCAGATGGGCCGTCACATCGACAAGCTCAACGACACCGAGCGCGGTCTGATCGATCGTGCGGTCAACCAGGTGTGGGAGGCCAAGGGCAGGGGAGGGTGCGTCGACGACGTGATCGAGGCGCTCGGCTCCGACGGCTCTGTGCAGGGGACGGATCTCGCGATCGCGATGTTCCCGTTCTCGGGAAAGGGCACCTACGGCAGCTTCTTCACCGGTGAGGCGTCGGTGGACATGTCGAACGCGCTAACGGTGTTCGAACTCTCGGACCTGTCGAGCCGCGAGGAACTGCGCTCGGTCGTGCTGACCGCGATCATGTTCATGTCGTCGCAGACGATGCGCCGGATGGACCGCCAGATCCCCAAGGCGCTGCTGATCGACGAGGCGTGGCAGATGCTGCGCGGTGGGTCGATGGCCGATTTCGTCGAGACCTACAGCCGAACCTGCCGCAAATATGGCGCCTCGCTCATCACCGCGACGCAGAGCCTCAACGACTATTACAAGTCGGAAGGGAGCCTCGCGGCGCTGGAGAACTCCGACTGGTCGGTCATCCTGATGCAGAAGCCCGACACGATCTCGGACTTCCAGAAGCACGGCCGCTTCGACATGGACCCCTACACCGAAAGCCTGCTGCGTTCGCTGAAGCGCAACGGCGCGGAATATTCCGACATCCTCATCAAGGGGCCGGAATCGATGGCGGTCGGGCGGCTCGTCCTCGATAAATATTCGGCGACGCTCTATTCCTCCAGCCCGCAGACCTTCGCCGATATCGAGCATCTGATCGACCTCGGCTGTTCGATGGACGAGGCGATCGAACGCGTCGCCTTCCCCGAGGAATATCGCGACAATCCTCCGGGCGAGCCCTGGGTGGAGGCGGCGGAATGAACGCCTTCACGCACGAGCGCGACTGGCGTACGCCGACCGCGACCGACTGGAAACGCACGGGCACGCGCGCGATCGGCGACGCCTGCTACATCCTGTTGCGGGTGTCGGGCTGGATGGCGATGACGCTGCTCGCGACCTTCGGCGTCGCGATCCTGTTCTTCCTGATGCTAGGCGACTTCACCGCGCTCGGCTTCTTCTCGCAGGTCGCCAACCTCGGCACGCGCTTCGTCGCGGCCGACCAGGCACGCCGCGCGGCGTTCGGCGACCAGCTGTTCGTCGTGTGGCTGGTCGCGTTCGGCATCGTCGCCGTGACCCGCGTGCGCCTGCTCGGCGCGATCATCACTTCCACGAAAGGCCCCCGTCATGGTTGATGTTCTCGATCGTCCCGAGGTCGCGTCCGCGGCGGTGCAACCGTCCGCTCCGGCCCCGGCACCCCGTGATGACGCTGCCGGTGCGGCACCGCGCCGTCCGGTCGCGGACAAGGTGGATCGCCGCAAGCCGCAGGGCCTGCCCGTCATCGCCTATGTCGCGGTCGCGCTGGCGGTCGCGGTACTGCTCTGGGGGGCGTGGGTGACCAAGCATCTCCTTGCCCCGCCCGCGACCGTGCCGATGGCGAGCGTCCGGCTCGAAGGCATCGTCTCGGAATATGTCCAGGCGCAGAGCCACAGTAACGGCCAGCCCCAACAGGTGGCCGCGCAGACCCAGGCCTTCATGTCCGCGCTCGACGACGAGATGAAGAAGGTCGGCGCGAGCGGCACCACCGTCCTCGTCGGCGAGGCGGTCCTCTCGAAGAACGTCCCCGATATCACCGACCAGATCCGCCGCGCGGTCTTCGCGCGCGTGCCGCTCCCCGCGGCCGCGCCGAACACCCCGGCCGGTCCCGCGGTCGGTGCGATGCTTCCCCAAGCCTCCGGGAACGTCGCGCCGGCCGCGCCAGGGGCGGCGGTCCCGACCGCTTCGCCGTTCGGGCCTGCGCCGGTCTCGCCGGTCGAGGCGACGGTCACCCAGTCCGCGCCGGGAGGGGTCGATGGCAGCGGCAACTGAGGCGCTGGCGCGGGTCGGTCATGCGGCTCCCACGGCGGTTGACGTCGCCGGGGACCGCGCGGCCCGCAAGGCGCTGATCGTCAAGCGGGTCCGCCAGTGGAGCGCGGTCGCGCTGCTCGGGATCGTGTGGGGCGGCTACAACTCGATCGCCGCGTGGCGCGAGACGCACGCCTTCATGATAAACGCGAGCGAGAGCCTCCCCAACTGGGCGTTCTTCATCCAGCGCGGCCGCGTGCCCGCCAAGGGCGACTATGTGTTCTTCGCGCCGCCCGAGGGCGAGCTGGTGCGCCGCCACTTCGGACCGGATTCGGGACCGTTCGGCAAGCGCGTGATCGGCGAGGCCGGGGCGCTGGTCGAGCATCGCGGGAAATGGGTCTATGTCGACGGCGTCCGCGTCGCGCACATGAAGCCGCGCTCGCGCTTCGGCGAGGTGCTGACGCCGGGACCGGTCGGGCGCGTTCCCGAGGGCTGCTATTATGTCGGCACCGCACACCCCGACGGGTTCGACAGCCGCTACGGCGAGATCGGCTTTGCCTGCGCGAAGCAGATCATCGGCACCGGGACGCCGATCCTGTGATCCGGCGCGCGGGCCTTTTCGGCGGAACCCTGGGCGTGGCGCTGGTCGCCTCGTCGTCCTGGCCGATCGTGCAGGGCGCGCTCGCAAAGGATCACGGCGTGATGGGCCAGACCTGGGCGATCGCCGAGCCGGATCTGCTGGCGACGATCGATACCCGGCTGAAGACGCTGCAGGCCAATGGCGGCATCGAGCGCATGCAGACGGCGCTGCGTGAAAAAACCGAGGAACGTGTCCGCAACCCGATCCCCGTCGCCGGCATCGGCGCGGTGCGCGAGAGCCGCAGCTGGACGTTCGACCCGACGATCGTGCTCGATCAGGACATCCAGGACCAGAAGGGCCGGCTCGTCGCGCGCGCCGGGCAGCGGGTCAATCCGCTGTCGTTCGTCGCGATGAAGACCGACCTCGTGTTTATCGACGGCCGCGACGATGCGCAGGTCGACTGGGCGCTGAAGCGGTGGACCGCGCAGAATGCCAAGATCATCTTCGTCGCCGGCTCGCCGTTCAACCGCATGGGCGAGAAGAAGCGCCGCTTCTTCTTCGACCAGCAGGGCAAGCTCACCAGCCATTTCGGGATCGCGCGCGTCCCCGCCGTGGTCGAACCGGCGGGCCAGGTGCTCAAGATCAGCGAGATCGAGATGTCGGGAGCGGGCGCATGATGTGGCTCGATATTCTCAGGACGCCGATGGCCGCGCCCGAGACGCCGGCCCTCAAGGCGATGCGGCTCGCGATCCTGTGGTCGGCGATCGGGCTGGCGATCGCCATCTGCGCGTTGCAGCCGCTGCGCGCGGTGCTCGGCGCCGGGGCAGGGGGCGCGCTTGCCGGACTGGTGCTGGCGCTGGTCGTGCTGGTGCCGGTGTATGTGATCGCCAAGAACCGGGCCGATAACGCTTTCCTTGACGCAAGCCTCGCGGCGCAGCCGGACGGGGAGGGCAGGGCATGACGACTGAGCGCATCAGCCTGATCGCGCGCTACGCGCTTCTGTGTGTCGCGGCAGTCGGCTTCGGGTGGACATATGTTCTCGCCATATTCGCGCTGTTCCCGGCCTGGATGTTCTTTCCCGTCGTCGCCTTGTCGATGGTCGTATCGATCGCGACCGTGGCGTTGCTCTCGAGCGTCCCTGCGCTGCTGTTCCTGTCCCGCGTGCATTGCGAGATCGAGTCCCTCGTACGAAGGCTTCTCGGGGGCCGTGCCGATCCGGTGACCGCCGCGTCGATCGGAAACGAAATCGATGTCGTCCTTGCCGAAAGCGGGCGGACGATATCGGTTGGCAAACGCCGTGCGCTGGTGCGCGCGCTGGCCGATCAGTCGATAAGCTTCGATGGACGCGACCGCGCCCGGATGGTGCCCCTGGTCATCGCTTTCTCCGAGGAGCCCGGCGCATGATCCGCCGCCTGCTCACCCTGCTCGGCATGATCGCCGCGTTCGCGCTGCTGCCGGCGCCGGCGAGCGCGCTCCCGGCCAACTGCACCGGCAAGTTCGTCAACCCGATCACCGACGTCTGCTGGTCTTGCCTGTTCCCGCTGTCGGTGGGCGGCGCGCATATCTGGCCGGGAAGCCGACCCGACACCAAGAACCCGAGCCTGCCGGTCTGTGCGTGCGGTTCACCGATCCCGCGCATCGGCATCTCGATCGGCTTCTGGGAGCCGGCGCGGCTCGTCGATGTGACCACCAAGCCGTGGTGCTTCCCGAACCTGGGCGGGCTTCGCCTCAATCCGGGGCTCGATATCGGGCAGGGGCAGTATACCGGCCCGCTCATCAAGGGCGGTTCGACCCAGGCCAGCGCGAACTGGCAGGCGCATTACTACGTCTATCCCTTGCTCTACTGGATGGAGATCCTGACCGACTTCCTGTGCTTCGAGCAGGCCTCGTTCGACGTAGCCTACATGACCGAGATCGATCCGCTCTGGAACGATGACGTGCTGACCACGCTCATCAATCCCGAGGTCGCCTTGTTCAACAATCCGATCGCGGTCGCCGCCTGCGCGGCTGACTGCGTCGCGGCGAGCGCGAAGCTGCCGATCGACCCGATGTTCTGGTGCTCAGGCTGCAACGGCTCGATGTTTCCGATGAACGGCAACATCGCGGCGCACAATTCGCCGGTCCAGTCGTCGCGTCTCGCGGCCGAGCGACTCCTGTTCAAGATGCACCGGCAAGGGCTGGCCTGGGGCACCGCTGGATCGAAGGCGCTCTGCAACAAGTACGTCATGCCGATCCTGAAGAAGTCGCAATACCGCATCCAGATGACCAATCCGACGCCCACGGTGAGCGGCAAATATGCCTGCTCGCCGATCGGCGCGACGACGCTCCCGCCCGACGCGGGCCGGGCCTTCCCCGTCAAGGGCGAGGACTTCGGCTACCTGCTCTGGCGCAAGCGCAACTGCTGCATGCTGTGAGGACCTGACATGAAGAAGTTCCTCCTTTCCGCGCTCGCTATCGCCTCGGTCGGCACCGGCTGCGCGGTTCTCGCGCAGACCGTCGAGGGGCTCGACCTCGACGCGATCCGCGCGCGATCGGCGAAGTCCGAACAGGACGCGACCGCGCTCGTGAACGAGGTCGAGCGGCGCGGCGACGCGTTCCGCAAGGATGCGCAGACCGTGCAGGCGGTCGCGCTGGAGCAGATGCGCACGATCGACAAGGCGAGCCTGCCCAGGGGACCGGCGGGCGCGATCGACTTCGACGAGATGATCCAGGCCGCCTCGGCCAACCTCAAGGAGAACCAGGGCACCGCGCCGCAGTTCATGGTGTTCGTGTCCACCTCGATGCCCGAACAGGCGCTGAAGCGGATCATTGCCGATACCTCGGCCGCTGGCGGCGTCGTGGTGTTCCGGGGCTTCCCCGGCAATTCGGGGAAGGCGTTCATCGCCGCGCTCTCCAAGGTGGTCGAGAAGGACCAGCAGTTCGCCTCGATCGGGATCGACCCGCGCCTGTTCCGCGCGTTCGATGTGACCGCGGTTCCGACGATGGTGGTCTCGTCGAGCGACTTCACGCCGTGCGACGGCCTCACCTGCAAGACGACGCCGCCTCCGTTCGATCGCATCGAGGGCAACGTCACGGTGCGCTACGCGCTGGAGACGTTCGCGGGCGAGAATGGCCCTGGCGCGCTGGTCGCACGGACCGCGCTCGCCAACCTCGGCCGGAATCCCTGAACCATGCGGGGGGGCCGTATCCTGATCGGTCTTCTGGCGCCGGTCCTGGCAGCGCAGGCGCTCGCCCAGGTCCAGTCGACCCAGCAGGGCCAGCAGGGCGTCGGCGATTTCTACGGCCTGGGCGATTACACCTACTTCAGCGACACGACCCCCAAACCCACCCCGACCCCCACACCCTCATCCGCGCCGGTCGCAAAGACGACGGTGACCAGCGTCGCCGAGCCGAGCGCGGCTCCCGCGCGGACCACCGCCAGCATGGCCCGCACGGTTCAGCCTGCGGCAGCGAGTAATGCGGTCGCGGCCGAGCCGAGCGCGCAGTCGAGCAGTTCGACCTACACCTATCCCAAAGGGGACATGGCGGCGGCACGCGCCGCGGCGAAGGCACTGGCGACCCCGGCACGCCAGGCTTCGGGCGGCATCATCTCCTCGACCGATCTGCCCTCGACCATCCCGGGCTTCAGCAGCGGCACCCAGCCCGGCGAAGCCTATGCCGACGATCCCGACGCGCTGATCGCGGCGGGCGGGTCTGCCGCTGGCGCGAACGAGGCGTGGCAGCTCGTCACCGATCCGGGCCGCAAGGTCGTGACCGTGCCTGCCGGCGATCTCACGCGCGCGCAGGACGTCGAGAAGGACCCGAACAGCTATCTCGCCGGTCAGTCGGTGGGCGGCGCCGACGGTAGCTGCAAGCCGCTGCCTCCCAATGGCACCACCGATTATTACGAGGCGACCTGCAACAAGGGCGCGAAGCTCGAGGAAACCCCGGCGACCTGCACCGGCAGGATGGACCCGGTAATCGTCGATACGCTCAGGTACTTCTATTATGGCGTGCGCGACCAGAACGAAGGCGGCGGGTTCGCGCGCAACAGCGTGATGCAGGCCAAGGTCGGCGCCGGTCTGTGCCGGGTCGAGGCGGGCACGCCGCATATCTGCGATGCGCAGATCGAACTGGGGGCGGGCGGCGGCAACGTCGAGGCCTATCGCAAGTGGTGCAAGAAGCAGTCGTCGATGAATACCACGGCGCAGCTTTACTCCTGCTCGGCCGAAATCCCCCAGGCCGAGATCCCGGCGCACCAGAATTACGCGACCGGCACGGTGTACCTCAGGAAGGAGGGCACGCGCGAGGTCACGCTGACGCGCAATGAGGGAAGCTGTCCGGCGCTGGTGTCCGACACCGCCTGCATCGCGACCGGCCCGGAGGTCTGCACCGAGGGGCCTGAGACGCGGATCATCGACGGTGTGTCGGTCACGGCATCGTGCTGGGCGTGGTCGCGCCCGTTCACCTGTCAGCGCATCACCCAGGCGTCCGATTGCAGCGATCTGGAGAACGGCGGGAAATGCACCTTCCTGCGTGACGAGTGCCTCGACGATCCGCAGTCCGGTCCGTGCCAGGTCACGACGAAGGTCTACAAATGCCCGGTCCCGACGCCGCCTTCGACCGATCCCAAGCAATATATCTGCGGTGATGACGTCTATTGCATCGACGGCGAATGCGAACCGGTCGAGCGCGAGGCGTCGACCGAGTTCAAGGACGCCGTGGTCGGGCTGCACGCGCTGGGCCAGGCCAATGCCGAGTTCGATCCCGATACGCTTACCCTGTTCTCGGGCAAGCGGCAGACCTGCCACAAGCCGGTGTTCGGACTGGTCAACTGCTGCGCGGGCAAGGCCTCGGGCCTCATCACGACCGCTGCCGGCGCGGCCGCGATCGCGGGCGGGCCGGTGGCGATCGCCGCGCTCGCGACGCCGTTCCTCACGATGTTCATGTGCTCGAACGACGAGAAGCTGCTCGACGTGCAGGACCGGATGGGGATGTGCCACAAGTTGGGCGAATATTGCTCGGACAAGGTGCTGGGCATCTGCACCTCCAAGAAGACGGCCTATTGCTGCTTCGAGAGCAAGCTGTCGCGCATCCTGCAGGAACAGGGCCGCCCGCAGATCAACAAGCCGTGGGGCAGCGCCAAGAAGGAAACCTGCAAGGGGTTCACGCTCGATGAATTCTCGCGCCTCGACCTGTCGGTGATGGATTTCACAGAGGTCTATGCCGAGTTCGTCGACGCCGCGAAGCTGCCCGACGAGATCGAAACCTCGCGCCAGATCCAGGAACGGATCAAGGCCTATTACGAGGCGAAGAAAAGCCAATGACCGGCGTGACGCAACTGTCGGACCATCGTCCGTTTCCCGACCTCTCGGTCGCGGAATTCGCGGTGCTGATCGCGCTCCTGCGCGCCGGACCGCACCCGGCCGGGTTCCTCATCCCGACGCTCGACAGCTGGTTCGATACGAAGCTCTGCGTCGCCGACCTCGAACCGACGATCGCGCGGCTGATCCGCGCCAACCTCATCCTGCGCCGGGGCGAGACGCTGTATCCCCGCCGGCACGCCCGCAACCTCATCATCGGGGTGTACGGCAACCTGTTCCGCATCCTCGCAGACGACATGGCGCAGCTCGTGTCGCTTCAGGAGCCGTCGCTCCTCGGGACGCTCAAATCCTACCTCACCCGCCGCGAACAGGAAGATCGCGAAAAGCAGAAACAGAAGGACGACTGACATGCGCAAGGCCCTGACCCTCGCTCTCATCCTCTCGGTCGCGTCGCCCGTGCTGACGCCGGCGACGGCGCAGGACCTGACGCCGCTGCCGGATTCGGTGTCCTCCACCCGCGATGCCGGTGACGACGGCCGCGATGGCGGTCAGGACAGCTATGGCAGCGCGGACGATCTGGGATCGGCCGACCGCGTCGCGGCGCAGACCGGGGACGACTTCTACTGCCGCGAGCGGCGGCTCGGCACCTGGTTCTATTGCGACAAGCCGAAGGCCAAGCCCGCCGAGCAGCGATCGGCGCAGCCCGCGCGGTCCTCGGCCGAGCAGCTTGCGGCGATCTCGAAGCAGCTGGAGGAACTGAAGGCGCGGGCGATCCTCGAGCCGACGCCCGAGAACATCAGCCATTATATCGCTTTCCAGCGCGAGCAGCTTGATCGTGCCTCCTCTTTCGCGGACATGTGGCAGCGTACGATCTGGCAGAACCCGGACCTCGACTACACGCTCCAGCGCCCGGTCAACCAGCTGGGCAAGCGGACCTGGCTCGATAGCCGTAATGCGGATCGAGAGCGCGTGCTGTCGCAGATCTCGAAGCGGTACGGCGTGTTCTATTTCTACTCGTCGGCCTGTGCTGCGTGCGAAACCTTCGGGCCGATCATGCGCAGTGTGTCGGATCGCTTCGGCCTGACCGTCATGGCAATCTCGCTCGATGGCGGGCCGACCCGCGCCTTCCCGAACTATACGGTCGACACCGGCCAGTACAAGGCGATGGGCATGCGCGGCCAGCAGGTGCCCGCGCTTGTGCTGTTCGACACTGTCACCAAGCAGCCCATGCCGATCGGCTACGGCGTGATGGCGGCCGACGAAGTGATGAACCGCATCTTCACACTGACCAGCGTCAAGCCCGGGAGTGACTTCTGATGGTCCGCTCGATCGTCCGCTTCTGCGCCGCGGTTCTCGCGCAGGCCAGCATGATCCTCGCGATTGGAGGTCTCGTCGCTACGCCGGCGATGGCCGACGTCCAGGGCGAGATGAACAGCTATTTCAACAAGTCGGGCGCGGCCGCGAACGTGACCGGCCCGACCGCTTTCCAGGGTCAGTCGGCGGGCTATTATTCGGGTGGTTCGCTGTGGAGCCGCTTTCCGCAGAAGTCGATCAACCCGGTCAGAGTCGCGCTTCCCAGCGCGCGTGGCGGCTGTGGCGGCATCGACCTGTTCGCGGGGTCGTTCTCGTTCATCAACGCCGATGAGATCGTGGCGATGCTGAAGGCGACCGCCAACAACGCGATCGGCTTCGCGTTCCAGCTCGCGATCGACAGCATCTCCGCGCAGATCGGCGGGGTGATGAAGGACATGAGCCAGCGCGTGCAGCAGCTGAACGCGTTCAACATGTCCTCTTGCGAGGCGGCGCAGCAGGCGATCGGCTCGCTGTGGCCGGCGATGGACGGGGCGTCCTCGACGATCTGTCAGCAGGTCGGCGGGGCGAAGGGCTTCTTCTCCGACGCGGCCGCGGCGCGTCACGGCTGCACCAACAAGGGCGAGCGGGAGTCGACGATCGCCAAGGCCGGTGACGATGCCGAGCTGGTCCAGTCGAAGAACTACACCTGGTATGCGCTGAACGCCAAGAGCGCGACCAAGCCGTCCCGCGAATATGCCGAGTTCCTCATGACGATGGTCGGTACGATCATCTACGATGCGACCAAGGCCAAGGACAGCATGGGCGCGTTCCAGTTCATCGCGCCGGCCAGCTGGGACACCTATCAGGCGCTGCTCGACGGCACCGCCTCGGCGCCGACTGACGTGTGGCAGTGCGACACCACTGACGACAAGGGGTGTCTGAAGCCCACGCCTACCAAGCTGAGCATCTCGACCAACGAGGCGCTGCGTACGCGCGTCCTCAAGGCGATGGACAGCATGTCGGGCAAGATCCGGTCAAATGCCGCGCTGTCGGGCGATGAGATCGCCCTGCTCGGAATGACCTCGATCCCGCTCTACAAGATCCTTGTCGTCAACGAGGCGGCGCACATGGGCCTGTCGGGCGGCGATCGCGCGACGCTCGCCGAGATGGTCGCGATCGACATGCTGATGTCGATGCTCGACCGGATGCTGGACACGATCTCGCAGGCGCAGGCGGGCGCGAAGTTCGTCTCGACCGACGAATTCAAGGCGTGGCGCGCCCAGGTCGACAGCGTGAAGACCGAGCTGTCGCGGCGCAGCGAGAAGATGGCCGGGCAGATCTCCAATACCTACCGGGTGATCCAATACACCCAGTTCATGGAATCCACCCTCAAGAACACGATGAGCCCGCAGCTGTCGGCATCGCTCCGGTTCGGACGCGGGCTCAGCGCTCAGGGCTTGCGGTAACGCGGCGGCAAGGGAGCGACGGCGATGCTCGAAGTCTTCACGATCGGCGGGGGCGAATATATCGTCAACGTCTTCAACGCGGTCGCGGCATGGACCGGGGGCGGGGGCTATCGCTCGATGCTCCAGGTTGTGATGGTGATGGGCTTCATCTACTCGCTGTTCGTCGTCGCCTTCTCGCTCGACTGGCGGGCGTGGTTCAACTGGTTCCTGCAGTCGACGCTCATCTACATGATGCTGATGGTCCCGACCGTCACGGTGAAGGTGACCGACCGGATCAACCCCGCGCTCGCGCCGGCGGTGGTGGACAATGTGCCGCTGGGTCTGGGAGTGATGGCCTCCTTCACCAGCCAGGTCGGCGACTGGATGACGCGCTCGGCCGAGACCGTGTTCGTCATGCCCAACGCGCTCGCGCTGACCAACAACGGCATGATCTACGGTGCGCGGCTGATGGACAAGGCGCGCACGTTCCAGATCACCGACAGCGTCTTCCGCGCGAACCTCGACGAGCATCTCAAGCAATGCACCTTCTATGACGTGCTGCTCGGCTTCAAGGCGATGGACGATCTCACCAAGACCGGCAATCTGTGGGAATCGATCGGGCCGGGGTCGCCGGCGCGCAGCCAGCGGTGGATCACCTCGACAGGCCCCGGCACCACCGAAAATTCGATCATCCCGTGCAACGAAGCCTATTCGCGGATGGATGGTCAGTGGCAGACGGCGTACGACAAGGATCTGATCCCGTTCGCCAGGAACGCCTATCCCGGCATCGCCGACACGATCGCGGCCCAGCGCATCCGCGATGACCTGCCGGTGGTCGCCGCCCAGATGCACGGCACCTCGACCGATGCCTATTCGTACCTCAAGCAGATTTCGATGATCGACGCGTTCCTGGCCGCGCGCGAGAGCTTCTCCGACGCCGGGTGGGACGCCTATGCGTCGCAGCGCGCGGACGCTCAGGCCAAGAACACCTACACCTCGATCGCGACGCAGGCGATGACCTGGGTGCCGCTCCTCGGCATCGTCCTGACGGTCGTGTTCTACGCAATGTTCCCGGTGCTCTTCCCGCTGTTCCTGTTTCCCAGGACCGGCCTGCAGACGCTCAAGGGATATGCGACCGGGTTCTTCTATCTCGCCTCCTGGGGGCCGCTCTACGTCATCCTGCACATGTTCGTGATGAGCAGGGCGGCGAGCCTTTATCACGCGGCGGCGCCGATCGGGCCGACGCTGCTGGTCTCGGACGGCATGGCGAGCGTCAATGAATCGATCTCGACTCTCGCCGGCTTCCTGATGATGAGCGTGCCGTTCATCGCGGGCGGAATGGCGCGCGGCGCGATGGCGATCGCGGGGCATGCGACCTCGATGCTGCAGCCGGCGCACAGCGCGGCCGAGCAGGCGGCGACCGAGCGCACCACCGGCAACTATTCGTATGGCAACACCTCGTTCCAGAACCTCACGTCGGGCATGACCCAGGCGAACAAGTTCGACGATCAGCCCAAGTTCAATTCGGGCTATTCGGTCGGCACGTTCACCAACGCCGACGGTGGCGTGACGTACGGCTTCGCGGACGGGACCAACGCGTTCGATACCCGCCAGGGCATCTCGAACCTCGCATTCACGCCGACGCGGACCGCCGGGTTCGACAGCAGCATGAGCCGGGCGCTCTCGGACGGGCAGACGCACACCCAGTCGCTCCGCAGCGCGGCATCGCAATCCTGGAACGCTACGGCGACGACGGCGACGGATCTGTTGACGGCCGCTGAGCATCGGCGTGGTAGTTCGACCGAGACGGGGTCGGGGTTCAATAACAGCATCACCAGAATGACGGAGGCATCTCGGAGCCTTTCCACCGGACTGAGCAATCGCTTTGGTCTTAGTGAGTCCGATGCACAGCAAGTCGCCCGTGCTTCGCAGACCACAGGCGACGCGAACGCCGGCATAGAAGTTCTTAAGAAGTTGTGGGGCGTCACCGGAAGGGCTGGCCTCAGCGGTAAAATCGCATCGATCGCGACCGAAAATACGAACAGGACGCTGTCGGCCGATAACGCCTACGGGGAATTACAAGACTACATTACAAAGGAAACTAACTCGACGCAGGCCCGGGCAGCACGCGACGAATTCATGCGTGAATCTAGCACGAGCGGAGATAGCGAGGTTCGGTCGCTGTCGCAGAAGCTGGGCGTCAGCGTCGGGGAATCGCGGTCGGCGTCGTTGGAAGCAACTCGAGCCGAAGAGACGTTCCAGCGGGTCAGCAACGATGTCAGGGAGGCCTCGGCGCGGGGCTGGTCGCTCAATCGGAACGAGAGCCAGGAGTTTGTCGTGTATGCCCAGGAGCGGCTTCTCGGCGACGACACGCTGTCGCAGTTCGGGTGGACGCCAGGCATGGTCATGCCGCGCACGCCGCAACAGGAACAGGTGCGCGATATCCTGCTTGGCGAATTCATGGAGCGCCGCGTCGCATCGGTCCGCGACGAACTGGGTGTAAGCGTGCCTGAGCGTCTGTCGGGGCAGTTGCATGGCCCCGCATCGGCGACCCCGGGTGCGGTAAACCAATGGGGCAACCAGCGCGCAGCCGGTGTCAGGGCACAAGGACCGGACGTGTCGATCCGCGAAAGTTCGCGCGATCTCGACTTGGCCGGCAATGTCGCAGACGCGATCCCGAATGCGTCAGCGCGCATCACCCGTGGTGCATTCGAGGTCGGCAACGGTGTCGACGAGGCGAGAGGGACGGCGGGTCAGCTAGGTGACCATGTCCAAGAGCGCAATGATGCGTGGATCACGACGACACTTCCCGGTGTTGAGGGCGCGCGCAACTGGGTCCGTGACAATCTCGGGATCGGAGCTGGCACCAGCCATGTTTACGAAGTCCCGCGCGGTGAACGTGCGATGCTGCCGATTTCGGGGCGGCTGAGTTCGGGAATGGGTGGTCGGATCGACCCGGTCACTGGCGAGCCCGGACGGCATCACCGAGGGGTGGATATTGCCGCGCCAGCAGGGACGGAGATCCGCGCACCTGCATCGGGCCAGGTCATCCGAAACGACTTCCAGGCCAACGGGGCCGGCAATTATGTGGTCCTGCAGCACGGCGACGGGTCGCAGAGCAAATACTTCCACATGCAGGATCGGTCTGGCTTCCAGGTCGGCAGCACGGTCGAAGCTGGGGCGGTGATCGGGCGTGTTGGCAGCACCGGGAAATCGACCGGTTCGCACCTTCATTATGAATTATGGAAGGATGGCGCTCCGGTCGATCCGAGGCGGTTCCAGCTTAGGAATGGCCGGGAGTGAAGATGAAGGCGAAAGCCATTACTATTGCAATAAACACAAAGAAAAGCTTTGCATGTGAGTTGTCGCTCACTTCGGGTGGCTCAAATTCATCGTGTCTAGTGGCTTCAGCCAATGCCTCCCGGCCTACATGCGTCATTTGATCGTACATGTTGCTAGGATTGATATATCCGTTTGAAGACGAGCCACCGATTGGGAACCGATCCCAGTCCATCTGGCCAGGTTCGTGGTTCAACATGGCCGCTCCTTCCTCAATCCGTGGCTGACCGTGCTGGTCAGAATTAGGCTTGCAAAGCCTAGCATATCGGATTGAGTTTGGCGAGGATTTTCACCCGTACTGACGGAGTGGGCACGGTGGAGCAGGACGGCGAAAACCCGCGCACGATCGAACGCTACGAGGCGCTGCTGCGCGAGCATCTGCTGTTCTACGATGCGCTGCGTCTGCGCGAGCGCCGGCCGAGGAGCGCGGCGCAGCGCCAGTTCCAGGACGTGGCGTGGGGGAAGGCCGCGCCGGTCACCGATCACGAGTGCGCCTATGTCTGGCACCTGAAGGCGCGCGGGATCGCGCCGTTCAACACGCCGGCGCCGGCACCGCATATCGACGACGTGATGGCCGGATTCGACGTCGGCGCGCGGCCGGTGAGTGGCGACGTCGGCACGAAATGGGATAATGCCTGGCGCGAGTATCGTGGTGGCCGGGAGTTCTTCTAACCTGGGCACGATGAAGGAGCCGATCGATCTGCAACCGATATCGCCTGAGCGCCAAACAGGCCGCGGTGATGCGGGCGGTCGGATTCGAGCCGCCTTATCCCGAGGACGAGACCTACCCGGTGCCGCGCGAGATCTTCCCGACGGGCAAGAAGACAGCGCGCTACGGACTGGTCGTCAGGCGGGCAGGGGAGGGTAACCGTCCGCTCGAACCGGTCGCGATGGAATGGGGCTTCCCGACCAAGGTAGCGAGCAAGCGCGACCCGGCGGTCAAGCTGGACAAGTTCGTCACCAATGCGCGGAATCTCGCATCGTCGATGTGGAAGCCGTCGATCGCGAATCCCGATCGGCGCTGCCTGGTCCCGTTCACGCACTTCGCCGAGCCGCATCCCGACGGCGGGACGGGCGACGATGGCAAACCCCGCCAGATGTGGTTTTCGCTGCCCGACCAGCCCATCGCCTTCTTCGCCGGTCTGTGGCGGCCGACCGAGCGCGGCGATGCCTATGCCTTCTGCACCACCTCTCCCAACGCCACCGTCGATCCCTGGCATCCCAAGGCAATGCCGGCGATCCTTCACCCTCGCGATTTCACGGCATGGCTCGACGGCAGCTATGAAGACGCCCTGAAGCTCGTCCGCCCCTATGAGGGCGAGATGAGCGCGCAGGAGGCAACTCCCGATGGCGGCGCGACGTGAACCGGGCTAAGGCCGGTCCAATCATTCACCACCGGGACGTGTTCATGACGACGACATCCGATCTGGCCGAACAGCTCTCCAATACCCATGGCCTCGCAAAGGCGGACGCCAGGAAGGTCATCGATGCGATCCTTGCGAACATCACCGCGGCTGTCGCGACCGGCGAGGAAGTCAGCCTCAACGGGTTCGGCAAGTTCAAGCTGAAGGACACCCCAGAGCGCCAGGGGCGCAACCCGTCGACGGGCGAGGCGATCACGATCGCGGCGTCACGCAAGCTGACGTTCGCGCCGGCGAAGGCGGTCCGCGATCGGATGAACGGCAAGTGATAAACGGGCCAGGGTTTTAGAACGCTGGCCTAAACTGAGGGGACTTCATGGCCGATACCGCAGCCGACTACCGCGCGAGGGCAGCGGCCGACCTTGCCGAGGCCCAGCAGCTCGTTCTGCCCCATGCTAGGGACCGTATGCTGCATTCGGCCGATCGCTGGTCGAAGATGGCTGATGCGGCCGATCGCCGTGTCCGGTAACGAAAGCACGACGGTCGCGCTCGACGTGGCTAACTGGTCAGCGGTCCAGGCAATGGTCGAGCGTCTCGACGACAGGGCTGTGATAGCGATCTACGAGCTGGCCGAAGGCGCTGGTCCGGTCGCGGACCTCGCGGCCGCACAGATGGAAAAACGCAACCTCGACTATTGAGCCAAGTTAAGAGTTCGGCCGCTGGTTAAGCCGCTGTTGCCAAGCCGGCACAAGCCACGTTCCTGTTGTTCCTGTCAGTTAGAGAAGACACGTTCTTCGCCAAGTAGACATGACACCGTCTGGTAGCAGCGGGGGCAGCGTGGAGCCATCCAAACAGCGCAGCGCTGCCCCCGCTGATGCGATGAACTTGCGGCTCCTGCCCCCGGACCCGCTGCGCCAGCAGCGGGCTCGGTCACGCCAGTTTTCGAGCGCTCGAGCTTTCCCGAAACTCCGTCTCCGACGCCGCATTTCGGGAAAAGGCAATCGGGAACATATTTCGGGAAAATCAGCCCCGGACCCGCAAGGCGTAGCCGGTTTGCGACCCAGGATCTCGATCGCCGTTCGTTTGAGGGAAAGGAGATGACCACCAAGCGGGGGCGTGGTAGCCCTCAGCTATGCCAGCACCGAAGCGCGACGCGCTTCGCACTCTATGCGTGGGAACCGCTGAGCCTCCGCCAAAGCAGGCGCGGGACCGGCCTATCTTGGTTGAGCGGCTTCCAACTGGCGCAGCAGCCGGTGAGCATCGAACGGCTTGGGGAGGAAGGTGGTCTGAGGCGGTAGCTCGCTGTCCGGGATATGGAGATTGCCCGACACCACGAACAACACCGTCGGCGGAAACCGCTCGCGGACGTAGTGGGCGAGCTTCACGCCATCCATCGAGCCCGGCATCTGCACGTCGGTCAGGACGGCGCGGACCTCCTTGTGGTGGTCGAGGATGCGGATCGCGTCGTCGGCGTTCTCGGCCTCGAACACCCGCCACCCGGCGGCCTCGAAGAAGTCCACCAGATCGAAGCGGATCAGGGCTTCGTCCTCCACGATCAGGATCGTCTTGGTGCCGATCGGCGTACTCTGGCCCACGCTTACTTCCCGGTCACGATTGCGGCGTCTCCGAGCCGCGCTTCCAACTGAAAAACCAAACCTTCCGGCCGGTAGTCGGTTGCGGCCTGCCCCCGGAAATATGATCGAAGCGACCGCTCGATGAGGGTGGACCCGAAACCCTTCCGTTTCGGTAACGATACTTCTGGCCCTCCCCGCTCCTCCCAGCGCAACGCGAAGCGGGCGTCGGCATCATCGCCTTCGACGGTCCAGGTCAACGCGACCGTCCCGTTGTCGTTGGACAGCGCGCCATATTTGCTCGCGTTCGTCGCCAGTTCGTGAAGCGCGAGCGCGAAGGCCATCGTCACCTCCGGTTTGAGCGTCACCGAGGGTCCGTTGATCAGGATGCGCCGGCCGATCAGGCCATGGGGCGCGAGCGCGCGCTTCGTCAGTTCGCAAAGATCGGCTGACCGCCATGACTTGCCCGTCAGCACGTCCGTTGCCGCGCCGAGCGCCGCGAGGCGGGCGGACAGGTCATGGCTGGCCGTCTCGGTATCCGGCGCGTTGCGGAGCGTCTGCTGGGCGACGGACTGGATGACGGCCAGGACGTTCTTGAGGCGATGTGCCAGCTCGCCGTTCATGAGCTGCATGTCGTTCTCGACGCGCTTCCGCTCCCGGAAGTCTCGCGTCACCGTGCCGTAGCCAATCAGCGCGCCGTCCGCGTCGGTGATGGGGAACACCGAGTAGAGCGCGGGGATCGGCTCGCCCGTGCCGAAATGGCGGAAGTCGATCTCGCCCGCCCAATGACCATCGCGCGCGACGGCCGGCAGCACCTCGTTCGCGACCTTCGCAGCCTCCTCCGGCATCAGGAAGTCCGCGATGGACAGCGAGCCGGCATCCGCCCCCCCCTCCAGGCCCACCATCCGCCGGGCGGCGTCGTTGATGTAGAAGACGGTCCCGTCCGTCCGCACCATCCCCACGAAGTCGTTGCTGTTCTCCACCAAGCGCACGAAACGGTCGCGCTCCTCCTCGCTGGCGCGAAGGTCGCTGATATCGCGCGAGACGGACAGGATGCGTGCGGGCCGACCGTCCGCGCCGGGGATCGGGCTGACCGCGACATGCCACCATTTGACCGTGCCCCGCATGGTCGCGGCTTGACCGATGAAGCTGCGGCTTTGCCCGGCCTTGGCGGCGGCAATGGCCGCTCGCGCTTCGTCATTGCCCTTGTCCCGCCAGAAGTCGGGCCAGGGGCACCCGGCGATGGCGTTGAAGTCGCTCACCTCCATCACCTTCTGCCCGCCTTCCGACATGAAGGTGAGACGGGCATCGAGATCGAGAATCTTGATGCAGTCGGTGGAGCTGGAAAGCACGCCCGAGAGGAAGGCTTCGCGTTCGGCGAACCGAGCCAACGCATCATCCTTCTCCACGGTGAGCCGGCGCGCGCGCGCGAACGCGGCGCGCAGTTCGGCTGCGAAGACGGCGATCCCGGCCGCTACCAGCACGAACAGGATGCTGCCGATCCATTGGGCGTCCGTCAGCCACAGGGGCTCGCGCGCGTTCCCGATCGATAGGCCGGCGACGACCCCGGCAAGGACGCCGGCATAGACCCCCGATCCCCTACCCAGCACGAGGCCGATCGCCAGCACGACCGGGATGAACAGCAGCCAGGGGACGATCGAGCTGATGACAAGCGCACGGAATAGTCCGACGACGACGATCAGGACCGTCGCGGCGGCGTAGCGGGCTGGGGTGGAGATCGGATGGCGGAACGACCACGACAGCAGGCGATCGACAAAGGGCAAGGTCTTGGTGTTCGGCATGTCCAAAGCTCAAATAGGGACATGAGCGCCCCCGCCCGCCCCCACACGCTGATAGCATGGTGCGAGCTGAGGGCGAGAGGTCCCGCAAGCCGGTAGGGTGTGGGGCTGCTTTTCCCGATCAACGATCGTTTTCGAGACGCTGGCGGGCACGCCATCCGGTCATCCCGTCTGCCGGCGGACATATTCGCCCAAGCCGCGGGCAACGAGCTCATCATCGGAAAGGCGAGGGCCTCGCTTCAGGCGCTGATTGCCCAGTTTGCGGCGATCCAACTTTGGCCCAGGGGGGACGGGCGAGGGGGCCTTGAACATCCCGCCGGGCTGAGCGGTACGGGCGGGCTCGTTGTTGTTGCGCTTCGCGTGGTGCGGCTGCACCTGCTGGATGGCGTGGGCGAGCGCCAAGGCAGCGTCGAGATGCTTGTTGTCGACCACCGGCGCCTGGTTCACCCGGCGCATCTTGTCGAAGACCCGATAGGGGAGCACCTCGCGCTCATGCTGGATCTCGAGCCGGCCATCAGGATACTCGCACACATCCACCTTCTTGCGGGCGAGACCCTGTGTGACCGGGGTCGGCTCCAGGATGAACATCGCCTTATTGTAGTGGAGGGTGAGGGCACCGGTGACGGTGCGCTGCTCGCGCCAGACCATCTCGGCTTCGAGGTTCTCGTGGATGGCCAGCGGTCGGTGTAGATCGCGCGGGTCGAAGGGCGCCTTGGCGAACCGTTGGTTGTGCTGCGCCATGTAGGAGGGGAGGAAGGCGTTGGCTTGGTCGATGGTGTCGATGCGGTGAAGCCGCATCGCCTTGACGAGTCGATCCTGCAACGTGGCATTGGCGCGCTCCACGCGGCCCTTCGCCTGCGGCGAGTTCGCGCAGATCAGGTCGATATTCAGCCGTTCCAGCGCGCGTCCAAGATGGGTCATGCCGTCGCCGTTCGCCGAGGCCGTGTTGTTGCGGAACGCGCTGTGCTTGTCCGTATAGAAGGCGACCGGCTTACCGTGCCGTTCGAGGTACGTCCGCGTCGCGCGCATGTAGGAGAAGGTGCTTTCGCTCTCGACCATCTCGAGGTGCATCAGTTCGCTCGTGGCGTCGTCGATGAATACCAGGAGCGTGCATTGCGGGCCGCGGTCCTCGAACCACCAATGCTTCGAGCCGTCGACCTGGACCAGCTCGCCGCGACACTCGCGCCGATAGCGGGGTTGGTACGGGCGAGGGCGCCTGGCGGCGCGGTCTTTCCAAAGGCCGGCTTCCATCATGATCTGCCGCAGCGTCTCGCACGACAGGCCGAGGCCGTGGCGTTCGGCGAGATATTCGCGCGCGAGCGTCGGCCCGAAGTCGGCATAGTTTTCTCGCACCAGCGCGACCACCTCGGCGCGAAAGGCATCGCTGTAGCGCCGATTGCTTGGCCGCCCGCGCTTGCGCGACACGAGGCCCGCAGCGCCTTCCTGTCGAAGGCGATCGAGCAGCCGGTAGATTTGCCGCCGCTGGAGGCCCAGCAGCTCCATCGCGTCCGGGATCCGGATTTCGCCACGGTCCAGCCGCATCAGCGTGTCGAACCGGCTCACCTCGGCAGCACTCATTGTCAGCACCGTCATCGCTTGCACATCCTCGCTGCCGAGGATGGCCATGACACCGGCGACCCGCTGGCACTCGTTGTGCCTTTTCTATCTAGCGGAGGAGTGTCATTTCTACTTAGCACCTACACCTGTTTTGTTCGATAATAGTTCTTATGTTAAATCAATGGCTTAGCAGATTTCCGGCATCGTTCTTGCAGAGACTGACGTGGCTTTTTCGCAGCTAAGGCTTGCCAGTCAGTCGCGAGTTAGCCGCGCCGTCGTTCTCGCGCGCGAGCGTGTCGCGGATCTTCGTAAAGATCCTGCAGCGCGCGCAGCCGAAACGCATTCCACCAGCGTTGCCAGCGATGCTCCTCGGCATCGTGGAGCATGTGACATCGCTGGCATAGCGCGGCGAGATTGCGCGGCGCGCTATTGCCAGGATCATGATCCAGATGCGCGCAGGCCAGCACGACATAGGTGATCCGCACGACGTCGAGCGCGAAGAGGTCGCCGACCTTCACCCGTCGCCCCTCTCCCGATCGCCAGCATCGCGCTTCGCTATCCCACCAGCGCCCATCGCCCAGATGCGCGACGTGCCGAAGATGCGGTCGCCGGCAGCGTTCGCAGCGCCCTCCTGCCCGCACGAACCGGATCTGGTCCGACAGCAGCGGCCAGTCGATCGGGTACAGCCAGCGGTTTTCGGGGCGGATCGGCATCCATGACTCTATGAGTCATGCGAAATGAGAACAAAAGGAAAATCTCGTTCCCTTCATGTTCTTATCCAGCATATCATGCGCGCATGTCCGCGTGTGTGATTCCCCTGTCCCAACCGATGCCGATCGCCGATCTGCCGCCAGCGTTTCGCCTGAGGGTGGTGAGCGCGGCCGGCGCTGGCTTCCCCTCGCCTGCCCAGGACTGGGAGGAAACCGCGATCGATCTCGTGGCGCTGCTGCGCCTCGACCGCGCCGCCAGCTTCGTGTTCCGGGTCAGCGGACAGTCCATGATCGACGCTGGAATCTATGATGACGACGTGGTGGTGGTCGATCGCGACGCCACGCCGGTTAGCGGCCGCATCGTCATCGCCGTGGTCGACGGGGGCTTCGTGATCCGCCAGTTGGTCTGGCGCGACGGCAAGCCGGTCCTCGAGGCCCGCAACGCGCGGATGCGCTACGACGCGGTGATCGCGGATGAGAGTGTCGAAGTGTGGGGCGTCGTCCGCGCCTCCGTGCGCAACCTGCAGGGCTGACCGCCATGTGGGCGATCGCTGACGTCTCCAACTTCTATTGCTCGTCGGAGAGGGTATTCGACCCGTCGCTGCGCGATAAACCGCTCATCGTGCTGAGTAACGGGGACGGCTGCGCCATCGCGCGCTCCGAGGAGGCCAAGGCGCTGCACATCAAGATGGGTGCGCCGATGTTCAAGATTCGTGATATCGTCCGCGAGCATGGCATCCAATACCGCAGCAGTTCCTACGAATTGTATGCCGACATGAATCGTCGCTTCAATCAGGTCCTCGCCGAGCACAGTTGCACGGTCGAGGTGTACTCGATCGACGAATCGTTCTTTCGCCTGCCGGTGCTCCCGAACGGCCTGGGCGACGTGGCGGCCGCGCACCGCGTGATCGCGGCCGTCAAGCGTGCGACGGGCCTGCCGATCCGCATCGGGCTTGGCCCGACCCGGACGCTGAGCAAGGTTGCCAACGCCCTCGCCAAGGCGTCGGAGAAGGTCTGGAAGGGCGTGGTCGACCTGCACGACATCGAGCTGCGGCGGCGCCTGTTCGCGCAATGGCCGGTCGAGGAGGTCTGGGGCATCGCGCGAGCGATGACCGAGCGGCTGCGACCGCTCGGCGTCAGGACGACGGCCGATCTTGCCGCCCTCCCCCCGGAGGTCGCGCGCGACGTGGGGACGGTGGTGCTGGAGCGGCTCGTGCGCGAGCTGAACGGCGTCGAATGCACCGATTTCGAGCCGGAGCCGCCCCCGTCCAAGGCGACCGCGGTGACCCGCTGCTTCGGTGAGCCGGTGCGCGAGGTCGCGGCGCTGCGCGAGGCGATGGTGCGCCGCGCGGTCCGCGCGGCCGAGAAGATCCGCGCGCAGGATCTCGCTGCCACCCGCCTGATCGCCTTTGCCCACGGAAGCCGGTTCAAGCCCAACGCGCCGTCCGCCTCGCGCATAGCGCGGCTGTCGCCGGCGACCAATGATCCGCGCGTGATCGGCGGTATGGCGGGCCGCATGGCGGATGTCATGTACGAAACTGGCGGCGTCTACACCAAGTGCGGCGTCATGCTCGAGGGGCTGGAGCCGATGACCGCGCACCAGGCCGACCTGTTCGCGGTGCCCGATCCGCGATCCCCTGCCCTGCTCGCCGCGATCGACGGGCTCAACGGGCGGTTCGGCCGCAACACGATGCGGCTTGCCTCCGAGGGCTTTGGCCAGAAGAGCTACGACACCAAGCGTGCTTTCAAGAGCCCGTCCTGGACCACGCGGATCGATCAGGTGCCGATCGCGCGGTGAGATCAATAGCGATAGCCTGCCTGCCGGCAGGCCGCTGCCAGCTTCATCACTCGCCCATCCTTCGCGCCGTACTGGCGCAACCGTGCGGAATAGCTGTCGCAATAGCTTTTCGCGCGAGCGGACAGTGGCACCCCGTTCGGACCTCGCGCGGTCGCCGCCCCGCCCCGTTCGGCATAGCCACGAGCAGTCGCTGACTGAACCTGGGTGCGCGCTTGCGCGCCCAGATCGACTGCGCCGGGCATGTCCTGCGCGCCGGCAGGGGTCGCGATCGCGAATATCCCGACCGTGAACACAGCAACCAGGCTACGCATTCGATGTTCTCCCTCGAATTTCCGTCAGGCCATCAACGATTTGGCGGCAGCATCGTGCCGGTCGCGGGAGCGATTATGGATACAGGCGGTTGTAGAGGTGATGAACACGTCGACCGTACCTTTCGCGCTCGCGGTCGATGACGTCCCGATCATCCTGATGGACATGACGCTGATCCTGGAGGACGCCGGCTTTCGCTGTCATGAGGCGATGGACGGCGATACCGCGATCGTGCTGCTGGAGGAGCAGGCCGACAACACCATCCTGCTGTTCTCCGATGTCGAGATGCCGGGATCGATCAACGGCTTTGCGCTGGCGCGTCATGTCGCACAGCACTGGCCCTGGATCGAGATCGTGATCGCCAGCGGCAATATCTGTAGGCGCTTGCAATCATAACGGCGCCTGCTCGCAAACAGCCAGATTTTCTGCTCACGCTATCTGCCACTGGCGCGTGGCAACCTGCTCAAATTATCTGCCAGTGTGCTCGCCATTATCCGGCGCTGCTTGCAAACGAGGCGTCATGCTCACGCTTTCTACCAGTGGGTTCTCCAAACCCGTCGCCGGCAGACGCTTTTGCGAAGCACGTTTTCAGAACAGTTCTGACAAGCGGCGGGCAGCAGAAATGCGGTGCGGTCATGGCCCGCCGGCAAGGTCGTCAGAAAGGAAGGCTTTTGCGAACAGCGGGTGGCGCATAGAGCGGGCACAGATATACGTTTACGACTGAACCAGTCGAAGCGCGCTGGCCGCGACCGTCCCGAATGGGATCAATGGTCGGGATAGGATTCTCTTCATGCCCCAGCCGGTATAAAGGAACCGCCCCGATCGTAGCGGCTGCGTCGTTATCCCGCCTACCCAACCCGTGGGCTCGACCTTCGGCCCAGCCGGGCCCGCCTCAACGTGGCCCGTCGACTGCGATGACCGCGGCGTCGTCTAGCTGGAACCGGCCAAAGTCGTCGTCGCCCCATAACGAACGCTCCAGCCGGCCGACAAGCCGGATCGGCTTCCCGGTCGGCATTGACCCATAAGGCAGCGAGTATTCATGGTTTTGCGTCGAGGGAGCCGATCATAGGCAGGAATACGGCACAACCCGTTTCCTTGCAGGAAAGATCAAGCACCAGGTTCTTCCCCGATCCGTCGTTCCGCCCAGCAAACGTCCACAGAAGGCTGCGGCGCTCGGGATAGTTCGGGTCGGCGACACGGTAGGAAGCTACGCCTGCGGGGCGGCCGTCGAGCGTGAGCTGATCCGCTTTGTAGTTGGTCCCGGAGCTCGCGATCGGCAGCGCCGATCCTCGGCCTGTCACTGTGAACATGCCTTCGTAGCCCGGCCCGCGCAGCAGGAACACCGGATCGTCTACCGGGTCCTTTCCCGCCTTCAGAGTCGCATCTGATGGAATGGCGACCGTGCAGCACGAAGGGATCCCGACCGACTTCCAGCCGGCCGGGACCTCGGGTTGCGGTGCGTTCGGCGAGCAGGACACTAGCAGCAATCCCGCTACCGACCACACCGCGACCCTCATATCACCGCACTCCGTAGGCGTTGCGAAGCGCTGTCGTCTCCGTCGAGCACGGGGTGCGACGCACCACGCCCGCCGGCTGACTATAGTGCATGACGCACGCCGTGTTGTTGGCTTCACCGAAGCCCAAAGCATGGCCGAGCTCATGCGTCATGGTCGACTCATAATCAAACGAGCCGGAAGGAGGGCTCGACCGAGTAGACGGGCAATGGAACCGCCCACCCGACTCATCGCCATAATACCAGAGGTAATCGGCCTTCACGATCACGTCTGCCTGGGTGATGGTCGATCCGCTGGTCCACAGGTTGGTCGACGCGAGGGCGGTCGAGTTGGTGGGATAGCCGTCCTCCACGGTCACGATCTGAGCCGTGGTCTCGGTCCCTCGCGTGGTGGTCAGGTTATTCGCCGCGTCCCACTGATAGTAGAAGCGCGACCCTTGAGCGTTCCAGTTGCTGACCGCTCGCCCGAGGGCAGGGTCGCAGCCCGCCGGCATGGCGATGTGCAGGTACACCGACTTGGTAGGGACATGTTCGCGGGCTTCCGGCCCAAGCCTGCCGCCACGCCGGAGAAGGCACCTACCCCGGATCGTGCTGGCGCGGCGAGCGGCGGCAAGCCGGATCAGGCCAGGGCGATCGAACGCTATGCGCGGGCGTCGGCCGACATAGGCCGGATGCGCGCGCAGGAGCTGCCGGTGCTGCCGCATCAGGAGAGCGCGTTGCGCCGCGCCGGCGAGGCGCTGGACCAGGTGCGGCCCGATGCTGCGCGCGACCTCGCTTCCGCGTTCCGTCGCGATCCTGGGCTGATCGGGCAGGCGGCGGAGGGCAAGACCGGCGGCGCGGTGCGCGCGATGGCCGAGGAGCGCCGGGTGCGGCTCGACTCCGACGCGCGCGCCGACCGGTTTGTGGAGAGTTGGCGGGGACTGGCGCGCGAGCGGGCAGGCGGCGACCAGGTCCGGGCCGAGAAGGCTACCACGCGCATGGGCGCGATGGCCGAGGGCCTGCGCCGGGACCCTGAGCTGGCGAAGGCGCTGGAGCGCCGCGCGCCCGAGCTGGAGCTGAAACTGGAGCGCGGCCGGAGCATCGAGAAATCGCTGGAGCAGTCGATCGGGATCGGCCGCGAGCGCGACAGGGGCATGAGCCTATAAGGGGATGACGTGTGACGGATGAAGAAGGGCCGAATGAAGCCGCACAGGCGTTCGAAGAGCTGCGCGCCGAGGTGACGCTGATGCGCCGTGCCGTCGAGCGGCTGACGGCCGAGCGCATGGAGGTGCCGGAACCGCCCGACTATTCCGAGACGTTAGGCGTGATCGCCAACAACATCACCGCCACCGCGCAGCGCGTCGATATGCTGGTCAAAAGCCCGATGCTGGCGATGACGCCCGAGCTATTGGCGGGACGGATCACCGCGGCGGCAAGCACGGCGCGCCAGGAAGACCGGCAGACGATCGCTACGGCGCGCACCGGCCTGGAGGACGTGACGCGCCAGCTTCACAGCTATGTCGTGTCGGCGCGGCGTGGCGATGAGCAGAACCGCTGGCTGATGTGGAGCGCGATCGGCGGGATTGTGGTCGGCATGATCCTGTGGGCGGTGTTCGCCGGCATTGTCGCGCGCGCCGTGCCCGCGAGCTGGCAATGGCCGGAGAAGATGGCGGCACGCTCGCTCGACCTGCCGATGTGGGAAGGCGGCCAGCGCCTCATGCGGGCAAGCGCGCCCGACGCTTTCGCCAACATCGCCGCGGGTGATCGAATTGTGACCGCCAATCGTGAGGTGCTGGAGGCGTGTCAGAAGCGCGCCAACAAGACAGGAAAATCGGTGCAGTGCACCGGCACGGTCGAGCCAGTAGGCAAAGAGGCTCGTAAGTGAGGGTAATCGTCTTGCAATCCGTATTACAAGGCAATACCAGAACATACATGGTACGCCGGAGAGGCATATGGCAGACGATATCGTTGTAACAGTGCGGGTGCCGAAGAAGCTCGCGCAAAAGGCACGGCAAGTTGCTGATAGTCGTGACGAAACAGTGAGTCAGGTCATCCGGCGAGGCTTGCGTGGCTATGTGGGTCGCGCGCCAAAATCGATTAAGAATGAGGACGCAGCCTAATGTCAGAATCCAAGCGCAAGGCGTCCAAGAAGTCACCGGATTATAGTCCGGCAGCTATGGATCTGTTGAACGTCGCAGGGGGCGGCAATTTCAGAACAGTACTGGCGGATCCGCCGTGGCAGTTTCAAAACCGTACCGGGAAGGTGGCACCCGAGCACCGCCGCCTAAACCGCTACGGGACAATGACGCTGGACGAGATTTGCGAGCTACCGGTGCAGGAGTGCGTTGCGCCAACCGCCCACCTCTACCTGTGGGTGCCTAATGCGCTCTTGCCGGACGGCTTGCGTGTAATGCGGGAATGGGGCTTTGAGTATAAATCCAACATCGTATGGCGGAAGATCCGCAAGGATGGCGGATCTGATGGTCGGGGCGTGGGATTCTATTTCCGCAACGTTACAGAACTGATCCTATTTGGCGTCCGGGGCAAGAACGCCCGCACGCTTGATCCGGGTCGGACACAGGTGAACTATCTTGAGAGCCGCAAGCGGGAGCACAGCCGTAAGCCTGACGAGCAATATCCGCTGATTGAGGAATGCAGCCCCGGCCCGTTCTTGGAGATGTTCTCGCGTGGAACGCGGCCGGATTGGACCGTATGGGGCAACCAGGCGGACGAGGAATATACCCCTTCCTGGCCGACGTATGCCCATCACTCTAGGGCTGGGCTGGTGGCGGAAGCGGCTGAATAGGCTCAGCAAGGATCTCCTGCTCCTCCTCGCCCTCGGCGATGGCGCCCACGTCGAGATGCTCATCGAAAGTGACGATTGAGCTGGGTAGTCCAATGAGGAGGAGCGGGCATGGATTGCCGACGCCGCGGTGCACGCGATCTTCTAGCTTTCGCCAATGGGTCGTGGCGGCCCCATATTTATCCTTCACGAAACTAAGCGACCAAGCGTCTGCAAAGGTCGCGCCGCCTGCTCGCATACGCCGAGCAACATCGGCCTTCTGCCGGGGGGTGGGCGTCAGTCCCAAAGATCCAAGGTCATCACTCGACTCCAGACCCCGCTCGGTTGCAAACCGGCGGACGAGCTGCACCATGTCGTCCTGTAGGCTCGATCCCCGCGTGACAATCACGCCAACGCTGATCGCCCCCTCCGCGTGCAGCCGCTTAAAGTTCTCCAGGTCGCGGTCGAAGAATGGATCCTTGTTGTTCCACTCGATTTCGAGCGCGATGACGCGGCCATCGGCGAAGGTACGGACATGATCGACCTCATGGGAGATCGACTCCCTTTGGACGCCGTTGATGCGCTTTTCGATCGTGAAATTGACCTTGTGCCAGCCCAGCTCGGCCAAGGCGCGCCGGAGACGCTGAGTGCCCTTTGTCTCGCCTCCACCCGAGCCGATGATCTCCTCAATTGGGATGGATAGCGCGCCGAGCGCCGCTTCCAACTCCCCGATCGCGTCGGGAAAATCGACGCTCAGGATGGCCGTGGCATGGCTGTGAAACTCAATTTGGAAGCCGCGAGCGGCCAGATCTTCAAACATGCTCGTCCAAGAGTCGCTTCTGATGCGCCCAGGTGCCATAGATTGCCGGGCTAGGGCGAGGCCCCTATGCTCACCGAGGCGATTGCGCACGAGAGGATTGGCCACCTATCCGACTTTGCCGGCAAGCGGGTAGAGCGGTGGTGGGTGGATGCCCTGTTTCTCGCACTAGATCGTCTCATTGAGGATAGGGAGCTGGACGGAGAGCGCGTCAGCCCTGAGCGCTACGGCTCCCTATTGGGGCGATCGAGCTTCGCCCAAATTGCGGGTGCCCGCAGCTTGGAGAAGGATCTTGCGACCAAGCACCTAGTCGCCCTCTACACCGCTTGTGGCGGTAGAGAGCGCTTTTCCGATCAGCACGTCCGTGAGCGGACGGAACTGACCATACCCGATGTTCAATGGTTTGCCGCTAACGACAATCGACCCCAGGGAGCTGTGCATCCCTCAAATCCACGGTTCACTACCCGCTCTGCTGAGGCCTTGGCGGGCGATTTTACATTGGAGGATCTGGGCTTCATCTTCGTTCCTTCGTCACTACGACGAAGCCCAGATCCTCCTTAAATCACAACCTCAAATCTGTGCCATTGGTGCTGACGGCGGACACGCGACCTTGGTGAGCTTCGAATCCGTGCCCGCGGACTTGAACGCGAACGCGGCCCCGGCTGCCGCGGTGCTGGCGACGGCCGCTCCAACGAGCACCTTCTGCTTCGTGTCCATCAGACTGTCCCTCTCTCAAGGGGCCGCGCGACCGACGTGTTCCTGCTCGTCCTCTCCTCATCACCAGCGGATGCAATCTTGAACGCCAAGATTTGTGCGCGGTGGATCTGGGGAGGCTCGGCGAACAGCGAAGCAGCGCTTCCGGATAGCGCCGTGCCGATTTCGCCCGACAGATGCGTCTCGCGCCCTGCCTCGTCGGCGAAGGTATCGAGGATGGCGAACCGAGTCTTTCCGAGACGCAGAGCGTACCACGACAGGGTGCCAGGCTCCCGCTCCACGGCCGATCGGGCTCCTTGGAGGAAGCGGGCAACCTCTTCCTCCGCACCGTCCCGTGCTTCAAGCGGAACATGCAGGGCCAAGCGCGGCAGGGCGTCCGCCGCCGGCACCTTGAGGGCGAGGATGTCGGCCGGCTCGATCTCCGGCAATCCGTTGAGGATGGTGAAGGTCTTCACGACCAGCGCCCGGCCGACCGTGCCGAACAGATGCTTCAGCCGGCCGGCATTGCCGGGGAAGGTATCGAAGATGGCGAAGTCGGCGGGGCCAAAGCGCAGCGCGTACCAGTGCCGCGTGTCCTGCTCATGCTCGACCGGCTCCAGCGCACCCCGGAGGAATTCAGCGGCATCTTCCTGGTGGGTCGGCCCGGCTTCAATGCCTACGAACAGTGCCTTGTGCATCTTTTCTCTCCTTGTTCCGATGGTAGCGCCTCGAGCTCCACGGAAGGCGTCCTGGGCCTAAATCATGGGAAGTTCGCGCGGCCGGGCGCCGACAGCCCGTTCGGCCAGGGCGACTTCCCCGGCCCGCGCACCCCTGGCGGGCGCGTGCTGGAGGAGATCGCGGCCAGCCACGGCGCGACCGCACGCCAAGTGGCGCTTCGCTTCCTGGTGCGTCGGCCATCGCTGTTCGCTATGGTCAACGAGTCCTGACCCTAGGTCTGCCGACATACTTGGTCGCAAGCTGATCGACACCGCCGCTACACGTGCTCCAAAGCGGCGGTGTCGATCGGCATCGATAAGCGTCCTGTTCCCGGTTATTCCGCCAATCAACCGTGCGGGCGCATAACAACCTTGATCACACCTTCTTCCTTGTCGCGGAATTTAGCGTACATTTCTGGCGCGTCTTCAAGACTGGCCGGGTGGGTGATCACGAAGCTGGGGTCGATCGCGCCCGCGACGATTTTTTCCAGCAACGGTCTAGTATAGCGCTGCACGTGGGTTTGGCCGAGCTTGATCGTTAGTCCTTTGTTCATCGCTGCACCGATCGGAAGCTTGTCACCCATCCCGACGTAGACGCCGGGCACGGAGACCGTGCCGCCCTTGCGGCAGCTCATGATCGCCTGCCGCAGGACGTGGACGCGATCAGTGGCGAGCATCATGCTTGCCTTCACCTTGTCCATGACCGCGTCCGCCGCCCCGTGCGCGGCCGCCTCGCAGCCGACAGCATCGATGCAGCTGTCGGGGCCCCGGCCCTTGGTTCGCGCCTGCAGCTCGTCGTAGACATCGGTTTCGGCGAAGTTAATCGTCTCAGCGCCACCGGCCTCCGCCATGGCGAGTCGCTCGGGCACCTCGTCGATCGCGATCACGCGGCCGGCGCCCATCATCAGCGCGGAGCGGATGGCGAACTGGCCGACCGGACCGCAGCCCCAGATCGCGACGGTGTCGCCATGCTCGATCTGCGCATTCTCGGCGGCCATGTAGCCGGTCGGGAAGATATCCGATAGGAAGAGGGCCTGCTCGTCGGTAACGTTGTCGGGAATCTTGATCGGACCGACATCCGCCATCGGCACGCGGAGATACTCCGCCTGACCGCCGCAGTAGCCGCCCAGCATGTGGCTGAAGCCGAACAGCCCGGCGGGCGAATGGCCCATCGCCTTGGCGGCCATCTCGGCGTTCGGATTGGTCCGATCGCAGGCCGCAAACAGACCCTTCTTGCAGAACCAGCAATCGCCGCAGCTGATCGTGAACGGCACCACCACCCGGTCCCCGATCTTGAGGTTGGTGACCTCGGACCCGAGCGCCACGACCTCGCCCATGTTCTCGTGGCCGAGGATGTCGCCGGCCTCCATGGTGGGCTGGTAGCCATCCAGCAGGTGAAGGTCCGACCCGCAGATCGCGCAGGCGGTTACTTTGATGATCGCATCGCGCGGGTGCTTGATCTCGGGATCCGCAACGGTGTCGACGCGGACATCGCCTTTACCGTGCCAGCATAGTGCGCGCATGTCGTTTCCTCATCTGAGTGCATGTCCCTGTCGTCAGGGCCATGTCTATGACGCTCAACGCCTTGAGCCGCGGCATGGGTCCCTGTCCATTTGATTCGTTTACATCAACGAGCGGCCGTAAAACGGCCGTACGGCCAGCGGGTTGAACGCAGACGGCATGCCCGGCTTGAAAGCCAGCAAGATAATGAAGTGGGTCGCCCAGGCCGTGCAGCCGGCCGACACGATGGTGATAGGTTCTCACAGGCTGCGCGTCTTCCGCCCTGAGCGTATGGCATGGTCGGCCAGGGCAAAGGACGCATAGATTCCGCAGAGGCAAACCAGGCCGGCGAGCAGCACCAACCACAGATCGTGGTCGTGCCGGACGCAGTCGAAAACCTGTACGACCTGGGAGTACATCATGCTCGGCTAACGGCAAGGCGTTAAGACATCTCCAACCGGCTCATATCGGCTTTCCCTGGCTGTGATCCAGGACCAAGGAAGCCGCAGTCGGGTTCTGCGCAGCCATGAACACTTACGTTGCCGAGCCCGCGCCTGTCGTCCGAACCGGCGACCATGCTCGACTGACATAACTTGATTTCGGTCCTCCGGGTCGGTTCCCAGTCGCTACAAAGATTTATGCCTCGCATCGCCGTGGCGCTGGTGGCATTAAGGGCATGATCGGAGGATTACGTCCATGGCACGCAAGAGCATCAAAAGCGACGCGGTGAAACTCAAGGGCGAGACGGCCAAGAAGGCACCGCCGCTGCCGGCGGGTGCCGACCAGCCGACGAACTATGCCGAGCAGCAGGGCCATGGCGGCGAAACCCGCCAGACGACCTCGGACGCGGCACTTACCATGACCACGCAGCAGGGCATCCCGATCGCGGACGCCCAGAACAGTCTCAAGGCGGGTCTGCGGGGCCCCACGCTGCTCGAGGACTTCATCCTCCGCGAAAAGATCTTCCATTTCGATCACGAGCGCATCCCGGAGCGCGTCGTCCACGCACGCGGCTATGGCGCGCACGGCGTGTTCGAGCTGACCGACAGTCTGGCCGACTACACCCGCGCCGACGTGCTGAGCACGGTCGGGCAGCAGACGGAGGTGTTCGTCCGCTTCTCAACGGTAGCGGGCAACAAGGGCTCGCGCGATCTGGCGCGCGACGTGCGCGGCTTCGCCGTCAAGATGTACACGAAGCAGGGCAACTGGGACATCGTCGGCAACAACATCCCGGTGTTCTTCATCCAGGATGCCATCAAGTTCCCCGATCTGGTCCATGCGGCTAAGCAGGAGCCCGACCGGGCGTTCCCCCAGGCGCAAACCGCACACGACAATTTCTGGGATTTCGCCAGCCTCACCCCGGAAGCCTGGCACATGATCATGTGGATCATGTCCGATCGCACGATCCCCCGCTCCTTCCGCACGATGGAGGGCTTCGGCGTCCACAGCTTCCGCCTGGTGAACGCGGAAGGCAGGTCGACCTTCGTCAAGTTCCACTGGAAGCCGCGCCAGGGGCTCCAGTCGGTGCTGTGGAACGAAGCGGTCAAGATCAGCGGCGCCGATCCCGACTATCATCGCCGCGATCTCTGGGAGGCGATCGAGAGCGGTGACTTCCCGCAATGGGATCTCGGCGTCCAGCTGTTCGATCAGGAAACCGCCGACAAGCTTCCCTTCGACCATCTCGACTCGACCAAGCTCATCCCCGAGGAGGACGTGCCGGTCCGCATCGTCGGTACGCTCACGCTTAATCGCAACGTCGACAACTTCTTCGCCGAAACCGAGCAGGTCGCCTACTGCACGCAGAACATCGTGCCGGGCATCGACTTCAGTGACGACCCGCTGCTGCACGGCCGCAACTTCTCCTATCTCGATACCCAGCTGAAGCGGCTCGGCAGCCCGAACTTCACCCACCTGCCGATCAATGCCCCGCGCTGTCCGGTGATGAACTTCCAGCAGGACGGCCACATGGCGATGCGCAATCCGAAGGGGCGCGTGAACTATGAGCCGAACAGCTGGGGCGCGGAAGGCGGTCCGCGCGAGAACGCGGAGATCGGCTTCACCAGCTTCCCCGCCGAGGTTCAGGGGACTAAGCAGCGGGTTCGGTCCGAAACCTTTGCCGATCATTACAGCCAGGCGCGGCAGTTCTATCTCAGCCAGCAGCCGATCGAGCAGAAGCACATCGGCGACGCGCTGGTGTTCGAGCTGTCGAAGGTAGATCGTGTCGACATCCGGGCCCGGGCGGTCAGCCACCTGCGCAACATCGACGAGGATCTCGCCGCTACCGTTGCGGACGGGCTCGGCCTTGACCTGCCGGACGCCGCCAAGGCGGCCAAGCCGACGCTAGACCTGCCGACATCGTCGGCGCTCTCGATCGTCGCCAACGGCCCGGCGAATTTCGCCGGGCGAAAGATGGGCCTGCTGCTGACCGATGGGTCGAGCGCCGAGCTGTTCAATGCGCTGACGAAGGCGCTGGAAGCCGAAGGCGCGGTCTGGGAGGTGGTCGCGCCGAAGATCGGCGGGGTCACGCTCGACGACGGCACCAAGGTCGCGGCCAAGCAGAAGATCGACGGCGGACCTTCGGTCCTGTTCGATGCCGTCGCGGTGCTCCCGTCCGAGGAGGGGGTTGCGATGCTCGCCAAGGATGCGGCCTCCAAGGACTTCGTGGCGGACGCGTTCGGCCACTGCAAGTTCATCGGCTACACCGATGCAGCCGCCACGTTGTTCGACGCTTCTCGGGTGCCGGAGCTTGACGATGGCTTCGTAGCCCTAAGCAAGAGCAAGGACGTCAAGGCGTTCGTCACGACCTGTCGTGACCTCAGGTTCTGGGCTCGGGAGATGAAGGTCGATCTCGACGCGGCGGCCTGACGACCCTGGCGGGAGCGGCAGGTGGACGTCCTGCCGCTCCACTTAACGGCAAGCCTCATATCGCACGGACGTGGGACGTGCTGCCTCGCTCGCGTTCAACGGGATCGGGTCATACCATCGCGGGCCGCGGTAACGACCCAGCGGCCGGTGCGGCCCGCGGTGCGAACCGTCCAACAACGCCCGGTCTCTGCGAGGAACCGGGCGTGGATCCCTGCCGCATGCTGGACGAAATCGTAGAAATCAATCCTGTGGTGCGCGAGCACGATGATGCCGCCTGGGCGCAGGCGAGCGGCCATCTCACGCGCAACCCGGGCCATCTCTCGCGCTGAGAGGTAATACAGGATCTCGGCGATCACGATCACGTCATAGACGAGACGTGGCGGTCGACCGGGGAGCACGAGCAGCGATGCGCACGCACGAGGCCAGGCGGCAACGGCGCGTGCCGTCAGGTCGACCCCCTCCCTCGTGCCCTCGGTCGCATCGAGGCGCAACGCCATCCTCGCGATCGCGGCACTGTTGGATCCGTTGCCGCTGGCCAGCTCCAGCACCCGTCCGACCGGTCGGTGACCTATCGCGTGCAGGATCGCGGCACGCTTCACCGCCTCGTCACGGGCGGTGAAGGTGCGCCAGGGATCGTCGTCGCCGGCGAACTTGGCGGCGAACCCGGCAAGATCGATCGGGCTCGTCACTTCGAACCCGGCCGGTAGCGCTCGACCGGACGAGCAAAGGCCGCAAGCTCGTGTCTCGCGATCGTGAAGCCTGCTGGATCATCGGAA